>SIBE01000019.1 GCA_009695265.1 Pedosphaera sp. | reverse complement strand
GCAACTCAATTCAAGAGCGCAAAGCCGACTTTCCAGTTCCACCCTTCAAAAAAATCAGCCGAGTTCACATTTTCCCCTGCCAATATCATTCAACCGCTCCTGCGTTCTTGCCTTAACCGAAGAGAAAACTTTTCTTGAAGCAGCCCTGAGTTCTCATGACCTGACTGCCCTCCCTCTCGACCTTGCGACCGAAGTTTGTTTTACTGCCGCGGTGCCTTCTGAACTGGATGAACTCAAAGCGCGTTACGAGCGCCTGAAACTGCTGCATCAAGTCAGCAGCGTCATTCATTCTTCGCTCGATCCGCGCCAGGCGCTCAACTTGATTTTAAGCGAAGCAGTGCGATTGATGCGAGCTTCGAGCGGGTCGGTTGTCCTGTCAAATCCGACCACTAATTTGCTCGAGATCGAAGCCTTTCATGGTCTGCCCGAAAGTGCTGTCAACCTGAAGTTGCGCGTCGGCGAGGGGATTACCGGATGGGTTGCCCGCCACGGGAAACCCGCGCGAGTTGGCGATGTCGCTCTCGATCCTCGCTACATCATTCTCCGAAGCGACGTGCGGTCGGAATTGGCGGTTCCCTTGGAGGTCAACGGCGAGTTGCGCGGAGTCTTGAACGTCGATTCCGATCGTGAAAACGCCTTTAGCGAGGAGGATGAACAACTGTTGCAAGACTTGGCATTGCAGGCTGCCAGAGTGATTCACAACACCTGGCTTTATGAACAGCTGCGGCTAAAGGCGCGGTTGTTCGAGTCTCTCCTGAGCGTCGGGCAAACGATCAATTCCACGATCAATCTCGATGATGCGCTCAAGGTGATCACGCGCGAAGCGTGCCTCCTCATGGAATCGAAGATGTGCTCCGTGCTGATGCTTGATGCCACTCGGGAATGGCTCGATTTACGAGCCAGCTATGGCGCCGGCGAACAATACGTGAAGAAGTCTCGACTGAGCGCTGCGGAAAGTTTTGTCGGCATCGTTGTGCGTCGCAAGAAGCCGATGCAATTGGAGAATGTTCAAACTTCCAGCCGATATCAAAATGTGGAAATTGCCAGACGGGAAGGGCTTGTTTCGTTGTTAAGTGTCCCGCTTGTCTATAGCCAGCATGCAATCGGCACGTTGAATGTTTATACTGATCGCAACCACAGTTTTTCCAATGAAGAGATACGCATTCTCTCGGCGCTTGCTGAACTATCGGCCCTGGCCATCGAGAAAGCGCGGCTTTACGAGCGCATCGTCGATGTAGAAGAACAGTTGCGCCAGAACGAGAAACTTTCAGCCATTGGACTCCTCGCCGCCGAAATCGCCCACGAAATCCGCAATCCGCTGACTGTGATGAAAATGCTGTATCATTCGCTCGATTTAAGGTTTCCGACTGGAGACCCTCGAACCAAGGACGCTCAGATTATGGGCGAGAAAATGGATCATTTGAATAAGATCGTGGAGCAAATTCTGCATTTTGCGCGAAGCGCGGAACCGAACTTCACTCCGGTGAACATCAATCAGCTCATCGACGATCTCGGACTGCTCACCCGCCATAAGATGACAAACCAGAATATTGTTTTGACTCGGAAGCTCGACGCCGCGCTTCCATTGGTCAAAGCCGATGCGACCCAGTTGGAGCAGGTCTTTTTAAATCTGACGCTGAATGCCGTGGAGGCAATGCCTGACGGCGGAAAGCTGACCATCATTTCAAGGACTCTTTGTTTGCCCAGGAGCAATCCTTCGCCGACTCATGCCATTATTGAATTTAGGGACACGGGCCACGGGATGACCGAGGAACAGCGCCGCAAAGCTTTCACTTCTCTCCTCAGCACCACCAAAACCACCGGGACAGGTTTAGGTTTGGCGATCGTCGCAAAGGTCGTCGAAGCCCATCGCGGTAGGATTAAGGTTCAGTCGCGGGTGGGTAAAGGAACGACTATCTCGATCCGTTTGCCTTTGTGACCTGCTTGGCTGAAGTCCGCGCGGAACGCGAGAAGTCTGTGGAAAACGATCTCGCAACCTCGCGTTACTCGGATTCTTCCGTGGTGCCAGCGTAGAGACCGCTGTGGCCAGAAAAGAACGAGCGGAACGAAGCTAGCGTTTGCGTGATTGCTTGAGACACCGCGCTAACATCGAGTTCCAATGTGACCGGAGAAAGGCGGGTTGGATGAGCGCCTCGCGCGCATATCTTCGCCCGGCTCGATCCAAATCAATTTCTGCCTGCACAATCATTTCGTCGCGGTTGTTGGCTAGGGCGAGGAACCGCGAGTCCGGCGCCACGATCTTCGAATCGCCCGCCGACCATAGTCCGTCGCCCTGAGGACCCACCGAGTTAGCAAAGACGTAATAGATATCATTCTCGAAGGCTCGGACCGCGATGCCATCGCGACCGCGTCGTTTTGATTTCGAGACTGGCAGGGAGTCCAACCCTGCATTGGGATGAAAGACTATTTGCGCTCCCATCATGACTGGCAAGCGCACCAATTCTGGAAAGCGCCGTTCATGGCAGATGATGGCCGTGGCCGCCACGCCATCGACATGAAAGAACGCCAGCGAATTTCCAGGCGAAAAAAAGTGGGCGTCTCGAGAGGTCAAGTGAATCTTGGAATAGCGAAAACTTTCCCGTCCTCGGCGGTCGAACACGATCAACGAATTAAATCGGCTGCGGCCCATGAATGTCGGGCACCCGACAAGGACATAACAGCGGCATGATCGGGCCGCGCGAGCGATTTGGGCGAGGGCATTATCAATGGACGCTTTCGAGATTTCCGCGAAATCGAGGTTGTAGCCGGTCACAGCACATTCAGGGAACAGAATGGCATCGACTCGTTCCTTGGCAGCGAATTGAACGCTCTGGATGATTCGTTCCACATTTTCGGCCACCGACGGTCGAAACTTCATCTGAACCGAGGCAACTCTTAACATTGAGGATTTCACGATTCTCGATTGCTACGAATCACTGGGAAAGCTGGGAGCTTTTCATCGTGTATTACTTCGATCTGGGCCGCCTCGACCTTGATATAGTTCAAAATCACCGGGGCCAGAATCATTCCGGGAATGCCCATCAATCTTTCGCCTAGAATCAAGCCGAGGAGCGTCAGCCAGACCGGATTCTTGATGCGATCACCAACGATTTTGCTGTTGAGGAAGTATTCGAGCTTATGGAGGGCGATCAGGAAGACCAAAGCTCCCACCGCGAGATTCGGAGAAAGGGTAAAGGCAATTCCTACGATGAGTGAATTGCTGATCAGGTTTCCGACGATGGGAAGCAAGCCGCACAGAAACGTGACGCCAATAACGACCGCAGCGTGAGGATGCATATCGGGAACGGCGACGATAAAAATAGTTGTCAACGCGGTGTTGATGGCCGATATGGTGATTTGCGCTCCCATGACGGTGGCAAAACTCTGATAGAAAGCGCGGAATCGAGCCGCAATTTCGTCGCTACAGATGGAATAAAGGTTATTTGGAAACCGATGATCTTCCCGGCCGAGGTCAATCTTTGGATTGATAAACATGCTCGTGGCCACGACAAAGCCAATCAGCAGAAACACGAATTCCTTCGTCGCAATCTTCGCAAAATTCCCCAGGTATCGCAGTTGATCCTTGACGCTTTCCAGGACTAGATCCTTGAGGCTCTGCACGTCGGTGAACGGCAGTTCTATGCCATGCTTTTCAGCGTAATCGATAATCATCGGGACGGAGGTTGAAGCGATGTTTGGCACAGCGATGAACGCTTGTTTGAGGAAATAGACAAAGCCGTAGAAGATGCCTGAGACCAGAAATATGCACAGCACAACCGCCACCCATTTATGCCTGCTGAAGTTGAGCTTGCTCAAGGCGAAGTAGAAAAGCAAAGCAGCGATCAAAGGGGTGGCCAAATGCAGCCAAGCCACAAGCACGATCACCAAGAAAATGAACGCATAGGAAATGCGTGCCGGTTTCGTCATAATGTTGCTCACACTCCCCAGCACGTTAGGAGTGACGACTCGCTTTGGGAAGGGCAAATATCAATCCGCAAACAGATAATGCAAGTCCTCCAGCGTGAGGGCTTGGGAGAATTTTTCTTCGCCAAACACGTCTTGAGCAATAGCCGACTTTTGCTTTTGCAATGCACGTATTTTTCCCTCGATGCTGTCTTTAATCAGCAGACGATACGCGATCACTTTATTGGTCTGCCCAATCCGGTGAGTGCGGTCGATCGCCTGGTTCTCGACCGCCGGATTCCACCACGGATCGAACAGGACCACGTAGCTTGCGGCCGTCAGGTTCAATCCGAAACCGCCTGCTTTGAGCGAGATCAAAAACACCGCCTCACCTTTCAGCGATTGGAATTGCTGCACTAGCTCGCCACGGTTTTCGGTGTCGCCGGCGAGGTAGAATATCGGCCAGCCCCTTTCGGTGAGGAGCGGTCGAAGCAAGTCAAGCATCGTGACGAATTGGGAGAAGACGAGCACTTTGTTACCTTCCTCCATCAACGGTTCCAATTGTTCGAGCAGCGCGTTGACTTTGGCGCTCTCGGCTTTGGACTCGGGGTTGACGAGCGCGGGATGGCAGCAGATCTGGCGCAAGCGAAGGAGCGAGGTTAGAACGTGAAATCGTTCTTTGGCAAGCTGGTGCTGGGTCGTCACGCGCAAGAGCAATTGCTGGGCGCGCTTTAGCTCGGCGCGGTAGAGGGCTTTCTGCTCGCCTTCGATCTCACACAACAGATCCTCCTCAATGCGGTCGGGGAGGTCCTTGGCCACTTGCGTTTTGGTCCGACGCAAGAGGAACGGACGCACGCGAGCCGCCAGGCGTCGGCGGGCAAAGGGGTCTCCTTTCTGATCGTAAAGCCGGGCGAACTGCGCGCGGCTGCCGAGGACGCCCGGCATCGCGAAGGCCATCAAGCTCCAGAGGTCGAGCAAGCGATTCTCAATGGGGGTGCCGGAGAGCGCGAGGCGATAATCGGCGCGCAGGGCGCGGGCCACTTGAGCCGTCTGCGAACTGGGGTTTTTGATATATTGGCCTTCATCGAGAATCACAGCGAGCCACGCCGCGGGCGCAAGCGACTCACCCACGAGCCGAAGCTGGGTGTAGTTGAGCACGTGAAGATCCGCCTCTTGAAGATGGTCCAACAACGTATCCACCTCGCCCGCTGGCCAGACTTTTACTCGCAGTTCCGGAGTGAAGCGCTCGGCTTCGGAGCGCCAGATGTCCATAACGGACTTAGGGCAGACCACCAGGCTTGGTTTGCAGCGAGAGAAGCGCGCTTGGCCGGTCGCTTGGCCTTCTTCGACCGGTTGAGCGGACATCGCCGACCCAATACCATCGCCCGCTGGCTGGCCACCTGTCGCGTTCTGTTCCCGCAACCAGGCGAGCCAGGTGAGCGTTTGCACGGTTTTACCAAGGCCCATGTCGTCCGCCAAAATGCCGCCAAATCGGTTGGCCGAGAGATAGGCGAGGAAATGAAACCCTTCGCGCTGGTAGGGACGCAGTTCAGCCCGCACCTGCGCGGGAATCTCAGGTGTAACGCTCGCTTTGATTTCACTGGCGCGCCGCTGGATTTGGGCGACCTGTTCCTCGGGCAAAAATCGTGCTGCGGCTTGGTCGGCGAGTTGGAGCGCATGCAACCGCTGCGGTTCTGAACTCAACTCGCGGGGATTAAGCCCGAGGCGCGCCAGTCGCTCGTCTTCCTCCGCATCGAGGTTAAACTCCAAACGCCGCCATCCCTTTGTCTCGAGCCGCACGTAATGCCCCTTCGCGTCCAGCAATAGCTTGAGTTCTTCCGAAGTGAGCTCGGTGTCGGAAACATTCAGAACAACCAGCAAATCGAACCAATCGACGCTGACCTCTGTGACATCCAGTTTCAATTGCGCTGCCACTGGGTCGAGCGCTAGCGAGGCCAGGTCGCCATCCAGTTGGACTTCGATATGTGGCGGAAGCGATTTGAGCCATGGAACGAAAATCTCGGGGAGCTTCTTGGTGACTCGCATGGATAGCGTTTCGTTGTAACCTTCCCACTTGAGATCGAGAGGCGTCATCAGCCGAGCGACCTCCTCCAACACGGAGCGGTCATAAATCGTGAAGAACGACTCTCGTTCCTTGACCTTTTTGCTGGTCTTCGCCCGCGTGGTATCCTCCCAGACTGAACCGGTCCACATCTCCTCTTCCATGTTGTCCTCGGTTTGAGCGATGACTTTTACCTGGCAGCACTCGGTTTTACTGCCTGGGTACCGTTCCTGGAGCGAGCACGATATCTTGATGCGCCACGGCACTCGCCTCACCCGGTCCCGCAACCGCGGTGGCAACTCCACTCCAAGTTGATTGATGAACTCGACTCCGATGCGACTTTCAACCGCCGCAGCCGGAATCACATTCTCGTCGCGCGGGCTGAGAACCTTGTCGTCAATAGGTGGTCCCGTGAAGATCGTGGTATCCGTGACGTAGAACGGCGGATTGCCGGGGAGCACCACGATGTCACGAGGTAGGGGAGTGTTGTCAGCCCGAACGAGTCGGAGGCGATAGCTGTCGTGTTCATCTCGCGCTGGTGTCATGGCCCAACGTAGCGGCTCGGTCGCGCGGAGCAAGGGTTGACCCTGTTCATTGACGATACGGTCATTGAGGGCGCGCAATCGAAGCAACCGAGCCAGGGTCCGTTTCGATTCGGCATCGTCGTAAGTCAATTGCATGTGGTTGCCGTTGTAGGAATCCTCGAAGCTTCGCCAGATTAACTCGGCTTCCGGAGTCATATGAACTCGCTCGGCGGTGTAATCGCAATACAACTGCCTACTCTGGCTTTGCTTCATTGGCTCAAACTGCCCTGCGCTGGGCCGCTTCCATTCCAGGCTGGCGTGTTTATTTTGGAATTTGACTTGCAGGTCTATTTGCCCCTGGTTTTTCGAGGAAGCCATTTGTCCCTTGCTCGTATTTTCCATTGTCTTCCGCCAGCGGTCAACTTCCCGCGCTCGCTTCCACCGACCAAGTTCGTCACTGATAATACTGAAATCCGTCAAGGGCTGCATGAACGGTGGGATCGTCCCCTTTCGCTCTATGAGGGCGTTAGCGATATAAAGCCAGAACTCGTGCTCGTTCCTTGGAAACGAGGGCCAGATCTTCAAGCTGCCCCAACCGGAGTTGGCCAGGGACAGCCTCAGGTCGGAGAGATCCCAAGGCGAAATGGTGCGCGTGGCACAGCAGCGCTGATACAACTCGGAGAGGTTGCGCAGAAAGAAGGTTTCCTCTCTGTACAGCGGACGCTTCACTGCGGCGTAAAGCTTTTCAGACAAATTTATGGCGGGGCCGGGGCTTTGTTTTGGCTGATCTTTCGGCTTGGTTTTAACGGCGTGAGAGCCGGCGCTGAGAATATGCACGCAAGCCGCAGTGTGCTCGACCAACAACGACTTCAGAACCAAATAGGTATGCTTGCAACCAATGTGGGGATTACAAGAACACAGCGCATCCCACCCTTCGTCAGCGTGGTAGTAAACCGTGACGTTGTGAGTGGAGCCACCTTCCGGAACGTCTGCCGAGTACCTTGTGCCTGGCTCATCGCATCTCAAATTCAGGACTTGGCCTTTTTGGAATAGCTCCTCGCCGCTCCGCCGCGCTGCAGTCGGCAACGCGGCTAGCAAGGTCTCGGCGTCTTCCGGTTCGGACAATTGAAACTGGTTGTTCATAAGCCGTGAGAAACTTAGGGGCTCGGAGCGTATTCACAAGCAGAGAGTGCGAGTAGATTATGCACCCTGATCATTCAGGCCACTCGCTCGTAGGGACCTCGATTGAATGAAAGCTCTCCCTCTGTTTTGCAATGGCTGGCTGGCCTGATTTCGCGGTTCTTGGTGCTCGAGATGAGGCAGCAAGCGCGCCGAGGATATCCAAAAGCCTCGGAGAGTTTATGATTGAGTTGAGCTTGGAGATTTCCAAACAATGGCAGTTGTGAAAATCTCAGTTATCGTCCCTGCGTTTAACGAGGAAAAGCTAATCCAACGATCTTTGCAGAGCATCAAAGCAGCGAGCGTCGGGTTCGTCGAGCTTGGCTGGGAGACGGAATTGATTGTTTGCGATAATAACTCGAGTGATCTCACCGCGGATTTGGCCATCGCGGAAGGCGCCCGTGTCGTCTCTGAGCCGATCAATCAGATCGCGCGCGCCCGGAATGCGGGCGCGGCCGCAGCCTCCGGTGATTGGATGGTGTTCGTGGACGCCGATTCCTACCCAAGCCACGAATTGTTTCAAGACGTGGCTCGAGAGATTCGCGGCGGCTGTTGTCTGGCGGGTGGCTGCACCGTCCGAGTGGATGAAAACCATTTCCTCGCCAACCTTTTGACGCGTGGGTGGAATAGTTTAAGCCGAATGGTCAAGTGGGCGGCGGGTTCGTTTATCTTTTGCGAATCGACGGCGTTTCGTGAAGTGGGCGGATTTAGCAACGAGTTATTTGCTGGTGAGGAGATTGAGCTATCGAGACGGCTGAAACGCCTTGCGCGGACCAGAGGTAAGAAAATGGTCATCTTACATCGGCATCCGCTGATGACCTCCGCGCGCAAGATACACCTTTACTCGAAGCGCGAGCATCTGTCGTTTCTCTTAAGGGTTTTCCGCGATCCAGCGCGGACAGTGAAGAGCCGAGCCGCCTGCACGCCTTGGTATGACGGAAGGCGCTGATTTGTGTTTTGGCGGATTGACACCGCCCTTCGTTCAATCATTCAAGTTGGCGCTTGCACTCGAGTTTGGCCAACATTCTGCCGGCCGTTTCTTGCGACTCTGGTTGCTCGCTGGCTTCGGCATAACGCCGCGCGGCGAGCAGAGCTTGTTGTAACGCTAGAACAATTTTCCCTTCTGCTCGGCAATTGCGTCCAAGATGAATTGAATAGCTACAGCCGCCAGCAATAAGCCCATGATACGAGTGACGATCTTCATCGCGATCGGGCTGATCCAACCTGCCCCGTGCGAGGCTAAACGCAAAATGATATAACTCGCCACGCAGACGACAATGATACAAGAGAGCAGGGCCACCTCCTGAGCCCAGCCATTTGCCTGCGAGTGAAGGACGATGGCGGTTGAGAGCGCGCCAGGTCCGGCTAGCATTGGCACAGCCAGAGGCGTGACGGCGATGTCATCCTTCTCAGTGCCCGCATCGGTCTCCTCAGCGGTTTCTTGGACGGGCGAGCGCCGCGCCCGCAGCATATCCAATGCGATCAAAAGCAACACAATGCTTCCCGCAATCTTAAATGCAGCCATCGTGATCCCGAGCAACCGGAACAGCCGTTCTCCAATTAAGGTGAAGAAAATCAACACTCCCGCAGCTACCATGCACGCCAGCCGCGCCGTGCGGGTCCGCCGCGCCGGCGTATCGCGCGGGGTCATCGCCAGGAAAGCGGGGATAAGCGCGATCGGATCAATGATGATGAAGAGCGAACTCGCCGCCAGAAGGATGTATTCAAGCAAAGTCATTTTGGAAACGTCGCATCTAGGGAGTTTGGGCTCGCTCGACTCCATGAGTCCACCGCTCGATCCCAGTCGGGTTGTGGCGCGAGGTACCTCATGGCAGACGAAAGGTTATGCACAGGCTGGGGCCAAAATAGCGTCCTTCATGCCATGGATGATTTTTTTGTCCGCTGGACAAATCGTTGCCAGAACTCCGCCGAGATTCGCCCGCGCGGCGTCTCCGTCTCCGTGAACAAAGTAGTAAGGGCAAAGGCGCACCCGGCCCGTCATTGGAATCAGCTCGTTACGGTTAAAATCGAACCAACTGGATTCGACCGTTCTGGGCTTGTGATAACGTTGCAAAACAAATGGCGACCGGCCTTGGCTTTGTAGCGCCAGATCGACCGCTTCGCTCCAATCGCCGGTGGAAAGGTCGCTTCCCAAATAAACTCCTCGCGCTCCCCAGGCGCTCTCTGAAAATCCGGAAACTTTCAAAATCAATTCACGCTCCCGTTGTGAAAGCGATTTTAGTTGATGCCAGTCTGTCAGGCCTAACTCAGGAACGGCCCCGTGCGGCGGGAGCGGGGTCGGATCGACAATCCAGGTGTAAGGCACGAGCCGCAGCAGAGTTTCGAAAAAACGTTCTCCCAGCTCCTGGCGCCAGAATCCGCGTAAGTTCCGATTCCAAAGGAGCGCAAGGAGCATTTTCTCCTCTAGGTACGCTTTAGGAGGAGCGGTCAGGCGAATTTTCTTCTCTTGAGCCAAGGTGAAAATCAACGGCGCATTCGCGACGTTCGCCACATCGAAGAGTTCAAAGAACCGATAGACAGCTTGCCCTGGCTCAAACTCCGAGAACTTTGAACTCTGAACCTCAAACTTCGAACTCCCCAATTGCTGACAGAGCCACTCCATTTCTGGGCGATAGGTGGAGGATTCGTCCGAGACCACGATATGCACTTTCGGAGCGTCACCGAAAATGCCTTCGAAACCGCGCAACATGCCGTCGGATCCGCCGACGATTTGAGACTTTGCATTCGGCACCTGTGAATAGGTTTGGTTGAGCCAAGTGGTGAGCCCAATGCCGCCGGGGACGCTGTCCAGCTCGGTGATGGAAATTCCAGAATCCGTCAGCAGCAGATCAGGTCGGATGACTCTGGGTAGGTCATTCTTGAACGCGGAAGAACGCTGTAGCTCGATTAACTCCGGAGGCTTTCCCTGATCGAGCCAATGAGTAACCCAGGCTGGCTGCTGGCCTGCTGCGCTCTGCCGATAGAGGAGATTGACGGCTCGGTTGAACTGCAACAGCACTCGCCCAAGCCGATCGAGTTCTTCGACCAGCTTTGGTTCGAGCCGAAATGGGGCAGGGGAGATACGCCAGTCGTGTCCGGCGAAAAGGCCGCCTGCAGGGAGCTGTTTGCGGATGAAGCGAACCTCCTCTGCGGCTTGGAGTTTCGTTGCATGGTCCATACGTTCCTGGTTTCACCCAGAGTAATCGAAAGCTGATCGAGTGTTCTTCTCCAGTCGAGACTGGCTTTTGGGTCTGCCTCGGAATGAATTGAAGTAGGTCAGGTCCTCACTTGCCCATTGCCAACCCCAATCCATTTGTAAGTTGTCAATTCCTCCAAACCCATCGGGCCACGCGCGCCGATTTTATCGGTGCTGATTCCAATCTCCGCGCCCATCCCAAATTCACCACCATCCGTAAAACGGGTCGAGGCATTCCAATACACGGCGGCGGAGTCCACCTCGGCGAGGAATCGCTTTGCGCGCGACTCGTTGGTCGTCACAATGCTGTCGGAATGAGCAGAGCCATAGTGGTTGATGTGATCGATAGCTTGGTCAACGCCATCGACCACTCGGACATTGAGGATGTAATCATTGTACTCAGTGCTCCAATCATGCTCGGTGGCGGATTTGAGGCGAAGTCGGGAGTTGAGGGTTAATTGTTCCGAGCTCAAGAGGCTGCGCGTTGTGTCATCCACTCGGAGCTCAACCAATTTCTCGCTCAATCGTCGCGCCATGTTCGGAAGAAAGGCGGGAGCTATCGCTCTGTCCACAAGCAAAGTTTCCATCGCATTGCACACGGCCGGGCGCTGGACCTTGGCGTTCATCACGATTTCCTCGGCCATCTTCGGATCTGCCTCCGAATCCACGTAAACATGGCAGACGCCTTTGTAATGTTTGATCACGGGCACCTTCGAGCATTCAGCGACGGCGCGAATAAGGCTTTCTCCACCGCGTGGCATGCAAAGGTCAACGTATTGGGTGAGGGAAAGGAGTTCTTTGATCGCCTCACGGTCGGGCGTTGGCACCACTTGGATCGCGTGTTCGGGAAATGAAGAGAGCTGCTTCCGAGCGGCTGCAACCATGAGTTCGGCGATCGCCCGGTTTGAATTCAACGCTTCCTTGCCGCCGCGCAGGATGGTGGCGTTCCCAGATTTGAAGCAAAGGCTCGCGGCGTCTGCCGTCACATTCGGTCGGGATTCGTAAATGATCACAATGACGCCGATCGGTGTGGAGAGCTTCTGAAGCTTGAGCCCGTTCGGACGGACCCTCTCGTCCAGAATGCGACCCGTCGGATCAGGGAGGGAGGCTACCTCGCGCAGGCTCTTGGCCATGCCGGCAATCCGCTTCTGATCGAGTTTGAGACGATCGAGCATAGCGCTGGAAAGGCCGTTTTCAGCGCCAAAGGTCATGTCGAGGTCATTCGCCCTTTCGATAGCGGGACTGTTTTCCTCCAGGGCGCCAGCCATGGCCAGCAAGCAAGCATTCTTCTCCTCCGGCGTCAGCTTCGCCAATTCACGTGACGCGCCTTTCGCCTGTCGCGCGAGTTGCGACATCTCTTCCGTTAGACTCATGTGCAGGGAAATTAAGCCAATTTGATAAACTTAAAAGGGAGAAGTTGAATCGTTCCCGCCAAGAGGCTTCGAGTTGGCTGCGAGACGAGCTTTGAGGTGAGGCTCACCGGTCTATCCAAACCAGCGAGCCGCTCGGGAGCAAATCGAAGAGCGGCAATAGATCGGCTCCAGAAAGATGGATGCACCCTCGCGAGGCTGGACGCCCCAGAGTCGGTTCATCGCCGGTCCCATGAATGTAAATGTAACGAGCATGGGTGTCCACGTCACCTCCACGATTGAGGCCTGGTTCGAGACCTTCCAGCCAAAGGATACGATGAACGATCGCGGCATCCGGATGACCGCGCCAGGTCAATCCAACCACTTCGCGGCTCCGGAACACGGTTCCCAGCGGCTGACCTCCACCTATTTTTTCCGCGATGCGGTGCAAACCCAAAGGTGTCTGATTCGAACCCTCCCTTTGGCCAACTCCGAACCGTGACGTGGAAATCCGGAAGCGTTTGCGAAAGTGATAAACCGGACAAGCTCGCGACCCGGGAGACTTCGCTCCCGCATATCTCGCCATGACGGAAACGCGTGAAAGTTCACGATGGCAGCGGAGCGCGGGCGTCTCGTCTCCAGGCCGATAAGTCAAACCGTTCCAGTCATCACCTGAGAAGCACGCGGGCGGGATACCCCAGCTCCTTGAAACGCAGTCCGTCCTTTCGTCTCTTTTTTCGAAAAGCAACGCGGTCTGCTTGCTGACGTTCACAGCTAAAATGAAACGGCCTATTCCCAGTCCGTATTTTCGACACGCTAGGATGAAGCGTCCAGGCAGTCGTGGCAGAAGACTTCCCGCACGTCGCTGATTGGACGGAGCGCGGCTGTTTGGTTCACGTGTGCTTGAAGATTGTCGCACCACAACTTGGCCGATCAACCGGCAAGGGAGATGTTGGCGCTTCTGACCAGCGAACCTTCACCGCTCGGAGGCTTCGCTAATTTCTTGACCAGCACTTTGGAGTTGCGTCCGCTCTGCTCGTACTTTTCTCGCCGTGTTGTGGGCAAGTCTTCGGAAGTTCCTTCCCCAAACCCGCCCTTGGATTGGAAATAGGTGAAGGTCTGGGTGGATAACGTAATCAGCTCGCTCAATCCGGATTCGCAGGCTTTGTCCTCCACAAAGCTGATCAGCTTGCGCCCGATGCCCTGGTTCTCATGAGAGGGCGCGACATAAAGGCAGGCCAACTCGCCTTTGCGCTGTTCTGGATAAACATGCAGAGCCACGCAAGCCACAGGGTTCTTGTCGATTTCGAAAATGTAATAGTCGTTGATCTGCTTTTCGATCATCGGGCCAGTGCGCTTCACCAGTTCATCCGTTGCCACGGAGCTTTTGATCAACATCAGAATGCTGCGGACATCCTTTTTCATCGCTCGCCGGACTTGTTGGTATTCGTTGGCGTAAATCAGTGTGCCTATGCCTTCATTCGAGAAGACTTCCGCCAGCAACCCTTCATCGACCCGGCCATTGATAATGTGAACGCGTTGGACTCCTCCAAGGCAAGCCGCGGCTGCGTGTGTGGCCTTCGAGATGCCCTCGGGAGCCAGGTCGCTCTTGCGTTGGGTTAGAATCTCCATGAGATCTCCCACCAGCATCTGCCGGATCAATTTACCCTTACTAATCAACCCATCCTGAGTCGTAATGTAAATTAGCTTGGTTGCTTTCAAGGCTTCCGCCGCAGCGACGGCAACTGCATCTGAGTTGACGCGGTAAGTTTTCCCGTCGCCGTCGAAACCGAGCGGTGGCACGACGGGCACGATGCCCTGGGTCAGGAGCGTCTGGAGCAACTCGACATCCACACGCTCGACCTTGCCGGTGAAGAGATGATCGACCCCTTGAATGATCCCAACCGGATGGGCGATAATTGCGTTGGTGCAAGCTGCCCGGAGGTCGTTCGCGGAGAGTCCTTCGAGAATTTCATGGGTCAAACGGTTGGCGGCTGTCAGAGCGAGTTTCAACGTCTCCGAGTCAGTAACGCCGCTGCCTTCCAAATCCGATGGAGTCACGCATTGTTGCTGGGCGAGCGCCCGAATTTGCTCGGCAGCCCCATGGACCAGCACAACTCGAACATTCAGGGAGCGAAGAACCGCGACATCGAGCAGAATGTTGGCGAAGTTCTCGTCGGTGACGATGGCCCCATCGACACTGATGATGAAAATCTTTTCACGAAAGCGTGGGATATATTGAAGGATGCCTCGAAGGTCGGTGAGTTTCACTTGGGAATTGGATTGATTGCGCGGGGCGGCCGAGCATCGTGGCTATTCAGCACATGGAGAGGAATCAGCGCTCGGTATTTGATCATTAAGATAAAAAATAAGTAATCTCTTTTCTCGTGGATTCAACTTCTATTTTTGAAGCCGCCCCGAAGCCAGCCGTCGGATGCTCGTTGCGGCACCGTCGCTCACGCGATTCGCATGGTCAGCCCACCGTCGATCGTGAACGTCTCGCCCGTGAGGTAATCGTTCTTCACGAGTTCGGTGACCAGCGTCGCGACTTGCTCGGGAGTTCCCTCGCGATGCAGCGGGATGCGGTGCTCCAGATTCAGCTTTTTCTGCTGTTCGCTCATGCTGGCATGAAAGGCGGTTCGGACAACGCCAGGCGCGACGCAATTGATGCGAATATTGTCATCAGCAAACTCTCGAGCCAGGGCTCGCGTGAATTGGGGCAAGGCTCCTTTCGCCACCTGATACGCGACATTCGTGATGATTCCACGAATGCCCGCAGTCGAGGACACTAGAATAATCGCGCCTTCCTTTTTCTTTTGCATCCCAGGAATCACCGCTCGGCAAAGAAAGAAGATCGGATGAACATGAACCGCGAAAGCCGCGTACCACTCCTCGGGCGTGATCTGAAAAAGTCCGCCGTTGACCGGTCCGCCGGCCGCGTGGATCAGCACATCGATTGGCCCAAGCTGGTCTCCGATTTGGCTGACAGCCGCGGTCATGTCCTCGGGCTTCGCGCAGTCGGCGAGAAATAACTCGCAGCGCTGGCCGAGTTTTTCGATCGCTGTCTCGGTTGCGATAGCCTCTTCGTCCTTCCGGCGCCCTATGATCGCGATAGTCGCGCCCTGCTTGGCCAAATCAATCGCTGTGGCAGCTCCGATTCCCTTTGTGCCTCCGGTAATCAGGCAGACCTTTCCCTCTAATTTCATATTGCTTTCGCTTTCTTCTGTTGTGTGCGCTCTTGATGTGCCGGCCTCCGTCTTACCCCCGCGCGGAGGTGGAAGCCAAAATGTAACTTTACCATAGTCGTCGAATTTGCGACCCAATTCCTCCGCTGATGCAGTGCCTCTGTAAAGGTAAATCCGACGATCGAAGACTCGTTCCATTTTTTGACCCGACCGGTCAGCACCTGGATCGCGTCGTTCCAGTGGAGATCGCCAAGAGAGGAGGTTTGGTTTCCTCAAGCGTCGAGGCGCCGGGAAGTGCGTCGAGGCTAGGGTCAAATTAAAAGATGCTTGAATGGACTTGATTGAACTGTGATCAATAGGACCGACACGAACGGTTTGAGACGATTTACTCACTGAACTTATGACCAAGTTATCCAACACATTGAGAACCCTGAAGACGATCCCCAGGCTAGCCACCCTGAGCGTCGGAGTACTGTTGCTAACCGCCTGCTCGTTGAACGCGGCGGAAGATCGTCGCGCAAAGGTCCTAAACGACCGAGTTGAAGTGCAAGCTTCAGGCAATTGGATTTACAACGACTTGGTTCAAGGTTTCGCGGAGGCCGCGAAGACGCGCAAGCCAATGCTTGTTGTCTTCCGGTGTGTTCCGTGAGTGGATTGCAAAGCTTTTGATGAGCAGGTTGTTCGTCGCGATACCCAGGTAAAGAGTCTGATGGACCAGTTCGTCTGTGTCCGTTTGGTTCAGGGGAATGCCATGGATCTGACTCTGTTTCAGTTTGATTATGATCTGACCTTTGCGGCCTTTTTCATGAACGCCGACAAGACAATCTACGGTCGGTTTGGTTCACGTTCCGATCGTAAAGACGCCACGAAAGACATCTCCATTGAAGGCTTTCGCGGAGCGCTTTCGGCTGCGTTGGAAATGCACAAGGGCTACCCCGCAAACAAGGGGTCGATCGCGGGCAAGCAGCCGCGGACGCCGCGGTTTAACACGCCGGACGAATACCCTTCTTTAAAGGGCAAGTACCGGCCGACTCTCGATTACGAAGGAAAGGTTGTTCAAAGTTGCATGCATTGTCATCAGGTCCGGGAAGCGGAACGTTTGTTTTTTCGCGCTGATCACAAGCCGATTCCAGATGAGGTGCTCTATCCGTGGCCGATGCTGGACGTCGTTGGGTTGATGTTCGATCCCAAAGAAAAAGCCAAAGTTAAGAGCGTCGCCAAAGGTTCATCCGCCGCCAGCGCCGGTTTTAAAGCGGGTGACGAGATACTGACGATTGAAGGACAACCCGTTCTTTCGATCGCTGATTTACAGTGGGTGCTTCAGAGTGCTTCTCAGCCTTCGACGTTGAAGGCGCGGGTGCTTCGCGACCGAAAGCAGATTGACCTCACCCTCAACTTAAGCGCCGATTGGCGCCGGCATACCGATATCTCCTGGCGCGCGACTACCTGGGACTTGCGCCGCATGGCGAGCGGCGGATTAGTCCTGATGGACGCGACTCTCGATGAACGCCGTAAGGCAAAGCTGGCGGAGTCGGACTTGGGATTGCGCGTCGAATATGTGGGACAATATGGTGATCATGCGGTCGGCAAGAAAGCCGGATTTATTAAGGACGACATTATCGTGCAAGTGGCCGACCAGACCGGTCACATGACCGAAAGCGAGCTGTTTGGTTATCTCCTCCAGACCAAGATGGCTGGCACGCGTGTTCCTGTGACTGTTTTGCGCGCGGGCAGCCGTGTCGATCTGGAATTGCCGATGCAGTAGCGGCTCCCGACATCGAGCGGCCGCCACTGAAATCCGAGAAAGAGCCCACTGAACTATGCGTCAGGTCTTTCTCGATTCTCAAGCATCCACCCCGGTTCTTCCTGAAGTGTTCGAGGCGATGAAGCCCTACTTCACGGAAGCTTTTGGCAATCCCTCTTCGTTGCATCATCACGGGCTTCGCGCTCGCGATGCTTTGGCGAAGGCGAGGGCGCAATTCGCGGCGTTGATCAATGCTGAATCTCCCGAGGAAATCCTTTTCACGTCCGGAGGGACGGAGTCGGCGAATCTAGCGGTCAAAGGTGTGGTGTCTGCGAATCAACGCAGAGGAAATCACATCGTTGTTTCCGCTACCGAGCATCCGGCTGTTCTGAACTCGGTGGAATTTCTGGAGAAACAAGGTTTCACATGCACTCGAGTCAAAGTGGATCGTGAAGGTCTGGTGAATCCTGAAGAGGTCCGCGCTGCGTTGACTGGTCAGACCATTCTGATTTGCGTGCATCACGTCAATCACGACATCGGTGCCATCGAGCCTGTTCGTGAGATCGGTCAAATAGCCGACGAGCGTGGCATACCCTTTTTCGTAGATGCCGTCGCTTCCGCAGGATGGTTGCCCATTGACGTTCAGGCGATGGGGATCAATCTTCTCGCGATTTCTCCGCATCGGTTTTATGGGCCGAAAGGAGTCGGTGTTCTTTATCGCAACCGCCGGGCGCGGCTGACGAGCCTTATTCATGGAGGCATTCAAGAGGGGGGGAAACGAGCGGGCACGGAGAATGTTCCTGGGATTGTTGGCGCAGGGATGGCGGCCGAGATCTCTCTCCGTGACTTGCCCTCTCGAATGGCTCACGCGGTCAAACTTCAGAGTCGGCTTTGGTCGGGGCTTAAGATGACTGTTCCCTACATCCAGTTGAATGGGCCGGAGCTGGGGCCGAAACGGATTGCCACGAACCTCAATATCAGCGCTGAATTCATCGAGGGCGAGGGACAATTGCTGAGGCTCGATGTGAATGGAATTGCCGTGGCCAGCGGCACGAGTTGCGTGAGTAAATCTTTAAAAATATCGCATGTGCTGTCCGCGATCGGTCTCGACCACGGATTGGCTCAAGGGAGCATTATCCTCTCTCTGGGCAAGGACAATACCGAGGAGGAGATGGACTATGTTATCGAGAAGTTTTCCGATGTTGTGGCAAAACTCCGCGAGATGTCGCCCATGTGGGATGAATTCATGCGAGGCGCAGTTGACTCAGTGATCAGCCCGGGGGGGCGTGCCAAATCGTGCGCCGAGCCTGGTTCAAGCGAAACCGGGAGACCGGCCCAATAATTCAAGATGCTTTCTCGCGCTGACCGAGTATCGTAGCTTTCAAGCAAAGACAGAATAAAACCATGCTAAACGAAGAAATAGTCAAACGCGCCCTCCAATCGGTGAAATATCCTGGTTTTTCCAGGGACATCGTTTCCTTTGGGCTAGTCAAACAGATTGCGGCCAACAACAACGCCGTGAATGTCGTGCTTCAGTTGACTTCCGGCAGCGGTGAGTTGGCTGGGCAACTCAAAGCGGAATGTGAACGCGTCTTGAAATCATTGCCCGACGTCAAGTCTGTGTATGTTGAGGTTAAGCTGCCAGCGACGACACCATCGGGGACACCAGCTTCCGGCCCATGGTCGCAGCAAAACAAAGTTTCCGGGCTCAAACGTGTGGTTGCCGTCGCCAGCGGGAAGGGGGGAGTTGGGAAGTCAACGACATCAGTCAATCTCGCTTGCGCGTTGGTGCAGTTGGGGGCGGCCGTCGGGTTGTTAGACTGCGATATTTATGGCCCGAGCATTCCCCTCATGATGGGAATCCGCGAAAGACCGACCGTGAGCACTCAGGAAAAACTGGTTCCACCTTCCAACCACGGCGTGAAGTTGATGAGCATGGGCTTCCTCTTGGATGGCGATGCTCCGGTGATCTGGAGAGGGCCAATGATCACCAAAACCATTCAGCAATTCATCAATTCGGTCGAGTGGGGTGACCTCGATTACTTGCTCGTCGATTTGCCTCCTGGAACCGGAGATGCTCAACTCTCGCTTTGCCAAACGGTGTCTTTGGATGGAGGAGTGATCGTCACGACGCCTCAGGAAGCATCGCTCGGCGTGGTGCGGAAAGGGATTGCGATGTTTGAAAAGGTGAATGTCCCGATCCTTGGAATCATCGAGAACATGTCCTATTTTACCACTCCGACGGGTGATCGTGTTGAGATTTTTGGTCATGGCGGAGGCAAAGCCGAGGCTAACAGGCAGAACATTCCTTTCCTCGGCGAAGTCCCTATCTTTACTGAAATCAGAGTCAGCGGTGACTTGGGAATCCCCGTCGTCGTGTCCGCTCCCGATCAGGCTCCGGCTCAGGCCTTCATCAGAATTGCCGAAGCGTTGCGGAAGCGGTTGGGCTGAGTTCGACGGCTGACGATTGTGTTGATGGCCATCACGCTCACTTTGACGCCACACCGTCCTCTCGTTGGTGGAGCTGTGCGGCGCGTGGTTCGGAACCTGCTGGGATTTTGATTGTCATGAGTTGAGGTAGTGTTACATTTTTGTCATTCAAGAACGTCAACAATTTGCGGCCTATGTCGAGTCCCAGTAACAGAAATGACGGCAACGATTTAGTCAAAAATTCCTCTCTTTACCGTGAGTTCCAAGCAGAGCGTGAAGAAATTTTGAAGCATAAGTGGATTGAGTCTGAAAAGGCTGGCTTTGATATCGGCTTTGAACATGCCTTGACTGACTGGATTATTAAACACCGGTCAAAATGGCGCCGGAGTCGGCAGCGCTAACACGAAGCTTTGTTCCTTTAAAAGCAGCCCAGCGAGGTTGCAAAGGAACCTATGAAAATCGTTATCATCTGAGTCGAGAGTTCCGAGCAAGCTGCTGGACGGCTTGGCTCGGTTTTTTTATGCATAGCCCGACCCTACTTTTAGATTCGCCTGCGATTCAGCGCACCATAAGCCGGATGGCGCATGAAATTGCGGAACGAAATGCCGCCAGCCTTAAAGTTGTGATCGTGGGTGTTCAGCGAGGCGGTGTGCATCTCGCCCAGCGTCTAGCCGATTCCCTATCTAAGCTGTGGGGCCATCCTGTGCCCGTCGGATGCATCGATGTCGGGATGCACCGTGATGATCTGCACCAGCGCGTCAGCCCGAATATTTCACCCACCAGCTTTCCGTTTGATGTGAACGGCAAAACTGTAGTGTTGGTGGACGACGTCCTTTTCAGCGGGCGCACCACTCGCGCTGCCATGGATGCGCTGAATGATTTTGGACGACCGCAAGCCATCCAATTGGCCGTTTTGGTTGATCGGGGTCACCGTGAATTGCCGATCAAAGCGGATTTCGTGGGAAAGAATACTCCCACTTCATTGCTGGAACGTATTAATGTAAGGCTCAAGGAAGATGGCGGCGAAGAAGCGGTTTACATCGAGAAGTTATGAGCTGGACCCGGAAACATCTGCTGGACATTCAATCGCTCACCGCGGACGAGATTGTGACCGTGCTGGATACGGCGCGAGCGTTCCGAGCCGTCGGCGAACGCGCGATAAAGAAAGTCCCTGCGCTGCGCGGGAAGACGGTCATCAATCTCTTTATCGAACACTCGACCAGGACTCGGATCAGTTTTGAGTTGGCTGCGCAACGTTTGACTGCCGACGTGATCAACTTCGCGGCTGAAGCGTCTTCGCTGAAGAAAGGCGAAACGCTCAAAGATACCGCGCGCAATCTGGAGGCCCTCAATGCGGACATCATTATCATCCGCCATAGCGCGTCGGGAGCGCCTCATTTTCTCTCTCGCTTTCTGGAAGCCAGCGTGATCAATGCTGGCGATGGCGCGCATGAGCATCCGACGCAAGCGTTGCTGGATGTCTTTACGATTCGCGAGAAAAAGGGAAAGGTCGAGGGTCTAAAGGTTACGATTCTGGGCGACATCTTATACAGCCGAGTCGCGCGTTCGAATATTTGGGCTTTGTTGAAATTGGGAGCCAAAGTGACCTTGTGCGGTCCATCAACCCTCGTTCCGCGCGTCTTCGAGCGAATGGGCTGTCGAGTCACCCACGATGTCAACGAAGCCATCCGTGACGCCGATATCATCAACCTTCTTCGCATTCAGCATGAGCGCCAGCGGAAGACGATGTTTCCGAGCATTGGTGAGTACACGAGCCTTTTCGGGCTCAATAAAGCACGGATGGCTCTCACCAAACCGGACGTTCTAATCATGCATCCTGGCCCAATCAATCGCGGTGTGGAAATCGACAGTGATGTGGCGGATTGCCCCCGCTCGGTGATCCTCGAGCAGGTGACTAACGGGCTGGCAGTGCGGATGGCAGTCTTGTTTTTGGTGAACGGAGGCAAGGGCCCTCATGAGATTGTGGCGTGAGTGGCCTGGAGTCGGAGTTCCTGCGATTGGTCGATATTATCCTAACGAACCCTCCCTGTCTCACTGTTCCTGCCATGAAGTCACGATAAATCCCCGACCCGTCGCAAGCCTGCCCAAGTTTTCGTCATAGTGAAAGTTAAAGTGCCCATTCATTCTCACTGATCCGGTGACGCTGGCACCGATGAAATCCGTGGTGTTGTTTCCTCCTCCACCGAGAGTACAAGCTGCGCTGGGCGCATAGACGACGCCGGTAAATCCTGCGTTGCCGCCTAGGCTTACGCTCGTATTGGTCGGCAGTCCGTAATAGAAGAAGTTCGTTGCGTTGGCGTTATCATTGATGCACCCATTGCCTCCAAGGCTCGCGCTGGCTCCGCTCATGTACAATTTTAATTGGCCGCCAGGCGCAATTCGAATCGACGCATTGCCCGCAATGCTGATGTTCCCGGTCACGAGCAGCGTCGCATTGCCATTGATCAGCATCACGTTCCCCGCGTTGCCGCTCATGCTCAGACCGGTGAGTTGGTAGTTTCCGTTGCCCAAGACATAATTATAATTGGTTCCCCCCACAGTTCCGCTCGTCGGAGTTGTCGCGCCTCCGTTGAATGGAAGTTGAACATCGGGAAAACTCACGTTCATGTCATCCTTGAACCAATTCGTATAAATTCCATCGTTGCCAGCATTGCGCCACGCCACTGGGCCGATCCCACCACCGGGCCCGAGCGAAGGGATTCCGCCGGGACCCATGGATGCCTTTCCATGGATGTCCGCGTTGCCGACACCGAAGGAGTTGGTCAAACTTGCATTCGTCGCAACTGATCCGCCATCTTTAGCCTTCGCCGCATCGTACCGGCCACCCGTGCTGTAGGTGGTGCTGATGGAATCAAAACTGTCCGTGGACACGTTGTTCCCACTCATGTCGATCTGCCCCTTCGCGACCAAGCCTCTGGCGAACAAGCTCTCATTCGTGGTTGTGACAAAGATCGTGCGCGGCGGATCGATATAATTGGTCCCGAGCGGAACACGAACATACGCTGAGGAGTAGATAACGGGCGGGGTCGCAACCGATATGAGAGTCACATACTTAGTCTCCCCCAAGCTGCGCTCCTTCCGATAATAGCCATCCGACAAGGTCCAGCCTTCCGTGCCCCTGTTCGTGGCGTTGTAATAAAGATGCGTCATTGCTTCTTCAATTCCAGCCTCCGCCACCGGGATAGAGGTGTTCCATTGTAACGAGCGCATTGACGAAAGGTTTTGGCTGCTCACTAGGTTCAGGTAACTGGCCATCGTCACGCCGATGATCGCGACAGTCAGCAGAATGATTAACAGTGCGCTGCCTTGTTGATCGGATGGTCGGATTTTCATGGATTATTGCTTTCGGATGACGATTTTCGCGGACTGGACGCTTTCGGTATTCTTCGCGATTCCGAATATTTTCCGCGAACAAACCCAGTTGAGCTGTACTAGTTTGCACGTCGTCGCCGTTGCGGTCGGATATTGGTCGTAAGTCCCTCCAACTGGATTGCGCTGATAGATGGAGAAAAGCAAAAAATCGCACTCTTGCAGGAGGGGCTTCGGATCCGCCACTCCATTCTTGGTTCGGATCAGGGTTTTGGTTCCGGAATCATAAGCGTAAATGAGCGGCGTTCCGTCGGAATCCTCAAACGTCAAACTCGTGCTGGTATAGGAACTGAGTCGATTTGCCTGGCGTATCTCCTTCGACATTGTATCGAGGGCGATGCGGCTGCGATGGTCCAGATCCACGTAATTGGCGATGGCCGCAAAGCTGCGGCCGCTGTAGAAAACCAGCGAGGCCACTCCGAGGCCGACGATGGATGTGATGGCCGTTGCGACCATTAATTCCATCAACGTCAGGCCTGCCTGAGCTGCTTTAGTAAATGTAGTTTTGCAGACCATATCGAGAGACAAAGGTGGTCATTTGTCGTCTGCGGAGGACATTGACCGAAGCCCAAGTCACCTCGACTGTGATGAGCTTGACGTCGTTACTGTACGTTTCGGTGAAGGGAGCGTTGGCAATGGTGACCATTCCCGTGTAGGTTAACCCGCTGGCCGATTGGGTGCTCGCATAGAAAACATCTGTAAAATTTGTCGGGATAAAGCCCGACGTATTGATCTGATCCCAGGTATATAAACGAATGGTTTCCATCTTCTCCTGCAAGATTTGGGCACCTCGCAGATTCTCCCGGGCGAGCTGAATGACCGCGAAGCCCGTCGAGAAACCGGAGTAAAGGCTGATGAACATGATCCCGCCAATCGAGACTGCCACCAATACCTCGATCAGAGAGAATGCGCCGCGGGAATCGAACCACTTCGAGTTCCCGGAGAGTTTAAAGCTCATAAGTTGCTCAGATGTGTTTAGCCACTTCGGTCATTCGCGGGTCATCGATGCAAACGCATATCAGACCCGCAGCGAATTGAGTTAGCAGCCCAATGGCCGAATCGAAGCTGAGAATTCATCGAACCAAGTGACCAAAACACCGAAACCGTTGGCCTATGGTGACTTAAAACTATGGAATCTTGTAGGGCTTAACTGAAAGTTTTTTGACCCTACCGAGGATAGGGCCATTTAACCCTAACGAACTGAGTGCTGGACAAAGAATGCTGCTGCTTGCGATCGGCGGCTAAGCTGAAGTTTATCCAGAATGTTGCTAAGGTAATTCTTGATGGTCTTATCGCTGAGACTGAGATCAATCCCGATTTCTTTGTTGGTTTTTCCCTCCGCCACAAGAGCCAGGACTTTTAGTTCTTGGGGGGAAAGGGGATCAAGTTTGGTCTTGCCGATCGGTTCGACGCCATTTTTTACTAGGCTCATGACACGCCGAGTTATGGCTGGGTCTAGGATGGACTGTCCAGCCGCGACCTTCTCGATCGCTTTGACCAAACCTTCGCCATCTATTTCTTTGAGCAAATAACCATCTGCTCCGGCGGCAATCGATTGGAAGACGACATCATCGTCCGCAAACGAGGTGAGAATCAGGACGCGTGTGTCGGTCGCCATTTCTTGGATCTGCCGGCAAGCGTCGAATCCATTACCATCTGGAAGGCGGACATCGAGCAAGACGACATCCGGCGAAAGTCGCTTCGTCTCCGCGATGGCGGCGGCGGCAGTGCCGGCTTCACCGACTACCTCGATACTTTGGAATCTTCCCAGCAGCGTTCTCAGCCCGACGCGCACCACTTCATGATCGTCCACGATCAGTAACCGAACGGGTTTCATTTGGAGGCAGACTCATGCGGGTTTTCCCGGGGAATGTCGAGCACGATTCGAGTTCCTTGGCCTGCCTGAGATACGACCGTGAAGAGTGCGCCGAGCTCTTGAGCTCGCGCGGCCATATTCCGCAGTCCCAGACCGTGTTGGTGAACGGCTGTCGCATCGAACCCGACGCCGTTATCCTGGACCTCGAAGCGAATGACTCCATCGTGAAGTTGAAGTGCCAGGATCGTCCTCTCCGCCTTGGCGTGGCGGACGCTGTTGCTCATCGCCTCGCGCGCGATGTGCAACAAGTGAGTCGCTTGGTTCGAGCTCAAACTTTCAGCGACCAGTGAGTCGATCTGGACGCCAAAGCCCAGCGAATGCGTTTCGCCCAAGGTCAAGACGAGCGATCTTAATGCGGTCTTAAACTCCAGGCCCTTCAGCGTGGTGGATTCCAAACCGAGGATAAAATTTCGCACCTCGCGAATCACTCCGTTCAAGTCATTAAGAACCTTGCTCAGCCGATGTTCAATCTCGAGCGGTTCAATGCTGACCAGTCGTTTGCAATCCTCCAGGCTCAGACCTACCGCATAGATTGACTGAATAATGCCGTCGTGCAGATCGCGACTGATCCGTTCGCGTTCCTCAAGGGACTTGCGGAGTTGGTGCTCGCTTTGCCGCAGCGCCCCTTCGGCCTGCTTGCGATGTGTGATGTCGCGCGCAACGCCTTGGATGCCGAACAGCTTTCCCTCTTGATAATGAGGTCGGCTCGTCACTTCGAGAGTAATGCAATTCCCGCGCTTGGTGATCACTTCCAACTCGTAATTTGCGCGCAATTCACCGGCGATTTTTCGGTTGATGTGCTCGCGAACCCGATACCGCTGCTCTGGCTTTACCAGATCGTCGATATTCATCTGCGCTGCTTCTGCGCGTGAGTAGCCGAGGACTTGTTCGCCTGCCTTGTTTAGAGAGGTTAGTTTCCCGGAAAGGTCGTGCGTATAGAGGATGTCGTTCGCATTCTCGAACAGATCGCGATAGCGCTCCTCCAAAGCGAGTTCGCGCTCACGAATCGCCTCGGTTTGGTGACGCACTCGCTGGCGCATCTGAACCATCCAAACGAGTCCCAAGCAGAAAACCAGTCCAACCGCTCCAAGCGCCGATACGATTCTGACAAACGTCCACCCATGAGGCCTCTCAAGCACTTCGATATCTTCAGGGGACCGCAACCAGAGATTAAATCCTGCGGGCTTCTCGTTTTCTCCCAAGTCCACCGAACAAACTCCCGTGACTTGGAGGTGACTTCCATCCAACAAATCGCTGGCGATTGATCCCACCTTCGTTTTTTGCACGTAAGCGTGAAAGATTGCCTTGTTGTTTTGCAGCACGAGGACATGAGAGTTCGAGCGGACTTGGGTTTGTGCGATTAAGATCCCTTCCATTCGGACCAATTCTTTGTCGAATTCGCCGGCAAGAGCCTGAGTGGCCGTTACGACTCTCGGCTTGGGAGGATCTTTTGTTTCGATGGAACGAAAAATCGCTTCCTCCATGAGCGGCGTATAGCCACCCGCCGCTGAAAAGCCGGACACATCGATCACCTCGCCAACCTCAAGCGGAGTCTGCTGACGCGTTCGGATCTGTATCCCTCCGCTCGCATCTTTGATGAACAGCGCCTCTCCCGGCCAGTGCAAAGTCACAATCCCGCGCAGGTGAATGCGATGTTCCCTTTCGCCTTGGAGAGAATAAGCCATGAGGCTGCGGTTCAGCCGAATCGGGGCGCTGAAAGGGTCTGCAATCGGCGGTTCCATGATCGTGACCTGCTCTGAACTCGGAACAAGTAGATGAAAACCGGTCAGTTGCCTTTTGTTATTGTAGCTGGTCCCTGCGACGCCATGAACGCGGACTCGGGCATCGACAAGCTGGCTATCGAGGCCCTTCGGATAATTCAATATCCGAACCTTCAACTGGCTCGTCCCCGCGACCAAGTCAAGTGTGAGATGGCCCCAATCTTCATTCGCTCGATGAATCACGCCTTCCACCTGCACCCATTGGCTATCCTCTCGGCCGGTAGCAATTCGATCGATGGAAACCGGCTTCGGAACGGGCAACGTTCCTTGGCCGATGCGTTTGAATGTTCCCCAATGCACGATGGGAGAAAACAGTCCCGCGCCGCTCACTCCGCTGACTTCGACCAGGTCACCTGCAGCGAGCTGAACTGAGCTGTTCGTGCTGTAAACGTAGATCCCCGCGGTCGCGTCTTGCACAAAATACAGTTTCGCCCGTGAATCGAAGCATGTGACCACTCCGCGGAGTTGGATCGGATGCGCCCGATCGGAGTCGCCAGGAGAGAGATTCAGAATTTGAACGGCTTGAGTGAGCACGTTGAGTGGGAGGCCTTCCGCTGGCTTGACCTGTGCCTCCATCGAGAGGGGGCACACGAGAGTTGAAGCCAACAGGAAAGCGAAGAAAAGCCGCCTGGTGGAATTGGGCGACGTCGCATCGGTTCTGAATAAGCTCAGGTTCATAAGGCAGCCGCTCGCCGCTTGCTCGGCCGAGCGTAGCTGGTTTAACGGGTTTGGCTAAAGATAACTTCTTTCCAGATCGAGGCTCGGAGTTGTGTCAGAGACCCCCCATTCCGCTGGGAAAGTGAGTTACTCTGGTGTGACGGATTGAAGCTCAATCCTGCTTCGGAGAGGCGCTCGGCGAAAAGAAAGCAGCAATTGATTGAGGTCGTGATACTCATGCCCAACCTTATCGGCGGAAACAGTCAGGGCACAATCCAGATATCCGCCGGGAAAAGGTATGAAAACCACACGAGTCCGCTCCCGCCCATGATTGGTGTGTGGTCGTTCCAAATCGAACGCGGGTCCCGACTGGCCCATTCCCGAGGCGGAAAATTCCTCGACGATTCTTGCGCCGGGATAACGGCTGAGCACGCTTGGCCGCAGAGCCTCGACTTTCGATGGCAGTGCTCCGGACGTTTTGTCTTCGATAATATGCAAGATGATCAGAGCAGCACTCTCCGGGCGGACGAGCCGGATCAGCTTTTCGGAGGCGCTGGGTTGCACGTTCCAGCCTCGAGGTGGCAGAAACGAGAATTGACTGCTTTCCAACATCACAACTAACGCTGGGATTTGGATGCCGCCGTGAATGGTCTGAGCAACGCTGCTGACGTGGAAAGATGATCTGTTCGTGGCACCGGTCGCCGGAAGGTTTCCACCGAAAGGGGAAGGAACAGAAGTGCGACGAGATGTCGCTCGGTCGGGAGCGTTTTGGTTCGGCGACTCCGCCGCGAACGCCTCTGGCAGGACGTTGAACAAATCGAGCAACAGCGTTAAAGAAAGAAGACATTGCAGACGCATATTCATCAATAGGAAGCCACGATGTTCGTGGAATTTGGCGCGACTAAACTCCACGAGTTACGAATAAGCGCGCGAACTTCGGGTGTTCCAGGCGGTTGCTTGGTGATGTCAGTATAGTTCAAATCGAAGGCATAGTTGCGAGTCGGCGGATAATAGTAGCCACCAGGCTGTTGAAATGGTGCCGTGGCTTTCGTGCTCGGGAACAGCACGACCATGGAACCATTATAGGTGAACGTATCGCTGGTCCAGTCCTCGAGGAACCGTCCGAGGTTGTGCACGCCGCCACTGTAAATCGACGGAGAATTGGTCGTCTCCACGATGCCTGTTAGAACCGCTGCGTTGACCGTTGTGCTCGCGGCATTTCGGGTCGTGTAAGAGGCGCCGCTTTGCCCGTCGCTCCAGTTTGCCGAGAGTATGGTCAGCGCGTCAGTAACCAAGGAAGCAGGCTTCGCATTCGAAGTATTCGTCGTGCCTAAATGCGCGGCCGTCGGCTGATTGTAATGTCCGTTCACGTAAAGCGGATTCGGGGTGGCGACCGTCAGCCCTCGCGATGGTAAGGTTTGACCATTGACCAGGCGGATGCCGTTGATCCGCGAAGCGGTGGTGGTTCGGTTATCGGCGACATAGATCAGGTTGACCGGGGTGCTGGCGCCCAGAACGCTTTGCACCGTGGCGTTCGTGGCGCTCCAACTCTGGATTTTCGAGACATCGATTTGTGTCACGTTCACGGTTTTACCCTCCCGCTGGTCTGTGAAGGTCAGATTCGTGCTGACGAAATTAGTGATCTGAGACCACGGAATGATGGTGCTGGAGCTCGACAGGGGAGTCTTGGCAGTTATTGCCACGGCGTTATTCGTCACGGTAATCACCAACTCGGCCTTGTTGTAATAACGTTGCTGACCCATGAGCGAGCTGACCAACTCCGAACTGGGAGGTATTTCAATGACCGCGCGGATGGCAGAAGGGCTGTTGTTAGTGCCGATGGGCAGAGTCATCGACGAAACTCCAGTGTCCTTCTGGCCCTGATAAGTAATCGTCCCGGCCGGCGGAGAGGCCGAATAAGCCGGGTCACCAGGTTTGCGGGTCTTGATGATTTTGCCCACGCTCGTGACATCGCCTTTGAAGGTCAGGCTCGCGCTCGGATACGTGTAGATGGTGCCATTGCCATGGACACGCCCGTCCACCGTCATCGTGGTCAAGGAGTGGAGCTCGAGGTCCAACCCATAGAAAATGGCGAACTGGAAAATAGGGATCGAAGCCACTTGAACATCTTGATTGACGGCTCCGACCACGCTGTAAGATGCGTTTAACACTCGCGCATTGGAGAGAACTCTGTAGGTCGAAGCCCAGCCACGCAGCCCCTGATATTGCGAATTCAAATCGACGTAAGCCGAGGTAGAAATTCGGTTCACAAACGTCTGGCCGATTCCTCCCTGCGCGTTGTTGAATTCGAAATCGTTCCAAAACTGGCTCTCGCCGACGATCGGAGTAAGACCGCGATAGGATTGAAGGTTGGCATAAACAATCGATTCCCCGCCGCTCCTGTAATCGGTCGTGATTCGAGAAAGCACTTTCTCTGTGGCGGCTTCGGCGGCTGAGATGGCGTCGAAGTAACGGTTATTTCGCTCGATTTGGATTGCGTTGCTCGACGTCCAACTGAGCGCGCCGCCGAGCGCCATGAGGCTGATCCCGGCCAGGAGCAGCACCATCATGAGCGCGTAGCCAGCTTGTGTGTTTGCGGAGGTTTGAGGACGAGTTCTCACAATCATTCGAGTGTCCTTCGTGTGATCCGGGTGCGTAATTGATAGAAATCGTAGTAATTGCCCGGACCGACCAGGATGATCGGGTATTGGATTTGGTAAAACTGCAATACCACACCGATCACGCGATTGTTTTGGTTGTTGGTGATGATGGTGCCAGTGAAGTCTTCGGATGTGAACAAGAGGCTGTTGGTCAGCGATTGAGCCACCACGGAAACCGCCGAGCCGCCATTGACCGTTCGCTTGAGTATTCTGTCCGTTGAATCCCAGAAATAGCGGACAAAAGAATTCGTATTGGTCGAACCATAGATTTGAATGGCGCTGCCTTGTTGCGGGTAGCCGTCCACCACTTCCGTGAAACTCCCCAGATTGCCGGTTCCCACAAGGATGATCTTCGCGGAGCGGACTTCGGAAATGAGTGTGCTGATAGCCTTCCGCGCTCCGTCACTCGCGCCCAATTTCGCCTTCGTGATCTCCAGCATCTTGACTCCGAAGAGATGGCTGCTGAGTATCCCTGCAAGCACCATTGTCAGAATGCTCAGCGCAATCATCATTTCCGGCAGCGTGAAAGCTGTCCGCCTCTTGCGCGGATGCTCGATCGCGTGAACCCAGGTGATTTTCATTGATCCGACGTGCGGTATGTTGCAACCGTGTTCGTGAATGGGCCGCGCGACAGAAACATCCACGAGCAATCCACCCGAATCATCTTCAGGGGCGGAGTGGCCGACATCGATGTGATGGTTGTGATATTTGTCGCATACACCACATTGGTTCCCGAGATGGGAATATCCAGAACCTCCACACGCGCCGGGAAATTGCTGCTGACCAGCTCATCGATCTGCGGCCAGCCTTGAGGATCCCACTTGGCGGCGCGGGTTTGTTCCAAGCGCTGCATGGCGATGGAGTGAGCCGCGAGTGAATAAGACGACCACTCCGCTCTTTGCGCGGACATCGTGTATCCGGCGATGATCCCACCGATCACCAATGCTGAAATAGCCATCGCCATGACCACCTCGGCTAAAGTAAATGCCCGAAGCGAAAGGATCTGTTTTGGTGACCACGGCGGAATTCTCATATTTGAGCTCTAGGTCCACATGGCCGTTATTAGTAAGTCCATAAGGCCCTAGCAACGGTAGCTATAGCAATACTCTTACCAATGTCAATTCTGCGCCGGAGCTGACCTTCTCACTTTCTCGCTATTGAACTTATTGATGCCTTGCGTTGGTTGGCTCCGACTAAAAAGCGGGCTAAAGATGGAACTGCGAGCGGGTCAGGAAAGCGCGAAATTCACCACTAGCATTACTAGGAATTTTCGAGCTTCCCAAGTGGGCCATGGAAAGACTACGTTCTTTTGAACTTTACTGATAGAGGGTGTTACGAAAGTTCTTGTATCCGGCTTGAGTGGATCGAGTTGTGTTTAAAAAATGATGCGAACGATGCGGTGAGGACGCAAACGAATTTTTAGGGTAGCCTTTGGGCATGAATTCGCTGCTCCCGATGACCGGAACCAATG
>SIBE01000018.1 GCA_009695265.1 Pedosphaera sp. | reverse complement strand
TAGGTCCAAACTCCCGTCATCCCGGCGAGATGGAAAAATGGTCTCCATCCGCTGTGGAACTATTCCACTGAGAACAGCGAGGAACCCAGTTCATCGGAAGAATTACTGTGCCCCCAGACAGTCCGCATTTATCCTTCTCTTTGGCCGACGGTTATCTATCGTTCGGTTCAGACTGAATGAACTCAGACTCAACCAGATTATGCACTATTCTCGACTTCTCCTTTGGGCGGCCGCCTTTCTCGTTCCAGCACATTTCCTTCTCGCCGGAAGCTACCCACTTACGATTTTACCCCAGGCCTTCGAGTTTGCGGATGCGACTGCCGATCTTGGTGACGGCTCAGTGATCGGCTCCGATCAAAAAACGGCATCTGGATTTCCCGTTGCAGGCGTTTATGGAAAGACGTTGCGGCTCGTCGAAAAAAACACGACCAACGTGATCGGCTCATTCAAGCTCCCGGATCTGGACCCAGGGAATGTCATCAGAAGCTTTGATCTCAAGTTTGGCGTTGTTATGGAAAGTCCCTCCGGAGAAGCGCCGGGCGAGGGCTGGTCGGTCAATTTCGGGCGCATCCCAAAAGACAATGGCACCGGCGAAGGTGGCTTCGCGCCTTTGCCCGGCGGTTTGACGATCTCGTTCGACACGTTCAACAATGGGAACGACCTGCCTTCAATCCAGGTGTTCATCGGCGGTGTGAGTATTGCTGACTTCCCGAGGGTGTTTTTCTTCGACTCCACCAGCCGGGCTGTTGTGATTCATTGGGACTCGGCCGGTCTTGACCTGACGTACGACGGCAAAGTTGTTTGCACGGATCTCCCGACGCCAGGCTTGGTCCCGGGCGTGGGACAGATTTTCGCTTTCACAGCCCGGACGACTTCCGCGCGCATGGACGTCTCGATAGGCAATCTCAAGGTCACGACTCAGGCCCTCCCCGTCATTGAAGCGGGCGGGCCGATCATCTCGGAGTTTGTCGCAAGCAACAGCGAATTCGAAGACGAATTCGCGGACAAGCCTGGATGGATTGAACTGTTGAACGGATCGGCCGCGCCCATTGATCTGACCGGATGGTATCTCACGGATTCCAAGGACGCGCTCACGAAATGGAAGATTGTTGGACTGACGATGACGCCTTACAATTATCAGGTCGTCTTCGCGTCGGGAAAGGATCGTCAGCTCTCAGCTACGAGTTTTTTGCACACCAGTTTTACATTAAGCAAAAGCCGAGGTTACATCGCGCTGGTGCGGCCCGATGGAAAGACCATCGCCAGTGCGTATGAGTACGGACTCCAGGAGAAGAACGTCGCGTATGGTGAAAAAGGCATCGAGCGCAAGCGCGGGTACATGTATCCGGCATCTCCGGGTGTCGTGAATACGCAAGATCCGGCCGCTGCGTCGCTGAGCGCGGAGGTGGAGTTTTCTCAACCGGGCGGTTTCATCGGTTCGCCCACGACGTTGAGCTTGACGGTCACAAATTCGCCCGGCGCTGAAATCCGGTACACGTTGGACCGAACCGAGCCCGGGCTTGCCTCGCCGGTTTTCAGCAGCTCGATTTCCATCACTCAATTCACGACGGTAAAGGCGCGGGCTTACGCGCCGGGACACCTCCCTGGACGCGCCGCCAGCCGGACCTTTATCCTGATGGACGCCACGCTGACGAACTATTCTGGCACCGGAAAAGTGTTCGATTCCAATCTGCCGCTGATTTTTATGGACAGCTTCGGAATCAGCGTCGATGGCTCGACTGGCGGCTCCCGCCCGTTCCGTCCCAGTTACGCGATCGTGATTCAACCCGACGCCAAGACTCGACGAGCGAGCTTGACCACGGCGCCTGAATACGCCGGTCCATCCGGAGTCCATGTCCGGGGCGAGAGTTCGGCCGGGTTTGACCAACGCAGCTATAGCCTGGAATTATGGGACGAATCAGCCAAGGACCGCGACGTCAGTTTGCTTGGGATGCCGGCCGATTCCGATTGGGTGTTGTACGGGCCGTGGAGCGAAAAGACACTGATGCGGAACAAGCTGGTTTTTGATTGGATGCTGGCACTCCGCGGCGAGGATGGCACTTCGCCTCGAACTCGGTTTATTGAATTGTTTTTTAACCAGTCGAAGACGGCGGCCGGGCAGGTCGGCTACAGCACTTACCGGGGGATTTATCTCCTCATGGAAAAACTCAAACGAAGCAAGGATCGCGTGCCGCTCGATAACCTCAACGACAAGACCATCGATCCCGAGTTGATCACCGGCGGCTACATCATCCGCAAGGACAAAGACGATGCTCTGAAGAACAACTGGACGACGGCGAGATTTAGCATTCCTTTGCAGAGCTTCGATCCGGACCGCCTGAATACCCCGCAGCTTGGTTACATCAAGAATTACATCAACGCCTTCGAGGTGGCGCTCAACGGGACCAATTACAAAAGTTCGAACTTCGGCTACCAAGCTTACATTGACGCGGACACGTTCATCGACGCTCAGTGGTTGCTCGAGATTGCAAAACAAGTGGATGGATATGTTTTTAGCACCTATTTCCACAAGGATCGTGCGGGGAGGCTGCGGGCCGGGCCGTTGTGGGACTTTAACATCTCGCTGGGAAACGCCGATTACGCAACCGGCGACAGGGCTACGGGCTGGCTTTATGATAACGCCAATGGGGCAGGGCAGAACTGGTATCCCAGGCTTCATACCGATCCGGATTACAAGCTGGCGCATTGGGACCGCTATTGGCAAATGCGGCGGACGATCTTTGCGACCGAGACTGTGCTTGCCACGATCGACAGCCACATGGCGACGCTTCTGGATGGCTACACGGGATCGGTCAGCAATCGAGCGCCCGCTGAGATCCAGAATCCCGTCGCGCGCCATTTCAGGAGATGGCCTCGCCTAGGCACTCGGGACTGGCCCAATCCAGCCGGAGAAACCAAGATTAAGACATGGCAGGCCGAGGTGGACTACATGAAGACATGGCTCATCCCACGCTTGGAGTGGCTTGATGACCAGAGCATGCGGGCTGGAAAAGTGGTGTACCGTCCCCCGGTGCTGAGCCATGCCGGTGGTCTGATATCATCTCCCTTGCAACTCACCATCCGACCATATCGCTTCGACCAACCTTTGAGTCAATATCCCGAGGGCGAGATTTATTACACGCTGGATAACTCGGATCCGAGGCTTGCCGGTGGAGAAATCAGCAGCACCGCTCTCAAATTCTCCGGGCCGCTCACCATTCAGTCGCCCGTCACCGTGAACGTCCGGCTTTATGTCCAGAAGCAATGGTCGCCGATGAGCGCGTCCACTTTCCTTTTCAAAGCCCTGCCTGCAAGCGCGGCTAATCTGATAGTTTCAGAAATCATGTATCGTCCAGCGCTCCTCACCGCTTCGGAAATCTCCGCAGGCCTCGTCGATGCCGGAGCGCTTGAATATATCGAGCTGCGCAATATCGCGACACAAGCCATCGATCTCTCCGGCGTGAAGATGATCAACGCTGTCGATTTCGATTTCGCATTCACTCCTGTCTCGGCCAGGCTCTTGAAGCCAGGCGAGTCGGTCGTGGTGGTGGCTGACAAAAGAGGCTTCTCGATCCGCTACCCGCAGGTTCCGAGTTCAAAAATCGTTGGGCAGTTTCGCGGTCACCTTGACAACGCTGGAGAGTCCATCGCGATCCGCGCGGCGGATGGCAGCGTGATCAAGGAGTTCCGGTATGGCAGTGACACGCCTTGGCCCGTGTTTGGCGAGGGCGACAACCGCAGCCTCGTGCTCAAAAATCCGGCAACGAATCCGAACGCCGCGGATCCGTCACGATGGGTCTTGAGCGCGAACGCCGGAGGAACTCCAGGCGAATCTGGCACCGGTGCGGACATCTTCGCCGGTGATCCAGCGAAGGACACGGACGGAGATGGGCTCATCGACATTTTTGAATTTGCTTCTGGTTCGGATCCCGAGAATCCTGCGTCAGGGTTCTTCCCCTCGGCATCGATTGCGCCGTTCGTTGTCAACGGTGTCAAAGGCAACTATGTGACGTTCGAATTCCGTCGCCGCCCCACCGTGCGTGGTGTGAAGTTCACCATCGAATTGAGCAAGGACCTAAGAGCCTGGAGTCTGGCCGAATCAAGTTTGACGGTCGTCGGGTCCCGACAGAACCGGGACGGCACCGTCACTGAAACCTATCGCGGAACGACGGCGTTGCTTAACAACCCAGACGCCTCATTATTCTACAGATTAAAGGTGCAACCGCAGTGAATATGGAGCCCGAGATCAGCAAAGTCCTTCGACAGCCCCAGTGGTTCTTGAGCCTCGGATGCGACGGGTTGCTCGATCAAATTGAGATTGACCTAACCGAAAATGCCAGACCAGATACATCCATCCTTTTCACATGAAAAAATGTTCCCAAACTAAGTCGAAGCCCGGTGACGGCTTCACTCTGATCGAATTGCTGGTGGTCATCGCGATTATTGCGATCCTTGCCGGAATGCTGTTGCCCGCGCTGAGCAAGGCGAAATCTCAGGCACACAAATCTCTTTGCGTCAGCAACGGCAAACAGTGGGGACTCGCCGTTAATATGTATGCCGGCGATTTTGATAGTTCATTCCCGGACAACCGCGATGGGGTTGGCTTCAGTTGGATGACGGCTTCCATGAGCAATTTTTGGAATAATTACCTTATCCGCAATCAGCGCACGACCGCGAAGTCTGAGCGGCCGCGCAATGATGTGCTGTTTTGTCCGACGGATGTCTGGCACCGCGTTGCGGAACGCGGGATGATCAGCTCGGACAGCGGCGCGCAACTGATGGGCTACTTTTATCTCCCCGGCCGCCGCGCCGGTGATACCGATGTCACGGGCTCTGCCCAAGGCACTGCGGAGTGGTTTTTCCGCAAGAAACTCGGCGGATCTTATGGGACGGCTCCGATCCTGATCGACCGCCTCCAAGCGGTCGGGCCCAAGACCACGAACATCTACGATTCCCGCCTCACGTGGACCACCGATTACGAGGGCAAGAAAGTGCTGACTTCGGTCCATCGGAAATCCAACGGCGCGCCCGATGGTGGCAATTTTACGTTTGAGGATGGTCACGTTGAATGGTTTCCAGGCCGTCGCGTGGGACTCGGCTCCGCCTATGGCGGATGGCAGTGTTTCTTTAAAGTGCCAGTGGCCGATCAATAACCGATCAACGGCCGTGTTTGTCGTGTTCCGGATTTTAAGAACGCTCTCTCAAGGTTTCAATCCAATCCATATTTCTCCAACCACGCTTGCGGCAGGGTGCCGAAGCTTAGCAACCAGTCATTGAATCGTTGCAAGCTCCAACCGCGGCCTTCGATAAGACGTCGATGCAATCGCTGGTTTTCCAGACGTCCCAGCCAATAACTCATCGGAACGGCCGGCTGCGCGGTGTACCAATTGACGTCAGCTTCGGCTCTGGCTTTGGTGAAACCGAGGTGCCTCTGCATATGCCTGACGGCTTGTTCGTAAGTGTAGCGCTTCGTCTGTAAGTAGAGGTCCACTAGAATACGATGGCTGCGCCAAAGGGCGTCATGTAGCTGCTGCACGATCAGCCAAGGAGAATGATCCACTTTCAGATCCACCATCATTTGCTCGCACCAGAGCGTCCAGCCCTCGTAGAACACGGCATGAGCGAAGAGACGTCGCCAACGCCGCGGGTGCCGATTCGAGGTGACGAATTGCAAATGGTGGCCAGGGTAAGCCTCGTGGGCGCAGGTCAGGCTCAGTCCAAAATGCTGCGCTCGTTCGGCTCGCTTGTCTTCCTCGCGGACTTTCGTCACGCTTAAATCGTTCACCCAAAAAATTCCGCGCTGCCGTTTTTCAAATGCACCAGGCTGTTTATACGCTGCCGTCGGAAAGAGATGCCGCATGAAATCAGGAACTGGTCGCACCTCGAGCGTTTCATCGGGCGGAAAAGTGACAGCCTTGGCGGATCGAAAAGCGTCGGCGATCTTTTGGGTCGCGGACCGATACACATCGATCAATTCACCCTTGGGATTCCAATGGGATAAGGCTTCGACGATGATCTCTTCCGGCTTTCGCTTCTTGCCGAATTTGGTGCAGGCGGCATTCAGCAAGTCTCGCAGACGCGCGATCTCTCCTTTCGCAAGAACCTCAATTTCCGCTAATGTGTAATCCAAGCCGAGCTCGTCGCGAACACGTCTTTCCAGAATGGATTTGCCCACCGCGAACGCTCCTTCGTCCGCTGTTGGACGGCTTTTTACGGCCCTTTCATAAATTTGAAAGATTTTCTTAGCCGCCGCGATCTTCTACGTGTCGGTAGGCTCCGGCTCGACTCGCTGGAGAAACGGGGCGACTGCGTCGAACAATGCCCCGGCACCCTCAGCGGTTTGCTGCATGACTTTCAACCAAATACGTTCCGGCCGATCGATGAGCGTGCTGGCTTCAGCCAAATAGCGAGGGGTCTCGGCCAAGATCGAACGCACATTCCGAGCCGCTCGCTTGGGCTCATCTTCGCCACGGAACAACTCGTGGAGGAGAATGGCCAACACCTGATCGAGCGCATTGGGATCCAATGTGTGGCGGCCGCGTTCGAAATCTTCGCTCTCACGGAGCAGCCGACTGCGAAGGGCCAACCGATCCAAGTGCTGTTCGTTCGACAGATCGCGTGGCGAAACGTGATCCAAGTCCGCGAGAGCTCTCCGGCGGCGCTTTTCCTGTTGGATCTCAAAAGATAAATTGGCGTGGCCGAGATGTCCCTCTCCTGCTCTGAGGCCGGCGAAAGTGGCGTAGATTGGATTATCCGCAAGCACCTGTTTGAAGTAGCCATCCAACAGGCCTTCAAATTTTGATGAGCCTTTGTTCATTGCGAACAAGCAAGCCACGAACACCGCAATTGTCCACGCAATAATCAATCAGCTCAGGAACAGACGTTGAAGCTCAACCGCGGGACTCGATCATGGACACCAGCGCTCTCGCTAACCCTGATATTTCACACGCGGCCGTGGGACGCGAGGTGTGTAGCCCTGGCTAAAGTCGGGGCCACGTACGTCGAACGGACCGTGTCCTGCGCCAAAATGAGAACTGCAGCTCCCGACCCTTGAAACCTTGCGGCACCTCATTCGATCTTGAGAAGCTCTTCTTCGGTCCATGGTGTTTCGCGCGCGTCCGTTTCAGCGCGAACCTTGGCGATCGACGCAGCCATGACCGGAATCGAACTATTCCCCCATTGCCCTCGAATGTAGGTGAGAACGGCCGCAATCTGCTCGTTGTTCAGCGCTTCGCGCAGCGACGGCATGTCGGGCAGCGTCTGCGGCGGCTCATACTTGGCCCCGTTCACATGGATCGGCCCGGTAACGCCGTGGAGCGCAAGACGGATGAGACGGCTTTGCGGTCCAAGCACCCAATCAGAATTCGCCAGCGGCGGCGCGAGCGGAGTGAGGCCCTCCCCCGTGAGTCCATGGCAGCCCGCGCAGACTTGCTGGAACAGGAGTTTTCCCACCACCATTGCCGCGGCCTCTTCAGCCGTCGCGGGACGCGCCGCTCCCGGTGTCGCATTGGCAGGCTCCGTTTGATGCCCAGGCCAGGCAAACAATTTCTTTATCCGCTCGCCCTGTACGCGAATCGCCGCATCCTCGGACTTTGCCAGAGTTTCGAAAGCTACCGGAGCCGCCGCCAGAGGGATTGGCGTGCGGTTTTGCGCGTTCGCAACCACTCCATCCAGCAAGCTCTTGCGACGCCACGTTTGTCCAGGCTTCTGGCTTGCCGCCAACGCGAGGAGCGCTTCGGTCTTATTCGGAATGCGTTCGCTCATGACGGCGCTGGCCAAGGCTTGAAACAACGCGCCGCGTCCCGGTTGCTGGCCTTGCCATTGGGGATCCGCCAGCAAGATCTGGAGAAACTGCAGTTCCCAATCGCGCAATCCGCTTAAGATCGCGTGGCGAATGAGCGAATGCTCGGCTTGTGTCGCCGCGATAGCTGCCAAGATCGGCAGTCCTTCGGGTTTCGAAAGGTTCCCCGCGGTGAGCGCGGCTTGGAAGGTCACCTCGGGAGTTTTCTTTTTGTCGATCGCGGTGAGCTTTTGAAGAACAGCTTTCCGGTGCGCAGGATTCCACATCGCAAGTGCTTCAGCAACCCGCAGGGCGGCAACTTGGACTTTGGGCTCCGGATCGTCGATCGATTTGAGGCAGGCATCCAGGATATCCGGCGTGAGTGCGGGAGCTTCGAACACCAGATTCGGATCGACGTTCACGAGTCGTAGAGTCGTCGTCTTGCCCAGGCTCGAGCCCTGGGTGATTTCCGAGGAATTCTCTGTCGCCCCGGAACTGTCTTTCCCGAGGCCTTTTGGAAGGGCCGCGAAATGACCTTCGATCGTCCACAACGCGTGACTGCGGCCCAGTGGGTTCACGCCCGACGCTGCAAGGCGCACCAAGTCGGCGATGACCGACGGATCGCCACGCTCGATTAAAAGCCGTTGCGCCGTGTCTCGAATCCAGCCGTTCGGATCGGACAAACGTCCGACCAATGCGAGCGAACTCTCCGTCGATAGATGAGGGAATTTCTTCGGCGCTCTGCTTGTCGAAACGATCCGATAAATCCGTCCGAGATGAACCCCTTTATCCAGACCGCGTTCAAGCGTGTCGCGGCGAAGATAGCTGGTCATGAACATGCCATACTGAACGATGCCTCGGTACATATCGACGATCCACAGCGTGCCATCGGGTCCGTTGAACAGATTGACCGGACGGAACCGTTCATCCGTCGAGGCTAGAAATTCCGAGTTCGCGTAAGCAAACTTGGAGGCAAGGGTCAGGGTTTGATCGAAGACCAGGTTTCGCTTGATGAGATTCGCGCTTGGATCGCAGACGAATGCGTTGCCCTGAAATTCCGCCGGATAATTATCACCGCGGTAGATGACCGGGCTGCACGAGGAGGAGAACACGTGGAGCTTGCCCGATGGATCGAGAACGTTTGTCAAGTAACCCCGATTGACGGCGGTGTTCATCCGAATCGTAAAGACCCGCTGGTCGGTCGCGACGGCGAGGTTCAGGCCCGCGGAGGTTCGGTGGTGCGGATTGCGGCTCATGTAATTTGGCGGCGCGAAGTCCCCCAGGAGCTGGCTGTTGTTCACGTCGTAGAACAATCGGCCGTAGTTATCTTGCGTCATGCCCCATTGACCGCGAAATTCCGTCCGCTGCTTGATCAAGACTCCGCTGACAAACCGGTAACGATATTGCGACTCGGCGTTGTAAATCCAGTTGTCCATGGCCCGCGTCATGCCGTTGGGCCCGTGCTCGACATTCCCAGTGCCGTAAGCCGCATCGACCAACTCGGTGCGATCGGCCTTCCCATCACCGTCAGTATCCCGGGCAAACCAAAGTTTGTAATCCGAGACATAGAAGATGCCTCCATTCATCGCGGCCACCGCGCGCGGGAGCACCAGCTTGTCCACGAAGACCGTCGATTTTTCAAAACGCCCGTCACCATCCGCATCCTCGAGCAGTGAAATGCGCCCAGTCAGCTCGCGCTCGCCGGTGCGGTTGATGTCCTGCATAAAGCCTCGCATCTCGACAACAAACAAACGTCCGTCTTCATCGAACGAGATCGTGATGGGGTCCTCGATCATCGGTTCGCTGGCGGCCAATTCCATGTGGAAGCCTTCGGCGAGCTGGAGAGTTTTTATCGCGTCCCCAGGAGGGAGAACATTCGAAGGCGGCGGTTTGGGAAGCCCTGGAATGGGTGTTTGTGCTTCTCCGCCCATCGCTCCGCCCATGTTCGTTCGAGGCAAGGCGGAGTTCAACCCTGCGATTAATTTATCGCGATCAAGCGACCCGCTCTTCGCCGGGTCCCACAGGCTGAACCATTTCTGGAATGTTTGCGTTACCTCGGCGCGGGTGACAAAGCCATCTTTGTCTTCGTCCAGTGCGATGAAAAGACCAACGAATCGGCTGGTGGCAACCCCCCCGCGTCCTCCCCCGGGGACTCCGCCGCCGCGCGGAGCTAATCCAGGCGGCGGCGGCAACAGGTTATTGAATCGTTCGCTAAACTCCTCCTGGCTGGCTCTCCCTGCGCCGTCCACATCAAGCGCATCGAACCACAATTCAGCTAAGGCCATGAATTCGTCCTTGGTCAGCTTCTGGTCGCCGTTCTTATCGGCTTGGGTCAACATTTGCACGGCGAGCGCCGGGGCTAGGCTCAATCCAAAACCGCCGCGCCCACTCGGAACACCACTGCGAGGCGGCACGTCAGCCTGCTGCGCGCGCAAAGACAGGCAAAGAATCCAAGCACAGGTGAAGCCGAATTGGCCGAGTATTCGCAAATGACAGTTCATAGAGGTGGACAGCTTTCAGCGACACTATCAAAGACTCGGTCTTTCCGCATCAGGTTACGCGATGAGGAAGGCATCCAGACATTCCTCAAATTCTCGCCTGATCGGAATCGCTAAAAAGTTCTGGTGATTTTCGTTGAAGCCTTTCTTTCGACCCAAAGCATCCCCCACATCCCGTCGGCTTGGTATCGATTATGTGCCTAGCCTTCCGGGTCAACCCACTCGATTTCTAGGACATCAGGTGTTCTGAGTCGTCCTTTCGGAGGAGGATGGGCGTGACTTCGCGGGCCACTTTGATAGGATTCGTTAGTGCCGTATGAAGAAAGCAGGAAAAAAGCTTCCGTCGCTCCCCGTCCGCGCCGCGCGCGTGCTGGCTCAACTCAAGCGGGTGCGCGGACTCGACGCCGCCGAGAAGTCAGTCCACGCCCTCGGGCTCGCCGCGACGCCGCAGGAGCGCTGGGACATGTTCGAGAACAGCGTCCGCTCATCAGGTTATTGGAAGGCCTCGAAGCCGAACAAATCCGCTACGTCGTAATCGGCATGGGAGCCGCCGTGGCGCAAGGCGTCATGGTGAACACCTTGGATCTGGACCTGTGGATTGACCTGCCGGCTCGACAGTACATCCGAGTCTTGACTCTGGCGCGCAACCTGGGTGCGACGGTCGCGGCCAATACGGTCGTTTTTCTTGAAGACGGAACGCCCGTGAACTTCGTGTATGAAGTCACCGGTCTTACGAGCTTCTCCCGCGAGACTCGGTATTTCATCCAAGCGCGCATTCATGGCCACGATCTTCCCGTGCTGCGTTTGGAACGAATTCTCAAAAGCAAGGAGGCGATCGGTCGCGACAAGGACAAACTCCACATCCTGCACATCCGCGATTTCTTGCGCTGTCGGCGGGAAGTCGAACGACAGCGACGATGCCCACCCTGACCGGCAGCCGACACAGACAACAGGCGTGTTCAAATTTCATTTCGCCGAATCTCTCGCAACTTCACTTCTCAAGCTCGGCTTCCATCTTAAGCAGCTCTGCATCGGAACTGGCCTGCGCCACCGGACCACGGAAACGTCCGCGGACGCGCGCCACATAAAAAATGATTAATGCGAGGAATGTGCCTGCGAAGATGTAGCCGGTGAGGTCATTCGGCGGCAGCACGAAGAGCACTGTAATAAACGCGATCCAGATCAGAGCGATCACATTCACGGGGCCGCTCCAAGCGCCCAGGCTCCAAGGTCCGTTGGCGCGCGATGTCCAGATGCCTTGGCGCATCGCCCTGACCTTGAGGAGCAAAGGAATGCCGTACGAGAGATAGAGTCCGATCGTGCTGATGCCGGTGACGGCTGGATAAAGTTTCGAAAAGTCGAGCCGCTTGGGAAATGCGGCGACCAGGGCCAGGATCAGGCACGGAAGCATAAACGATAAAATGCTCGCCAACCACACCGCCGCGGCAGGTGTGCGGTAGTGTCGGCTCACCTTCGCGAAGACTGACGACAGCGGCATCCCGTTGTCCCGCGCGAAAGCGAAGATCATCCGTGAGGTTGAAGTCACGCAGGACAAGCCGCAGAACCACATGGCCAGCGTGACAATCCAGAGCACGACGCGACCGAAGGTGCCACCAAGGGCTTGTTCGAAGATGTAGATGAATGGATTGGCTGCGGCTGCGGTGGCGCCCAGGTCTTTAATGGCCAGCGTCACGAACAGGAGCATGACATAGCCAATGACGCCAGAGATGACAACGGAGAGATACATGCCCCAAGGCGCGCTGACGCGAGCGTTTTTGGTTTCTTCAATTGTGTGCGCCGAGGCGTCGTAGCCGGTGTAGGTCCACTGCGCTTGAAGCAATCCGCCGAGGAACGCGAACCAATAGGGTTGGTTCGTGACGGTGGTGAACGTTTTAGTGAACAACCAACTCACCGGCTGCTTGGGCGCGAAGAAGGCCAGAGCCACCACAACCACAGCCACGCCCACGATGTGATAAACCGCGCTGAAGTCATTCAATCGCGCCACCGTTCGGATGCCGATGTGATTCAGAATCGCATGCGTCAGCAGGAGCGCGCCGAAAACGGACATGAAGTTTTGGGGCGTTTCTTTTAAGCCGAGCAGCGGTGTCATGAATTGAGCGCATCCATAATCAATGCCAGCAATGGCCGCGATGAGACCGATGAGATTCAACCACGCGGTGATCCAGCCCCAGGTCGGTCCCCCGAGCAGGGACGCCCAATGGTAGAGCGCACCTGACGTGGGAATAGCCGAGGCCAGCTCAGCGAGCGACGCGGCGACGAAGAGCACGAAGAGAGTGACCAAGGGCCAGCCGATGCTCATCAGAACCGGACCGCCGGCGTTGAGTCCCACCCCGTAAAGTGTCACGGCTCCGGTCAGGATGGAGATGATTGAGAACGAAATGGCGAAGTTCGAGAAGCCCCCCATCTCGCGCAGGAGTTGCTGCGCGTAACCGAATTGGTGCAGCACCTCTTTGTCACGGTCGGTCGGTTGTTCAGGTGGGTTCATCATGAACGGCGCGGTCCGAGGAAGCTTTCGTGATGCTCTTCGCGAAAGCGGCGCACCGCCGCATGGGCCTTTGCCCCCAGCAGCCAGGCGCAAACGCTTACGCTGACCAAGAGGCTTGCTCCAAGAATTATGCCGTATTGTTCCATGCTGAGCGCCATTTGATGAACTGAGCTCGGTTGCGATTCAGTTGGTCTTGGGTGCGAGGGTATGGAGTCGCTCCGGATCGTTTCAAGACAAAAGCTGAACGGGATAGCACAAGGAGTTGATTCCTGGCAGCGCCCAGGCAGAATCCACTGCATGAACCAAACACTGGGATCTCATCCGTTTCGTTTCGCCATCGGTCTCATTCTGATCTGCGCGAGCCACCTTGGGGCTGAGGCCGCGCTGCAGCCCGTTCCTGAAAAGCTCGTGGTGTTGACTTTCGATGATTCGGTGGCGTCGCATCATTCAGTTGTCCGGCCATTGCTCAAGAAGTACGGATTCTCCGCCACTTTTTTTATCACGGAGGGCTTTTCGTTTCGATCGAACAAGACGGATTACATGACGTGGGAACAGATTGCCGAACTCGATCGCGAGGGCTTCGAGATCGGCAACCACACGCGAGACCACATGGGGCTGACTCCTGGAAATCTCGACAGGCTGACTGAGCAGATGGAAGCGATCAATGCCCGTTGCGCCGAGCATGGAATTCGGCAACCAATCAGTTTTGCCTATCCGGGAAATGGCCTGGAGCCTGGCGCATTGCCGATTCTCAAGCGCCAAGGAATTCGTTTCGCCCGCCGCGGCGGCGCGCCGGAGTTCCCTTATGATTGGGGTCGAGGCACGGCCTACGAGCCTGGTAAAGACCATCCCTTGTTGATCCCCTCCGCGGGTGATGCTCGGCCTGACTGGACACTGGAAGACTTCAAGCGCGCTGTGCAGCAGGCCAAGTCTGGCCGGATCGCGGTGCTGCAGTTTCATGGCGCCCCCGACAACGAGCATCCGTGGGTGCATACGCCTCCGGAGCGGTTCGCTCAATACATGAAGCATTTGCACGACGAAGGATATCAGGTGATCGCCCTGCGCGACTTGGCCAGATTTGTCGATCCACAGCAAGAACCGGCAGAGCCGTTTGTGATCATTGAAAGGCGCAAGGCCGAACGTGTCGAAGTCATGGTGACCGGTCAGATCAAAGACGCGGCGACTGATGCGGCAATTCCCGCTCGCCTTTACATCCGGAGTTATGATGGCAAATGGTATTTCCCGAAGTCAAATTCGCGCGACGGATCGGCCGTTCGCTACGAGCGGAGGAACGGGTCGAACACCAACTCAGTCGAGATGCATACGACACTTTCGGCGCACCCGTTCCGTGTCGAGCTGTCGCCGGGGCGGTACACTTTCACAGTCGAGCACGGCAAGGAGTATTTGCCCGTGACTCGAGAGGTTGTTGTCGAGCGTGCGCCGATGGATGTGAGTCTGAAGATGCGCCGTTGGATTAACATGGCAGCGCGCGGGTGGTTTTCCGGTGACACGCACGCCCATCGTGATCCGGCGGAGCTGCCGAATACAATGCTGGCGGAGGATGTGAACGTTGTTTTTCCAATGGTCTATTGGACGACCGACGCCGACATTCCACCGAGCGAGAGCAGCCGGAATTTTAAGGGCAGCTTCACCGCCGCGCCCGTGGTTGTTGATCCGACTCACGTCTATTACCCGCGCAATACGGAGTACGAGATTTTTATGACAGGAAAGCGATCGCACACCCTCGGTGCGCTCCTGGCTGTGAACCATAAGAGCGTCTTTGATCTGCCGGCGGTGCCTGTGAGCAAGGTTGCGGAGAGGGCTCATGCTGAGGGGGCGCTCCTCGATCTCGAGAAGCATAACTGGCCTTGGTCGATGGCGCTTGTGCCGCTGGTGAAACCTGATCTTTTTGAACTTGCCAACAACCATCATTGGGAGACCGAGTTTGCAATCAGGAATTGGGCCGTGCCGGCACCTGCCTGGATGAACATCGGAACGGGCATCGGCACTGAGCGCGAGTGGACGCTGTACGGTTTTCTCAATTATTACGCGTTGCTCGACTGCGGCTTCCGGCTTCGGCCGGCCGCGGGCACTGCTAACGGAGTACATCCTGTGCCGCTCGCGTTTAGCAGGGTCTATGTGCATTTGCCAGGCGGGTTCAATTACGATGCCTGGGTGAATGGCTTGAAGGTGGGCCGCAGCTTTGTCACCACCGGCCCTATGCTCATCACGACGGTGGGCGGTGAGCAGTCTGGGCACATCTTCAACGTGCGCGCCAACGGTAAACAGAGTTTTCGCGTCAAGGGAGAAGTCGCGAGCGTCGAGCGCGCGACCAAGGTTGAGATCATTGTGAACGGTGATGTCCGGGAGTCTATCGTGCCGAAGAGCACCCGCAATGCCTCCGGAGCGAACGAAGCCCATTTCGAAGCCGAGGTCGAGATGGACGGTTCCGGCTGGGTCGCGGTGAGGTGCTGGGAGGAACGAGAGAATGGACGCTTTCGCTTTGCCCATACAGCACCCTGGTTTGTCGAAGCGGAAGAAAAGCCGCTCCGCCCGCGCCGCGACGAGGCTGAGTTTCTGGTGAACCGCGTGGAAGAGGAAATTGCCCGCAGCGGTGCTCTTCTGCCGCCGACGGCCTTGGAGGAATATCGCCGGGCCTTGAGCATCTATCAAGCGCTGGCACGCACTGCGCGATGACCGTGCTTCATCCAATGGCTTGCGGAAGCGGCAGAAGTATTCGTCATCGCTGGGATGCCTCCGTCGTGATTTGTCGGCCGGCGTCGCCGCGACGATTGAATCAAGCTTTGACTAAATTGTCTCAAGTGCTACAACAAGGCTGTAATCACACTTGATCGCGGTATAGAACTAAAAACCAATATGAAAAAACTTATCTTTTGTTTAACTCTGGCTCTTTTCGCAACGGCTTCATCCGTTCAGGCAGGCGAGAAATCTGAAAATGCGAAGACTGCTGCCGCTGGCACAGCGAAAACAGAATGCACTGCGGAAGCCAAGACCAGTTGCGCTGACAAGTCCGCTTGCTGCTCTAAAACGGTTGCGGCAGCCAAGAAGGCGCGTTCTATGAAGGGCGCGCAACTGCTGGCTCTGAGATAGTCTGATTCCGAATTTCATCATCCCCATCTGGACTCCAGGTGGGGATTTTTTTGTTGCGGGAAATTGCCTCCCTCAGCGCCAGCTTCGTGCCGGGTTATGAAGAAACCGTTTGATTCCATTGAATCTGTTGTCTCCGATCTACGGAAGGGCCGGATGGTCATCGTCGTTGATGATGCCGACCGCGAGAACGAAGGCGATTTGATCATGGCCGCGGAATGTGTCACGCCGGCAGCTGTCAATTTCATGGCTAAATTCGGCCGAGGATTAATTTGTGTGCCGACCACATCCGAACGCTTGAAGGAGCTAGGAATTGAACAGATGGTTGTGCAGAACCGGGACGCCTTCCGAACAGATTTTCAAGCCAGTGTCGATGCAGCCAAAGGGATTACTACTGGGATCAGCGCGGCAGACCGGGCGCGAACGATCAAGATCATGTCAGATCCAACAGCCATTCCTGACGATTTAGTTCAGCCAGGTCATGTGTTTCCGCTTCGTGCAAAGCCAGGCGGTGTCTTGCAGAGAGCTGGTCACACCGAAGCGGCGGTCGATCTGGTAAAACTGGCCGGATGCCGGCAAACGGCAGTCATCTGTGAAATCATGAGCGAGGACGGTTCGATGGCCCGCTTGCCTGAATTGACCAAATTTGCACGACGCCATCGGCTCAAAATATGCAGCATAGAAGCGCTGATCAAATACCGCCGGACGCGAGAGAAATTGGTGGAGCGGGTAGAGGTCGTGAAAATGCCAACTGAGCATGGCGATTTCGATATGTACCTTTATCGCTCGCGAGTCGATGGACAGCATCATCTGGCGTTGGTTCACGGTGATGTGGCGAACAAAAGGAACGTGCTCGTGCGGGTCCATAGCGAATGCCTTACCGGGGATGTGTTCGGGTCGCGCCGATGCGATTGCGGGCCGCAGCTTCATCAAGCGATGCGGCAGGTGGCTGACGCGGGACGAGGAGTCATTGTTTATATGCGGCAGGAGGGGCGCGGAATAGGACTGGTTCCAAAAATTAAGGCGTATAAGTTGCAAGAAAACGGTTATGACACTGTTCAGGCGAACCTTAAGCTCGGTTTTCCCATGGACCTTCGAGAATATGGTTTGGGCGCCCAAATCCTGGTTGATTTGGGTTTGCAGACTATCCGATTGCTCACCAATAATCCGAAGAAAGTCGTCGGCTTGGAAGGTTATGGATTGGAAATCGTCAAGCAGGTCCCGATCAAAGTGGAGCCGAATCCTCACAACGAAAAATATCTTAAAACCAAACGCGAGAAGCTTGGGCACTTAATCTGATCCCACCTCATGCTCAAAACTATTCGAACGAAGGAGCGTAACGCCGACGGAAAACGCTTTGCCATTGTGGCGTCGAGATACAACGGGCGATACGTCAATGGGATGTTGCGAGCAGCGCGCGCAGTCTTAAAACAAGCCTCGGCTGACAGTGTGCGGGTGGTGCGCGTGCCGGGGGCTTTCGAAATTCCAGTGGTGGTGGCGAAACTAGCTCGAGATTGCAAGCCGCCGCTTTCGGCAGTGATTTGCTTGGGAGTTATCTTGCGAGGCGAAACAACCCATGCGCAGCACATCGGCGAAGGCGTCAGCAATGCCTTGGCACAAATTCAAATCACGCACCGAGTTCCGATCATCCATGAGGTGCTGCTGCTCGAGACGGAGGGCCAAGCTCGAGTCCGGTGTTTGAGCAAGACCCATAATCGCGGCGCCGAGGCTGCATGCACTGCCATTGAAATGGCGCGGACGATGGACGAACTTGACCGGATGATCTCTCCGCATCGTAGGGAACGAAACGACGACGCGGCTCAATAATGGAGGTGTCCTATTTCCACAACTCCATCACTCTGGTTCTCCGTGTTGAGCAGTTCGTGCCATGAATAAGTTTGATGAAAAAGAGTCCAAGTAACAAAGTTTGTGAAAAATTTCACAAATCACTTGCAGCTCAAAATGCCCAATGATAGGGTCCGATTGTTAACTTACCTAGCTCGACAAAGACTATGAAAATGACGACTCAACTTCTGACAGCCGCTCTTCTGGCGGGGTCTCTGCAATTAGCATCTGCTGCGGATATTACCGGCAAGATTACCTTAAAAGGAACACCATCCCCCGAGATACCACTGCCGTTGGATGCCTCTTGCGCCAAAGAACGCATCGATAAGCCCACGACCCGACTCTATGTCGTGGATGCCGGTGGTGGACTGGCCGATACGTTCATCTATATCAAGGAAGGTTTAGCAGGAAAGAAGTTTCCTCCCTCCACTGAACCGGTTGTTCTGGATCAGAAAGGCTGTGAATATGTGCCTTACGTCTTTGGTCTGCAAGCAGGACAAAAGCTCATTGTGAAAAACTCCGACAAGGTCCCGCACAACGTGCATCCAACGCCTCAGGTGGCTGGGAACCCGGAATCCAACAAGATGCAAATTCCGGGCGGGCCGCCCTTCGATTACTCGTTTAGCAATCCGGAGGTTTTCCTTCGGTTTACGTGCAATATCCACGGCTGGATGTTTGCCTATGGCGGGGTGGTGGATCATCCGTTTTTCGCTGTGTCGGGCAAAGATGGCACCTTTAAGATTGCGAATGTTCCTCCCGGCAAATATGTGATCGAGGCCTACCACCGCAAGGCTGGCAAGATGACCAAAGAAGTGACCGTAGTGGATAAAGGTCAAACAGCCGATTTCACTCTTTCAGTTCCCGCACCGCCGAAATAGTGGGTAGTCCTTTTGTTACATCGCCGCTGTGGTCAATCACCACAGCGGCGTTTCAGTCGGTATCGAAGCGTGACCCGATCAAGCAATAATCTTTGGCTGCATTGTTTCGCCGTTTTCACGGCGGCAGCGACGCTTGTTTTGGTTGGCATCGGAGGTTTGGTGACCAGCCACGAGGCGGGCATGGCCGTGCCGGACTGGCCGACGACCTACGGGTACAACATGTTTTTGTTTCCGCCATCCTACTGGGTTGGAGGCATTTTTTACGAACACACTCATCGACTGTTCGCTTCGTTGGTCGGGTTGCTGACAACAGTTCTGGCGGTTTGGCTTTGGCTCAGGGAGTCGAGGTCTTGGATGCGTCGGCTTGGGGTGGTCGCTTTTTTTACTGTCGTGTTGCAAGGGGTCCTGGGAGGGTTGCGGGTGACGCTGTTCAAAGATCAGATTGGAATTTTCCACGCTACATTGGCTCAGTTTTTCTTAGTGCTCGTCAGTGCCATGGCGTTGATGACATCGAGGTGGTGGCAAGCTGCGCAGGGGAACAGCCAGTTGTTGCTGCCGTCGAAAAAATTGGGATATCTGCTTGTGGCCGCCATCGCTTTGGTTTTTCTGCAATTAGCGTTGGGGGCCACGATGCGCCATCAGCATGCGGGTCTGGCCGTCCCAGACTTTCCTTTGGCACACGGGAAGATATGGCCTTCAACAGATCCCGCTTCTCTAGACGTTTTTAACCGGACCCGTCTGGGTGTTCGGGACCACAATCCGATCACGGCGTTTCAAATTTATTTGCACATGGCCCATAGAATCGGAGCGCTTTTAACGCTCCTGACCGCAGGATTTTTTGCTTGGAGTGTTCGACGGCAACTCGGTGCCAAGGCTGCGGTGTCAAGGTTGTCGCTCGCCTGGCTCACTCTGATTTTTTGCCAGGCAAGCTTGGGGGCTGCCACCGTGCTGAGCAAGAAGGCGGCAGATGTTGCCACGGCTCATGTGGTGCTGGGAGCATTGAGCCTTGTCATGGGAGCCCTTGTTTGCGTCGTGGTTTTTCGCTTTGCATTCCACCGAGATGTCGCACGCGCTTTTGTGGCCAAATCAGAGCACTTGGGCGATAGAGCCGTCTCGGCGGCGAAGAGGGTCCCATCCACCGGTTGAATTCAGTCATGAAGGTTTCTGCTCCATCGCTAGACGCACCGCAAACAGTCGAAAAGGCTGGATGGGGCGTATTTCTTGAGCTGACGAAAGCCCGGCTGACCGCCTTGGTGCTGGTGACGACCTTGGTCGGCTTCTATATGGGAGTTCGTGAGTCGATCGACTATCTTTTGATGTTGAATACTCTTTTAGGGACGGGGCTCGTCGCAGGTGGGGCAGCGGCGCTGAATCAGCTTTTGGAGCGTGAGTTCGATGCCAAGATGCGCCGGACGGAATCACGGCCTCTGCCTTCGGGTCGATTGCAACCGGACGCGGTCTTGATTTTTGGGGGTATCTGCGCTGGGGTTGGGTTAATTTATCTGGCGCTGACGGTCAATCTTCTGACGAGCTTGCTAGGAGCCGTTACTTTGACCAGTTATTTATTCGTCTATACTCCTCTGAAGCGCGTGACATCCTTGAACACGATGGTTGGGGCTATTCCCGGCGCATTACCTCCGTTGATGGGTTGGACAGCCGCTCGGGGGGAGGTGAGCGGCGAGGGATGGGCTCTTTTTGCGATACTTTTCTTTTGGCAGCTTCCGCACTTCCTCGCGATCGCTTGGATTTATCGGGACGAATACGAGGAAGCAGGCTTCGCGATGTTGCCTGTGGTGGATCCGGGAGGCCGCAGCACCGGGCGTCAGGCAGTCAGTCATACGCTCGGCCTCCTCCCCATTAGCTTGCTTCCGTTTTTATTTAAACTTGTTGGCGTGTTGTATTTGGTCGGAGCGTTAGTGCTGGGCTTGGTTTTCATTTGGTTTGCCATACGGTTTTCCCGGCATCTGACTGAAGCACGGGCCCGTCAGCTTTTCTACACATCGATTATCTACCTGCCGCTTTTGCTGGGGTTGATGGTGCTGGACAAAATCAAGTAGAAGCCAGGAAACCACTATTCTGCCGTTGACACTGGCAGAGCGCTAAAGTTAACTAGGCCCCTTATTAATTTAGCCGGAAGAGACAGTTCGATCTATAGGCTCACAGCATAAAAAAGTCATGCAGCCAACAACGACACATTCCCATCCCGCCGGAACTCATGAAGAACACCATGAGGAATTAGGGTTTTGGCAGAAGTATATTTTTTCGACTGATCACAAGGTTATTGGAATCCAATACGGCATCACATCACTGATCTTTCTGTTTTTTGGTTTTTCTCTGATCACCCTGATGCGATGGCAAATCGCGTATCCGAACAAACCGATTCCAGTCGTGGGGCATCTGCTGGAAAAGATGTTGGGAACGGCAGCCGCCGGGGGGGTGATGTCCTCGGATTTATATAACGCATTTGGCGCGATGCATGGAACGATTATGGTGTTCCTAGGTGTTGTCCCATTGGCGTTTGCGGCGTTCGGCAACTTCGTTGTCCCTCTCCAAATTGGAGCCGTGGACATGGCTTTTCCTCGCATTAACATGGTAAGCTACCAAGCCTACGCGGTGGGTGGCGTGATCATGCTAGTCAGTTTCTTTATTCCGGGCGGCGCCGCTCAGGCAGGTTGGACGTCGTATTCGCCTTTGGCGACTTTGATTCCTGGAGAAGGGCAGACGGTGTGGATTCTTGGAATGGTGTTTCTTATTACTTCCTCGCTCTTGGGGGCGGTGAACTTCATCGCCACCATTATTCAACTGAGAGCTCCTGGGATGACTTGGATGCGGTTGCCTTTCTTTGTCTGGACTCAGTTTGTCACTGCTTTTATTCTGTTGCTTGCTTTTCCTCCTTTGGAAGCGGCCGCTCTCATGCAGCTAATGGATAAGGTCGCCCATACGAGCTTCTTTCTCCCGACAGGGTTGGCGGCGGTTGGAGGTGTCGCAGGAGCGGTTAGCGGAGGAGGCAGTCCTTTGTTGTGGCAGCATCTTTTCTGGTTTTTAGGTCACCCAGAGGTTTACGTGTTGATTCTTCCGGCAATGGGGATTGTTTGCGAGATATTGGCCAACAACACACGAAAGCCGATTTGGGGTTACAAGTCGTTGGTCTATTCGCTCCTCGGCGTCGGCTTTCTTTCATTCATCGTATGGGCTCATCACATGTATCTGACGGGGATGGGGACCAAGATCAGCACCTTCTTTCAAACCACGACAATGATTATCTCCGTACCGTCGGTGGTCATCCTGTCGGCGTTTTTTATTACGCTGTGGGGGGGGTCGATTCGTTTCAACACGCCAATGTTATTTGCCCTCGCGTTTCTGCCGATGTTTGGAATCGGCGGGCTGACAGGTTTGCCGTTGGGTTTTAATTTCAGCGATATCCATTTGCATGATACCTATTACGTGATCGCGCATTTTCATTACGTGGTCGCTCCAGGAACGATCTTCGGCCTAATGGCGGGAATTTATTTTTGGTATCCAAAGGCGACGGGACGCATGATGAACGAGTTTTGGGGAAAGGTGCATTTTTGGCTCTCGTTGGCGTTTATGAATCTCATATTTCAGCCGATGTTTGCGCAAGGGATGGCTGGGATGTTGCGACGAATGGCTGACGGCGGAGCAAACTATTCCCTAGCTAATACTCCGAATGCCATTGGCGGTCTGAGTGACAGTCTGATCCACCGCAACGCGAGCATTTCACACGCGGCTTGGGCCTTGGGTTTGGCTCAGATTCCTTTTATTATAAACTTTTTTGTGAGCATGTATAATGGCAAACGAGTGACCTCAGATAATCCTTGGGAAGCCACCACGCTGGACTGGCAAACGCCGACGCCTCCTCCGCATGGCAATTTTACAAAGCCTATTCGCGTGTATCGTGGACCCTATGAATATAGCGTTCCTGGCCATCCCAAAGACTTCACCCCGCAAGATCAACCTAGTTAAACAATCACAGATTCATGGACATCCCGTACGTCGTACAACCGCGTCAGGACACTGGCCTTTATAACGCAAAGCTAGGCATTTGGCTTTTTCTAGCGTCCGAAGTGATGCTGTTTGGCGCCTTATTTTCCTCATATATTTTGTTGAGAGTAGGGGCCGCCCCAGGCGCTTGGCCTCATGGGTTGCTCAACATTCCAATTGGGACAGTGAATACCTTGGTGCTGATTACTTCCAGCATCACCGTCGTCATGGCTTGGGCTTCCCTGAAAATGAATCAGTTCGGCCGGTTCAAGGTGTTCCAAGGTTTTACTCTTCTCTGCGCTCTGATGTTCGTAGGAATAAAGTCCTATGAATATCACGACAAGTTCACCCACTACGAAGTGATTCTCACTGATGGAACTGTCGTGGATGGTCACTTGATCGAGAGGACGAAAGAGCATGTGGTGATTCATCCGGCGGCCAAACATGGTGCCTCGAATGCCGCCGACAAGAGTCATGGCGACGCCCATGCGGAAGTGAAAATCCCCGTGGCGCAAATTAAGAAGATTGAAAACTATGGGCCTTGGCATAACACCTATCTGGCGATTTATTTCACGCTGACAGCTCTGCATGCGTTGCACGTTCTTGGCGGTGCTCTCGTCATCGGTTACCTGTGGGGGCCTGGCAGCAAGATGTGGAAGACCGATCCCGAGCGATTTACAAACCGCATCGAGGTTTCGGGTCTTTTCTGGCATTTCGTTGATTTGGTCTGGATATTCCTTTTCCCGGTTTTATATCTACTGTAACGAATTATGAGTGATCACGACGCCCATGATATTCAAAAGTCGGTCAGACGATATTTGTTCGTCTTTTACGCCCTCATCGTTGGCACGATTCTAACGGTAGGAGCGTCTTATGCTAAAATCGAGAGCGTGGCCATCACGGTCGCGGTGGCTTTGCTGATCGCCAGCGTTAAGGCATTTCTCGTGGCGGGCTATTTCATGCACTTGATCTCGGAGAAGAAGATGATTTACGGGATTCTAGCTTCGACAGCTTTCTTTTTTACTGGCTTGATGTATCTGACGGTTTGGGCGAGAGATCAGGTGCCCATCGGCACCATTCATTTTGGGGACGCAGCCACCCATCAGTCTGAGCCTGCTAAAGCTTCTCACTGATCATGTCGCTTAAAGCCATCCATATTGTTTTCATTATGGCGTCAACGTTGTTGGCTTGCGGCTTCGGCGGTTGGTCTTTTAGAAATTACTTTTCTCCTGACGGGACGAAGCTCGACATTGTTTTTGGCGTGTCATCCGTTGTGGCCGTCGGAGCCCTGTTAGTTTATGGAAGATATTTTTTGAAGAAGCTGAAAAACATAAGTTATTTATGATTCGGAAAGGTTTTCAAATTCTTCTGAGTATTTGTGGACTTGGTTTGGCTTTGGAGCCTAGCAGCGTGCTCGCTTGCGCCGCTTGTTTTGGACAATCGGATTCTGCTCTAGCTCAAGGCATGAACTGGGGGATTTTCAGCCTCTTGGCGGTGATCACTTCCGTCTTGGGCGTGATCGCTTCGTTCTTTATTTATTTGGCAAAAAGGTCAGCTATGGTATCGGATTCCGATTTATCCGAGGCTCTGGCGGACGCAACCAAAAAGGTTTGATAATGAAGGATCTCTTAGGATTGCCCGTTCTCGCTTCTAAACACGGAAAGGATGTCGATCAGCTTATCATCTACGTTCACCTGCTGATGCTGGTGCTGTTTGTCGGTTGGATTATTTATTTCGCCTATGCGCTGTTCCGTTTTCGTAAGTCCAAGAATCCGAAAGCTGACTACGCCGGTGCCAAGACTCACCTTTCCACATGGGCTGAGGTTGGAGTGGCGGTAGTTGAAGGCGTTCTCTTAATTGGATTTGCTGTTCCCCTTTGGGCAAAGGTGGTGGATCAACCGCCTAAAGAGGGCGAAGGAACCCCGATCAGGGTCATCGCTCAGCAATTTGCTTGGAATGCTCGATACCCTGGAAAGGACGGTGTGTTTGGCAAGCAGGATATTAAGCTCTTAGCTCCCGATAATATCTGGGCAGTAGATTTGAAGGACCCCCAAGGCAAGGATGATTTCACGACTTATAATGACATTCACGTCCCTGTTAATAAGCCAGTCCTCATATACCTCTCTTCCAAGGATGTGATTCATTCGTTTAAAGTGATCGCATTGCGAGTGACGCAAGATGCCATTCCGGGAATGATGATCCCGGTTTGGTTTACAGCCACGATACCGGGCAGGTACCAAATTAATTGTGCCCAGCTCTGTGGGAATGGCCATTACAATATGTCGGCAGGGTTTTTGACTATCGAGAGCGTTGCGGCTTTCGATGCATGGGTCGCCGAAAAAAGCAAACCTGGCGGCGCGGCTCCCGCGAGCTTTGAATAGAGGTTCTCTGAGACAGACTAACGGCGTCAAAGGCAATGAAGATTTTCATTGTTTTCTTGAACTAGCCTTTCGCTTTCTTCGAACCAGGCAACTTGGGCCACACTGCTGCGTCTTGCGCGGTATCCCCTCCGTTCGGAAATGAATTCTACATCCCGAAAAGTTCAATGGACTGTTTGGGGGGGGCTTGCTCTGATAATTCTCACGATCGGAGTCGTTTTCCTTTCGACTCAAATCAAAGCCAGAATTTCTCCGTTGCCGATTCTCGGTCGAGTAACAGATTTCCATCTGACCAATCAATTGGGCGGTGTCGTTTCTCTAGCGACCTTGCGCGGTAAGGTCTGGGTGGCGGACATTATTTTCACTCGATGCCCGGGCCCGTGCCGTGAGATGACGCGGCGGATGAAGGAATTGCACGCCGCCTTGCCGGCGAGCGAACGCCTCAAGCTGATCACCCTGACGACTGACCCTGGGTTTGACACGCCGACCGTATTGAAGAGCTATGGTGAGCAATTCGGCGCGCCATCGGATCGCTGGTGGTTCTTGACCGGAGCCAAGGACGAAATCGCGCGCCTCGCTATCGATGGCCTCAAACTCACAGCTCTTGAAAAGACACCAGAAGTCCGGACCAACGCGAATGACCTGTTCATCCACAGCACCTACTTTATCGTCGTCGATCAGAGCGGCCGGCTACGAACAGTGATTGAAGCGATGAACCTTGGCGCGCAAAAAGAGGCTGTGCAAGCTATTGTGGGATTGCTCGGCGAAAAGAACCCATGAATCTGACAGATTTGCCTGCCATCAACGCCTGCCTCAACTCCTTGAGTGTCATTTTCCTCAGCGCTGGTTACTTTTTTATTCAGAAGAAACAGCAGACCGCTCACCGGAACTGCATGGTGGCCGCTTTCGCCACCTCAACGGTTTTCCTGATCTGTTACCTGATCTATCACTTTAATGTGGGCAGGACTGTTTTTGCCGAGCCGAAATGGTTTCGTCCGATTTATCTTACCATCCTTCTCACGCACACAGTCTTGGCGGTGGTGATTGTTCCGCTGATTCTCGTCACCTTGAATCGTGCTGTAAAGGAGCGCTTCGAATGGCATAAGAAAATCGCTCGATGGACCTGGCCACTTTGGATGTATGTTTCCGTGACCGGCGTGATTATTTACCTGATCCTTTACCAAATTTATCCTCAGCGCTGAACGTGGCATGCACCCACCCACTGCAATGCATTCGGCTTCTTTGCGTTGGTGGAAGAAAACCCGAGGCGGTGGAGTGCCGGATAATTGGAGTTTCAGCCTCGATTCGATCGCTGATTCAGGGGAGGAGTTTACCAACCAGGGCGCTGATCGTTTTCCCGTCTGCCCGACCAGCGGCCTTTGCTTGCACGGCTTTGATCACCAGACCCATCTCCTTTTTGCTCGAAGCGCCGACTTCTTGGATCGTGTCACGAACCAGTTGCGCCAATTCCTCCGGGGTCAAGGGTTGAGGCAAAAAGCTCTCAAGCACTTTTACTTCGCGCTGTTCAAGAGCTGCAGATTCTGAGCGTCCGCCTTTTTCGTAATGTTCGATGGCATCCCGTCGTTTCTTGATTTCCTTTTGAACGATGACCACGACATCGGCATCCGGCAACGTTTCCGTTTTTCGTTCAATCTGAGCGTAACCGAGAGCGGATTTCAGCAAGCGCAAGGTTGAAAGACGCTCTGCATCTCGGGCCAGCATGGCGGCTTTCAGTTCCTGCGAAACACGTTCTGTGAGAGTCATGAGCTATTTCGATGTTTTAAGGTTCCGCAAGGTGTCTCGCACTTTGGCGGCTTTCTCGTAATCTTCTCGGCGCACAGCGTCATTGAGCGCCTTTTCCAGCCTTTCCCGCTTCGTAAGAGGGCGGCTGGCCAGCAGCTCCTTCAGCCAGATGTCGAGCGATTGAATTTCTCCGCTCTGTTCGATGAGATCGGTGCGCGACTGTTTTTGATAGAAATTCCGAATCTCCTCGAGGCCATGATTCACCGCGTCGATGGCCTTGGCGTAGTCATCTGAATCGAGCGCCAAACAACCGATGGCGCGGGTCTGCATCATGAGCAATTGCGGGCGGAACTGCTGCAAAGAGAAACCCAAGTCGCCGGAAGCCGCGTATTGCTCAACAAAATCAAATACTTTGAGATTGCGATCCGTGTCTCGAATAACTCCTTGATAATCCTTCAACTGAAACAAGCAAATATATCGATGATGATACTGAATGGCTTCCTGCTGCAATTTCGAGCAATCATCCACGTTGAGCTCAAATCCATCGTCCTTGCCATCATGAGCCTTGATATGCTTGGTCAAGCGAGCCTCGTAATGTTCCAAAAGGGATTCATGACCAAACGGACGCTTCCCATCCGGACGCCCCTCGGCACTTATTTGCAGCAAACCGAGATCGACGCGCAATTGAATTTTCTCAACACCGTCCTTGCCTTTGAATTTTCTGACGTCAATCTGCCCTGGCCGGTATTCCCAGTCGTTCAACAGGGCTGAAATGTCAAAATTCATACTCCGCACTATGGTCAGAGATAGCGCTCAAGTCAATCCAACCCCGTGATTTGGTGCAGTTGAACAATTTGCTAACCGGCCTTCGACGATCATGATCGTATCGAGGTTTCTCCGGTGCGATATTGCAGCCGTTAACCTATGCCAACGACCACCCTCCCTAACACCGCGGCCGTCGCTATTCACAACAGCCAGTGGCCCGAGAATGTCCGACGCGATTTAGTTCAGTCACTTCAGTCTCGGATACTCAATCACAAGTTTCTTTACGACAGCGTCCGGCAAACGCAAAAATGGCTTGCGCTTCATCGAGCTTACTCCCCGTCTCAAACAGACCCCGACTGTGCCGCTATCTACGAATCCAGTTTTGGCGCGGTGGCAGCCGCGTGTGCAAACTCGGATCGCGTGCATTTGATTGGCCTCGGTTGTGGCGGTGGGCGGAAGGATTCGCGTTTGCTCCAACTGCTCCACCGTGACAAAAAAGCGTTAGCGTACACGCCGTGTGACGTGAGCACATCGATGGTCTTGGTGGCTTATCAATCTTCATTGGCGGTTGTGCCAGCAGCCGATTGCCACCCGCTCGTTTGTGATCTTCTGTCAGCCGCAAACCTCGGAGAGTTACTCAGCCTTTCTGTAGCTCCCGAGGCGACGCGAATCGTTACCTTTTTCGGCATGATTCCCAATTTCGAACCTCAAGTCATTCTGCCCCGCTTGGCGGATGCTGTTCGGCGCGACGATCATTTGCTCTTCAGTGCCAACCTCGCGCCTGGGGCCGATTACCATGTGGGTGTCGAAAAGGTCCTCCCGCTTTACGATAACGATCTGACTCGCGACTGGCTTCTTTCTTTCCTGGTGGATCTCGGAGTTGAACGGGATGCGGGCCGACTCCGTTTCCTGGTGGAGAGTTGTCCGGCCGGCAGTGGCCTAAAGCGAATAGCCGCTTACTTCGACTTTCATTGCCCTTGTCTAATCGCGATCGAGGAAGAACGGTTTCAATTTCTTGTCGGCGAATCGATCCGACTCTTTTTCTCTTACCGCCACACTCCAGCGAATATTTGTGTGCTCCTCGAAGGGGCGGGCTTCCTGGTGCTCGATCGTTGGATCACACAGTCGGAGGAGGAGGGAGTCTTTCTGTGCAGACGCAAAGATTGATCGGCGAAGCCCTCCGCCGCGCTCGCGAGTTGTTGGATCAATAGAAGCGGCGATGAAGCTCGTCATTCCCGCTCTCCATTTCGAAACCGTGGCGGAAATGCTACGAACGAAAGAGGCTCCGACAGTTTAGTCAGTCCCGTGCCTATCCGGTTAGCTGCCAAAGCATCAGTGGAGCGCGGCTGTGGTGAAACCCAGCCGCAGAAGCTATTGCACTGCTGCGGCTGGTGCTTCCCACACGGCCGCGCTCCTTCAGAATTGGCAACTAACCGGACAGGCATGGTCAGTCCATTGGGCGCAGGCGTTCGTCGAACCCCCAGATGTGGATGTCGGGCTGTGTTCCGCTGTCGGCGGTGAACTGGGAAACACGGATGGTTTTAATGTTCGCCGCGCGCAGCTCGGCGAGGGTGCCTGGATCGAGACCCTCCTCGAGGCCTGGCTCAAAGAGAAACGTTTCCTGAAAGTTGTGTCGGCTTGAATCATAGGTTTGAGAATAGGCACCAGCCAAAATGATGGGACGGCTTGTCAATCCTGAGATGGTCGTACCTCCCCAGCTCGCCAGGGGAAAGCTTTTGCCGTCAAAAATACCGATTCCGGGAACTCCGAACTTGAGAAAAGCGAGATTGTACCCCGTCTCGATTGTCGCGCGTCCGCGCCGGAACACGCGGCGCCTTGCCAGGTTTCTATCAATGATCTTCTCCAGCGGCACCAGACGGGTCTGCTCCGTTGTCACAAAAATGGCCTTTCCCTCGTAATCAAACTTCACCTGCGGAACAGCATAGGTGACGCTCAAGGTGATCTCCAGCGCGTCGCTCAAAGGAACGGGTCGCGCGAGGGAAAGATCCTGGCTGAAGCTCGCGGTCAGGCGGAAGTTTCCGCGGTGCGGGCCTTCGGTCCAGGTCCAGCGATAATCCAACGTTTTGCCGGCAACTACTACCGAAGCGTTAGGAAACGAGCTCATTCGACCCGAGGCCTTGTGGAATGAGGTGCCATCGTGATAGTCCACGTCCACGAAGAAATCGAACCCGGTGCCGCCTGGCTCATCCTTGAAGGCGAGGGCTTGGAATTGCCAGACGGATTTCAAACGGTGATTCGCGTAGAGATCTTTTCCATGGTGCTGGAACACGACTAACCGCCCGGCGTCATTCAAGATGAACGGTGCTGGATCAGTCGAGGCCAGGGCTGTCGGCAACTCCCGGATCTGTTTTACTACGAGGCGGCCGGGCTCTATTTTCTTATATTCGAGGTCGAGGGCGAATTGAGCGCGAGCCGGAACCGCTCGGGCATATTCGAGGGAGGCGGCTTCGAGCAGGCTGAGCAGACGTCCATACTCTTCAGTCCAGCTCAGGACTGTGCCACCCAACGGAACCAGGCTCGACCGGCGCCTCACCTCCAACTTCGCTTGACCGACTGTGGACATGGATACAGCGACCACTTCCGGGAGCGCATTCCCCTCCGGGTTGGTCACCGAAGTGGCACCCGCTTGAGTCACCAACTCGCCTGCGACGGAATCCAAGCTGCGATCGTTTGCAAGGGTCACCTGAACAGTGGCGACGCCGTTGGCCATCTCTTGTTCGTCGGGGAAAGAGTGATGGACGAGGACGGCCATACCCACCGACTCTTCGTTGACGCCGTGACGTAGCCGCTGAATAAAGGCGTTGTCGTTGTAGAAGCTCGCATACACTTTGCGCAAGGCTCGGAACACGCCTCGCTCGTCGGTTTCGGAAGGATCACAACGGCTTGGCCCAACCGTGTCGCCGTCGGTATCGTCCGCCAGGCAACCGCTGAAGCTGTCGTAAAGCCCCGCTCCCGAGAACTGCTCGCTGTCCTCCACGTTGGTGGAACTGCGGAAGCGCAATTTGCGTTTCGAATCAAAGGCAGTCAGCGCGCTGAGAATCGCGGTCTTTTGGGTTGGAGTGAAATCGGTCTCGTTACGAATCATGGCCCGGATGTCCGCCATGTCTTTTGTCAACCGGGCTGTGTCCGGCGGGAAGGAGTAGGGCCGCAGTTTCTCACCGATGATGGCCCGAAGCGTTCGGCCATCAGGGCGAACCTGGTCGAGGAACGCGCTCCATAGATCGAACGTCAACACTATGGCGTCACCGGGCGCGCTATCCGGGATCGCCCGCATCAGAACGCCAAAGTTGGCGGCCTTGCCACCGGCAAAGCGAATGTCCTGCGGCGTCAGGTTGCGCACGGGCAGGGTGATCGACCCTTTGAGAGCGAAGGGGGCGAGATTCAACTTTGATGGTTGCTTTGCGCGAAGAAGTCTTTCCTGCTGGCTGATCGACAGGAGCCCATGGACGTTCATCGTTTTCACCGAGGAGCCATTGGTGCTCCGTTCCGCGAGCAGCAGCAACTCTTGGCCGTCCCAGGAGCGGAGTTTCTCGTGGTCGCGTTCGCTCGCCACGAAAACAAACGGAACACCGAACGACTGCGACAGGATGGCGACGTGCGAATTAGGTGTCGCTGGTGTGAGGGAAATGGTGCCGGCCACGAGCGGGATCTCCGCAGGCACCGCGTCGGTCAACAGGATATCCGAATAGCGAAGCGCGCCGCTCGCGTAGGCTGTCGCAATCTCCCCCGCTCGCACGAACTTCAACCGGCCATAAGCCCAGCCTGGGCTATAACACTCATCTCCCCGGACCCAACGAGCGGGCGAGCTGACCTTGATGTTTTGGGACGCAAGGAACGCCGCGTCTCCGGTGGAGAGGCCGGCTTGCTCGAACGTCGGCATATAAAACACTGACCATCCGGCCGGCACTGCCATCACTGACTGGACGAGGTTGAACCATGCCGCGATCCGCTGAACCGGGAACGGTTGACGGCCGATGAACTGGATGCCCAATTCGCGAGTGGCTGGGTCTGGAGGCAGTAACACGGCGCCGAGCAAGAGTTGCTGGCCTGTTGGTTGAAGCGAAATCCCGTCGAACTCGGTGGGTGAGAGCTTCTCGAATCCAAC
>SIBE01000017.1 GCA_009695265.1 Pedosphaera sp. | reverse complement strand
TCCCCTGAAAATCAGCCTGTCGCATTTCCGAACAACGCTTAAATTATCCCCGAAATGTCAGATCTAAGATAATCTTGGGATAGCTCGGCTTAGCCATGCTGCCAAACTAAACCAACCCGATAACCTTAGTCAAATGGGGAAGCATTTGACGCCGAATCCGTCCACCCCAGTTCTCTGAGTAGTAATCGCCCTGCAAAGTCAGTCGATTCATCGGCGAAGGTTCGGAATCCACGCGGAATCCCCATTGAGACCTCCACCAGTTATCGCCGGCACCGCTGCCGTCCGAAAGAGTGGCTTCATCCCGGTTGATGTATTTCCCATAAACACGGTAGCTGGTGTTCGTGCCCAATCGTCCACCGTAACGCGCAGTGCCAAACCCGCGTTCCTAGCTGCCGCCGCCCGTGCTCACCATCGTGCCCGTTGTTTCTTTCGCGCTTTTGGTGATGATATTGATGACGCCGTTCACAGCGTTCGCACCCCAAAGAGCCGCACCCGGACCACGGATAACTTCGATGCGATCCACGTCCTCGAGAACAGTGTCTGTTTCATCCCAGAACACGCCGGAGAACAGCGGCGTGTAAAGAGTCCGACCATCCATCAGCACCAGGAGCCGGTTCGCGAACATGTCATTGAACCCGCGCGCGCTGATCGCCCACTGCCGTGCATCGGCTTGCGCCACGACCAACCCAGGCGCCATCCGCAGTGCCGCGGCTAACGATGTCACTCCCGAGCGCCGAATGTCATCCTGAGTGATCACATAAACCGCCGCCGCCGCGCCGGAAAGCATTTCGTTCTTCTTTGAGACGGAGGAGACTTTGATCTGGCCAAGCTCCTCGAAGCTGAGCTGGGTCAGGTCCACTGCGGACGATGTCTCGGCTGCTTTTGATCTATCGGCTGCCTGGCTGTGGACGAGAGAAATGCCCAAACCCATCAGAACAGCAAGAATCATGGAGTGTTCGAATCGCGAACGCTTCGCTTGTGGGCGCTGTAACTGGCTCGGAAGCACGAACGACATTACTGACTCCAACGAGCAAAAGAAAAGCTCAAAGAACCCGATGGCACCAGGGGAAATTCATGAAGGTGTAGTTAAACTCAAGCGCCGAGGGTGTGCTCGGTTCGGCATTGAATAGCGAATTTCGAAATCTCAGATTCAGAGCTGGAATGCAGCTAAAAAAGCCGGCAAAGATGGAGAAAACATTTTCCTGGCTGATTCCGGACGCAAGGCGTCTGTGGGTTCACTTTCGGAAAGTCGCAGTGATCCTTTTGGCGGATTCATCGTTATGCTGGCGACCAGTCAACCGCCTTTGAACCGGGGACGTTTGGAGCCAATGAGGCGGAGCGCCGGGCGGCGTTGTTCCTCTGCCACGGCGGATTGAAAATCAGTGGTGGTTTTGTGTTCGGGATGTGTTTGAGCGCCACGCCGCTCCATGAAGAGGCTGTTGCTCGAGCGGCGAAACATGCCCATGACCCACAGACCCGGGGAAAGGCGAATCCGGCAACGGTCGTCATTGTGCGAAACGTCCAGGGGCTGGTGCAAACCACTTTCGATGTCCCAGTGCAATCGGTTTACTTCAGCCAAAGGGGGGCTGGAAGCTTGTCCAGTTGGGCGCTGGTCAAGAGGCCAACTTCCTCGTCCGTGCGGCACTGAGTGGGCGTGGGTGCCTCGGGGGCGGGAACCAATGTTTTAATGTTCTGCAGGACGGTAGGTTGGTTGCCTTTGACCGTCGGCAAGTAATCACCCCCACCTTCCATGACAATGGCGCGGGCGGTTTGATCCTGGGTGTTCAGCGCGTCCAGCGAAACCATCCGCCCTCGCAAATCCAATCGGGCCAATTGCTCCTGCGCAGTTCTCTTGCTGGGAAAGCTGGGTTGAGGGGAGTTGCGAAGCGATGGCTCGATGTCTCAGATAAGAGCGGGTCAGGGCTACGGATAAGGGGCAAGCTCAGCCTGGAGCCACTACTGAACGAGCCTTGAACCACGCTCATGTTGAAGAGAGTTCGAGAACGCCTGACAGACTACCGGCGAATGGCCCGGCCCCGTTGTTCCTCCCGATGTCGGCCTTTGAGCGGGCGGCGTGGTGCCTTTTCGGGAGCGGTTTCGACCAGCCGGAAATCGACCTGCTTCTTGAATGTATCCACTTTCGCGATCTGCACCGTCACATTGTCACCAATCTTGATCACTCGCCGGGTGCGGCGGCCAACGAGCTGGTTGCGCGTGGGTTCGAAAACAAAGAAGTCATCCTCAACCGAAGAAAGATGCACCAATCCACTCAATCCGAGACCCGAGACATCGACAAAGAAACCGAAATTACGCATGTCGATCACCAGCGCGGGGTAACGCTGCAGCTCGCCAGATCTGAGTTGCTCCTTAAGAAACGCGAAGAGCTTTACCTCTTTGCTATCGCGCTCGGCATCGCTCGAGTTACGTTCGGTATCAGAAATGTGATCGGCAATTTTCTTGAGCGCCCCAGTTGAAGCATGGCTCTCCCCGAAAAGGGCGCGATGAACGACAAGGTCAGCGTAACGCCGAATCGGCGAGGTGAAGTGCGTGTACTTAACTTTGCTCAGACCGTAATGGCCGATCGGTTCCACAGCATAACGGGCGCGCATGAGGGACTTGAGAAAACCAATTTTCAGCGCAGGACCAATCGGAAGAGAGTTCAGCTTGGTCAAAAGCTTTTGCACCTCGGGGCGATGGCCGAGGTTGCCGCATGGGATGGTGTGGCTCAAGACGTCTTCGCGAAACTCTTGCAAGCGCTTTTCGGTCGGCGGCTCGTGAATCCGATAAATGGCTGGACGGCGCAGCCCCATCAGGCGGGCAGCAACGGCTTCGTTCGCCAGCAGCATGAATTCCTCGATCAATTGGTGCGAAATATCGTTTTCTAACCGGTCGATGCGCTCGATCCGGCCTCGCGGGTCGAGCCGAATTTTACTTTCGGGAAAATCGAGATCCAATGAACCGGCTTTGAAACGTTTGCGCCGGATCTTTTGTGCCATCTCATGGGCTTGATGCACCATACTCTCGATCGGATCGGAAGGCAGACGCTGAAGAATCGCGAGAACCTCCTGATAGCTGAACCGGCGCTTCGAGTGAATGACGGCAGAGAAGAACTTGGCCTGGAGGACATCGCCGGCGTTCGAGAGCAAAAACTCAACGCATTTGGTAAGGCGATCCACGTTGGGTTTTAACGAACAGAGTTCGTTGCTCAGGGCTTCAGGCAACATCGGGATGACTCGGTCCACCAGGTAAGTCGAATTGCCACGCTTCCGCGCCTCCTCGTCAAGCGCTGTCCCAGGGCTGACGAACTGCGAAACATCAGCGATGTGCACCCACAGTTTCCAGCGATCCTCGGAAACGCTTTGCAGACAAATCGCATCGTCGAAATCTTTCGCGTCATCGGGATCAATCGTGATGACCGTGTCTTGACGGCAATCGATGCGGCCAGCTCGCTCCTCCTCGGTAGGCTCGCCGAGCGGCCGGGCCTTCGCCATGGCGTTGGCTTCTTGAAGGACATTTTTAGCGAAGTGCAGCGGCAGGTCGTACTGCCGCAAGACAGAGAGCATGTCCACTCCTTCTTCGTCCGGCGCGCCGAGGACTTCGATAATCTCCCCTTCCGGGTTTGTGTGGCGCGAAGCCCATTCACGCAATTCGACTACAACCTTGTCGCCGATGTTCGCCGGCCGACCGACATCGCGCGCGGGCGGCACATACACGTCGTGCGGAATGCGAGGGTCGTCCGGAATGACGAAAAAAAATTGCTGACTCTGTTGCAGAGTGCCGACGATTTGCGTGCGTTTGCGCTCCAGAATACGGATGACCGTTCCCGTAATCTCCGCATCTCCTTGGTCGCGCGAACGTGCTGGTCCGACATCGCGGCGCACGAGAACCCGATCCCCGTGGAGGGCCGTGCTCGTTGCGCTCTCTGGGATCATCATTTCGCGGAGGCCGGGATCCTCTGGCTGGAGAAAGCCTTTGCCCTGGCGATTGATCCGAATCACTCCAGGGATGAGATCGGCTTCAAGGGACCTGATGTAGCGGTTACCCTTGATACGGGCGATCTGCCCGCTTTGCTCGAGCGGAGCCAGGAACCCTTGGAGTTCCTGCTGCTGGTTGGGCCGCAGCCGGAGTCGCTGAAGTAACTGTGGAATGTTCAAGGGAGTATAATCTTTACGCCCGAGGAGTTGCAGAATTTTTTCTTCCATAGTGTTATTACATCACGGTGCCAGAGCTTTCGCCAAGCACTGAACAAATATGACTCGGCGCACCGCCAATGCCAGCTTTGAATCACGATCTACCGTTCCGAGGCTCTCAAGAAGCACCTCCGCGAATGCAGAAGAGTTCAGCCGACGTCGGTGTGGCTCGATGATTGTCGTATCACGATGTCTCGGACGCAAAAAGGTCCATTACCGTTATGATACCAACCAAACGATCTTCTGAGTTCACGATCAACAGCTTGCTCGAACCACTTCGGATCAGCAGCTCCATCATTTCGTTGACCGATAGATTCTCGTGAGCCGTGGGCAGTGTGGCAAAAGCCATTTCCCGCAACTTCGTGTGAGCAACCGTCTCCGGTTTCTTTATGAATTCGTAGAAATCCTCCCGATTGACCACACCCAAAACACGGCCCGCGGAATCCACGCAAGGATAAGAGCTGTGCGGATGGGATTTGCTGATGGCAACCGCATCTCGAACGGTCATCTCCGGATTGAGAGTTCGAAGGTTGCGTTGCATCAACTCTGCTGCTGTTTTCGTTCCGGTAAAGGAGGAGATTTTTCGTGTCAGGGCTTCCACCATCTCCCGCGACTCGTATTTGCCGGCTGATTTTTGGAACAGACGACCGAGCGAGCCGCAACCTCTCACCATCTGATGGAAAATGTTTGCGGGAATGGAAACGAGAGCTGAAGATTCCGCGGCGCAGGCATCGAAGGGCCATATCCCGTCGGTCAGCAGGGTGCCCTCGCCGAAATACTCCCCAGCGGTGACTGTCTTGATGGCTCCCTGGTCGTCAAAGATTTCAATTGAGCCGCTCTTCACAATATAGAAAGAGAAGGCTGGCTCATTCCGTTGAACGAGAACATCCCCTTTTTCGAGATGGATTTCCTTGAGCAACGTGCTGAACCTCGGGCTGAGCAAATTGATGTCTCGCGGGAAGAAGAGATCAAGCGTCCAATCGAGCACAACCCGGATTTTCCGATCGAGTCGCGGAAGTTTGAGCAAGTAAACTGTCCGCCAGAGCCACCATGCAAAAAAACCAGAGAAGTTCATTCCTAAAACGTCCGCCACCGCAGTCCGGTGCCCGATGGACGCCAATTCGCCGAGTCCATTGAAGACAAACGGCTGCAATGGTTTCTTGTGAAGGCTACGAGCGAGATTGTTTCCGAGTAGGATCCCTTGACGTTGAGCGAACTGCGCCGTCGATGGAGAAAAGCCACCTTTGAGGAGCGGGATTGCGGCGCAGTCACCGGCCGCCCAAAGCTGCGGTTCGCCTTTCACCTGGCAACTTGGTTCGGTAAGGATACGACCCTTTTCAGTAGGAAGCTTATTTTCCTCGCAGAGGCTCGCGACCAAGGGATGTGGAGCATTCCCTACTGTGGAAACCACGGTGTTCGTCTCGATAACTGATCCGTTCTCAAGATAAACGCGATGGGCTGTTACCGCTTTGACCCGCTGGTTCAAAATCAGCTTCAGCCCTCTCTCGCGGAGCTTCCGGGCGCTGTATTCGCCGAGCCTGCGACTCAGCGTGGGCAACAAATGGTCCTGGCTGTGGACGAGATGAACTTGAAAGTCCTGTTCCGATACCGTCGGGTAATAGCCCCGAATCGACCGCAAAAGATCGAGGATCTGGCCCGCTGTTTCTACTCCCGAATAACCGCCGCCAACCACCACAAAACTCAGCAGTCGGCGCTTCACCTCGACGCGAGATTCCAAATTGGCTTCTTCGATTCGCCCGATAATAGTCGTCCGGAGGAGCATCGCATCGCCAACGTTACGCATGAGATAAGCATGCTCCGGCATGCCTGGGATACGGCTTAAATCGACGATAGCCCCCATGGCCAGCACAAGGTGTCGATACTGTATTTCGACGTTCCCCGAAAAAGCGCCGGCATTCAGAATCAACTTTCTGTCCGTCCAACTTATTTTTACGATCTGTCCCTTGAACACGAGAACACCCTGGCACAACAGGCGAAGCGGATTAACCACGTGACGAGGCGAGATGGAAGCGCCGACTACTTCCGGAAGCATCGGCTGAAATACCATGTAGTTTTCCTCGGAGATAAGGCCAATCTTGCAGCCGGACTGACGGCTCAATGCTCGGTGCAGCGTTTTGGCGCAATAAACCCCTGCAAATCCTCCGCCGAGAATGATAATATCGAGTTTCAGATTTCCTCCGTGGTCATGGGCTGTTGTTCGATCAACGCCTTTTGATAAGTCCTCTGGAAGACTGAACAGCACTTCCCATCCAGGTTTTATCAACGGACTAGGACGAGAGAAAAGTGTGCAGATAGCAATCTGCGAGCAGCCGGCCATCCCAACATCGGCTTCGCCAGTTCTTATAGTCCTACTTGGAAGTGAAGCGCAGGACGAAAGCCTCGCACGACATGCGTTGGCCCATGTTGCCTTAGACACGCCACGGAGCGCGCTTCGGCGGATTCAGCCAGCTATTGGCTTCATTGTCGTCCAAGAGAATCTCCTTGTCTGGATCCCATTTCAAGCGGCGATTGTTCCAGTACGCTAAATTACCCAGATGACAAACCGTAGCGGAGCGGCACCCGGTTTCCACGTCGCAAATAGGCCGCTTTCGGCTTCTGACGCATTGCAGCCAGTCGGCCAGGTGATTGTCGCTCTTGTAGAGAAGAACGTTGTTCGAGCCTATTGGGTCTTTCGCAATCGACTCTGGAGTGGCAAGATACTTCCCTCGGGTGACAAAAACAGTTCCCTCGGTGCCTGTGAAAGTGACGCCGCTAGCACCTCCGTGAAACATCTCGACACCGTTGGCGTATTTGTAGGTGAGCATCTTGTAATCCTTGCCGTCGGGCGGGATGATCTCGACCGGGCCGCTCTCATCCATTCCCAATCCCCACTGGGCAATGTCAAAATGATGCGCCCCCCAATCGGTCATCATGCCGCCAGAGTATTCGCGGTAATTCCTCCAGTTTGGAAAATGATCATGAACACCTCGCGGGCTGAGGATAGAATTATAAGGCCTCTTCGGCGCAGGCCCGAGCCACATGTCCCAATCGAGTCCAGGCTCCATCGGTTCCTCGGCCAAGTCACACCACTTACTCGGAGCGCCGACGCCGACATGCACGGTCTTCACTTTGCCAATGCGCCCATTGCGGACCAATTCACAAGCGATCCGAAATTCTTTCGATGACCGCTGCATGCTCCCAGTTTGGAAGACTCTGTTATTCTTGCGGACTGCCTTCGCCATGGCTCGCGCTTCGAAAATCGTCAACGACAGCGGCTTCTCACAATACATGTCCTTGCCCGCCTCGGCAGCCATCACGACCGGAATCGCATGCCAATGGTCCGGGGCAGCGATCACGAGGGCGTCGATGTCCTTTCGCGCGATCAGTTCGCGAAAATCTTTATACTCGTCGCAACCTTTAAACGAAGCGGCATTGGTTTGCTTAGCGTAATAATCGTTCACAACCTTCTTGCGATGCTCCCGCCGAGTTGTATCGACATCACACACAGCAACGACCTGTGTTTCTTTGCTTTTGAGAAAACCATTCAAAAGATAACCCCCTTGCTTGCCAACGCCGATGAACCCAAGCGTGATGCGGTCATTAGGTGATTTCTCCGCTGACCAGATTGAAGATGGCAGGATAAACGGCGCGCTCGCCGCAAGAGCGGATCCGGATTTCAAGAAATGGCGTCGGGTGAATCGTTTCGAAGTGCTCATGATATCGGTTCTCCAATTGAAAGTTAGGTTGGTTGAAACATGTTGGACGGCCACAATCTTAATTGGTCTTGCCATTGAAGCAATCCGAGAAATGAATTGGTCGAGCAAACCCGAAGATGCTTACCCAGGTAAAAAACCGTGATTCATCGCACGGCAATCAAGATTTGGGCCAATACTGATTTGTCTGGACATCAAGCGGCCAAGCTCGCCACCTTTCGGATATGAAACGAATCGCGTTTGCCCTCATTGCCTCTCTCACTTTGCTGACATCGGTCTCGATCCACGCCCAATCGGGAAGCAGAGGTGCTAATCAAACCCAAAATCGCACCCCAACCGCAAGGGCCACTCCAAAGGCAAAGGCCACCGCAAAGCGCATCAGCACCGCGCGCAAAGGAAAGGTCGCCACCGCTGGGAGAAACTCACAAAAGAGCCGTGCGCAGAAACGTCCGACAACTGCCAGACCCGCCAAACAACAAGCGCCGCAATCGACGGTGAAAAAGACCCGGTAAACTGAGGCGGTCGATTTGAAACGGACACGACCCACCTCCGATTAGTTGCTCACTGGAGGACTGGAATTGCTCGTAAGCGCAGCAGCGGCCCGCAGCGTTTCGACCCGACCGCATAGGGCAACGATACGAGATCACCTCTGGGAGAAATTCCAGGTGGCAGCTTGACAGCAACTTGGAATGAGCGGCTTCATCCAATCCGCAGGTCAGAGTTGGCACCGGACTCGGAATTCCCACAGGACATCTCTCTGGGTTTTCATCCCGTCCAGCTTCCGCACAGGGAACGCGATTGAAAATCATTCCGTTCAGAGATTCCTTCCTAAAAGCAGCAAAAGGAAAAGGATGTGGATTACAGTGATCGCAAGACCGAGCTTAAGAATGTTGGGTTGACCGGTGATGCGTTTTGTGTCGGCTGTTGTGTTGGTTATTGGTGGGGTCATATCGACGGAATGTCTGGCTGAATTGCTGCCCTGTTAGTAAGCGTTTCTGACGAGCGCAACCGGGGCGAAACCTAGCCGAGAATCCGTCCGAACATTTCGGCTGTCGCGGCGATTCAAAGCTGGATCCTTGGCCGATGGCTAGCCCGTTGTATGACTTCGATCCATCTATTACTCAATCGACAGATCGGTTTTGGCGCGTGGCCTCCCGGCCTTACCGGGTCGTTCCGGCTATGCGCGCGATCTGTCTTGGATCTCCCTCACCTTCCCACGCGCAGCAGCCTGGCAGGGCCGCACTCCGGAGCAAAATGTCGCTATGGTGTTAGGCCCTCGCGATTGTGATATCGCAGAGAACGTGCCATTCTCAGTTGAGCAAGGAAACTGGGCCGCTCAGGCTTAGGAAACAACGCCGATCAACCGCGGACAGCAGTCAGAAGAGCCTGGAAGACCGCGCACCGGAGTGTTCTTTTGAAACGCCGAGATGCGGCGAGCAGTGTTGAAGGCGGACGACTGGGTTTACTCGCGTTCGAGCAACGCTTTCAAGTAATCACGATTCATCTGGGCGATGAAGTCCAGGCTGATTTCCTTTGGGCAAACTGCCTCGCAAGAGCCTGTCACCGTGCAACCGCCAAAGCCGGCTTCATCCATCGATTTCACCATGCTCAGCACACGACGGTTCTTCTCCACTTTTCCTTGAGGCAGAAGGCCCAGATGAGAGATTTTTGCGGAAACAAAGAGCATCGCCGACGCGTTTTTACAAGCGGCGACGCACGCACCGCATCCGATGCACGAAGCTGCGTCCATCGCCAATTCCTGGTCATCTTTCGGAATTGGAATTGCGTTGCCGTCGGGCGTTCCGCCAGTGGAAACCGAAACGAATCCTCCTGCTTCAATGATGCGATCGAACGCGATGCGATCGACGACGAGGTCCTTGATGACAGGAAACGCTCTGGCTCGCCACGGCTCGATGGCAATTGTGTCACCGTCCTTGAAATGACGCATGTGAAGCTGGCACGTCGCGGTACCGCGCTGGCCGCCATGGGCGACTCCGTTGATCATGAGCGAGCACATTCCGCAAATGCCTTCCCGGCAATCCGAATCAAACGCAATGGGATCTTCTCCTCGATCAGTTAAGTCTTCGTTGACCACATCGAGCATCTCCAGGAAGGACATATCTGGAATGACATCATTGGCCTGATATTCGACAAACCTCCCGGTCGCATGCGCATTGCTTTGTCGCCACACTTTTAAAGTCAGAGTCATAGGACGCTAGATTGGCCATGGCGGGGTGTGCAAGAACACCCTACCAAAAACAAATGGCGAAAGGAACGACCCGCGTGGAAAACTAAAGAGTTGCCATCGGGGATTTGAATTTTGAAATTCTGCGTTCATTTGTAACTTCTCTGAGTCATTTTCACTTCTTCATAAGCGAGCGGCTCCTTATGCAGGGTTGGGCGTTTATCGACGCCATGGTATTCCCATGCGGCAACGAACGAGCAATGGGCATCGTCACGCAACGCCTCCCCATCCTCAGTTTGAAATTCGGTTCGAAAATGCCCGCCACAGGATTCGCGTCGCATCAGCGCGTCATAACACATCAACTCCGCGAATTCCATGTAGTCGGCAACGCGTCCGGCTTGTTCGAGCGCCTGATTCAGCTCTTGGTTTTCTCCGGTCACGTTCACATTTTCCCAATATTCCTCGCGCAAGGCTGGAATCCTTTGAAGCGCCTCTTTCAAGCCTGCTTCGTTGCGCGCCATTCCGCATTTATCCCACATGAGCTTTCCGAGCTCGCGATGAAACGAAGAAACGGTTCGTTTGCCGCGAATGGATAACATTCTCTGCGTGCGGGCTTTGACTTCCTCCTCGGCTTTTCTGAATTCCGGGTGGCTGACCGACGGTTTGAGAGGTTTTGAGGAAGCGAAGTAATGTCCAATCGTATAAGGCAAAATGAAGTAGCCATCGGCCAATCCCTGCATTAGCGCGCTTGCGCCAAGGCGATTGGCACCGTGATCCGAAAAGTTCGCTTCGCCCAGGACAAACAACCCGGGAAGATTGCTCATCAAGTTGTAGTCCACCCATAATCCGCCCATAGTGTAGTGAAGGGCCGGGTAAATGCGCATTGGAGTCTGATAGGCATTCTCACCCGTGATCGTTTGATACATATCAAAGAGATTGCCGTAGCGCTCCTTGATCGTCGCGACGCCCAGGCGGCTGATGGCATCCGAAAAATCCAGATAAACTCCCAGTCCGCCACGACCAACGCCCCGGCCTTCATCGCAGACTTCCTTCGCGGCCCGCGAGGCGATATCGCGCGGAGCAAGATTGCCGTAGCTCGGGTATTTGCGCTCGAGATAATAATCGCGCTCCGGCTCCGGAATCTGCTGAGGCGGGCGGGTGTCACCCTTCTGCTTCTGCACCCACACGCGTCCATCATTGCGCAGCGATTCGGACATCAGGGTGAGTTTGGATTGGTGTTCGCCGCTCACTGGAATGCAGGTCGGATGAATCTGCGTGTAACAAGGATTCGCAAAGGCCGCGCCCTTCTTATGGGCGCGGTAGATGGCTGTGACGTTGCAGCCTCGCGCGTTGGTGGAAAGATAAAAGACATTGCTGTAACCTCCCGTGGCGAGCACCACCGCATCGCCTGCGTGAGACGAAATCTGCCCGGTGACAAGATCTCGAACCACAATCCCTTTGGCTTGGCCCTCCACCAACACGACATCGAGCATCTCCGTGCGGGCGAACATCTGGACTTTGCCGAGACCGATTTGGCGACAGAGGGCTTGGTAAGCGCCCAGAAGCAATTGCTGCCCGGTTTGTCCTCTAGCGTAAAAAGTACGCGAGACTTGCGCCCCACCGAATGAGCGGTTCGCAAGCAGGCCGCCGTACTCGCGCGCAAATGGAACTCCCTGTGCAACGCATTGATCGATGATATTCACGCTCAATTGCGCCAGACGATAAACGTTGGCCTCGCGCGCGCGGAAATCGCCCCCCTTGATCGTGTCATAAAAGAGCCGATAAGCGCTGTCTCCATCGTTTTGATAGTTTTTTGCCGCGTTAATACCGCCTTGCGCGGCGATGCTGTGGGCCCTCCTCGGGCTATCTTGGAAGCAGAAGCACTTGACGTTGTACCCGAGTTCAGCGAGCGAGGCAGCCGCTGAGGCTCCGGCTAATCCGGAACCAACAACGATCACGTCAAACTTCCGTTTGTTGGCCGGGTTGACCAGCTTCATTTCGAGCCGATGGCGGTCCCATTTTCTTTCCAATGGACCGGATGGAATTTTGGCGTCGAGATTCATCGGTACGTTGCGAAATCATTTCCCATAACCCAACAAAACGGCGATCGGAATTGAACAGTTGCCAATAAAGATCAGTCCGGCGGAAAGAATCGCGAAGGAATCGAGGAGCCATCCGATCCGCCTGTTCTTCAGACCGAATGATTGGAACATGCTGCTGAGCCCATGACTCAGGTGCAAGCATAGCAATCCCATCGCCATGACGTAGAAACCAGACACAAAGGGGTTGGAGAAACCGCGAACCATCATCCGAAAAACATCCGGCCTGCCCGTGGCATCTCGCAAGTCCAGAAAGTTGGCGTGAGGAAAGTCGGGGCTCTTTGAAAGCAGATTGACCTCCGGAATGGCAAGGGTGAAATGCAGCAAGTGATAAATGATGAAAGCAAAGACGATCAGGCCACTCATCAACATAGTTCGAGAAGCATAGCTCGCGGCCACCACTTTATGATTCCCATACGGAGAGGGCCGAGCCAGCCGATTGATGCGTGCGAGTTGGATGGCAGAGCCAATGTGGAGCGCAGCCATGAGCAGGAGCCCAATCCGCGCCGTCCAAAGGAGCCCAGGTTTTGACTTCAGGAAGACCGCATAAGAGTTGATCCGGTCTGGCCCTAAGAAAATTTGCAAGTTGCCTGCCATGTGCCCGATCACAAACACGAAGAGCCCGAGACCCGTGATGGCCATGATGCACTTTTTCCCAAGGGAAGATCGGAAAAAGGTTACAACGGTTTTCATTAAATGACTCTCACAGCTACTCTCAGTAACGCGGGTGTAATCTAGTAAGTAAGTTGCCTGACCGTCAATTCACCATCGAAGGTATAAGTGACTCTTGGCGGACCGTTACGATGCCTAATTTCAGGCAAACCCCAAAACAGTGAGCGAGGACACTTCCTCGTTGCAGACTCTCTGGCCATTCCGATTGAGGAGCAGGGCTCGCAAGCCAGCCTGGGTCGAACCTTCGCAGTCTTCCCTAAAACTGTCACCGATATGGAGGGTTCTGTTTGGTGCAACACCGAGCCTTCGTATCGCCTCCTGAAAGATCACCGGCGACGGTTTGTGAAATCCAATTTCGCTCGATATAGCCAAAAACTGAAAATAGCCATCCAGCCCTAACTCTCCGAGAAGCGCCCGGAGCCGCTCGTCCCAATTCGAGACAACGGCTAGCTTCAGCCCGCGCTCGGATAACACTTCCAGCGCTGGAATCACGTCGCTGTAAACAGTCCAGGCTTCGCGGTGGGCAAAGCGGTCGTAAAGTTGGTCGAAGAAGTTGATTTCGAGACATCCTTCCTCAAGAGGACAAAACGTCTTTGCGACCAATTCCGCCCAAGCGGCTCTTGAGTAATCAAAATTGACTTTAGCTCGCCAAGCCGCGGCGAATTGCCGGTTGAGAATTTCGGGGTCGAAATGATGATCTCCGTGTTTTGCCGCAACCTCAGCGTAAACATGGCCTACTGACGGCCAAGGTTCGATGAGAGTTCCGCCGACATCGAACGTAACGGCTTGAATGTCTGCGAGCGCGTTCAAGCTCAACGCGTTTCGGACTTGTTGGGCGACGTTGATCGGGGATTCGCCGACAGCCTCAGCGATTGAACCAGAAACGCCCATTTATCAGCCGCCTCTTCGATGAGCTTCGTGGTCGGCTTGCCCGCGCCGTGCCCAGCTTTGGTTTCGATCCGGATGAGGACGGGTGTTTCGCCGCGATGGGTTTCCTGCAACGCAGCGGCAAACTTAAAGCTGTGCCCCGGAACTACGCGATCATCGTGATCAGCCGTGGTGATGAGGGTCGCCGGGTAACGGGTGCCTCGCTTCAGATTGTGTAAAGGCGAGTAGGCGTAAAGCGCCTTGAATTCTTCGGGGATTTCTGATGAACCATAGTCTGATGTCCACGCCCAACCGATGGTGAATTTGTGAAATCGTAACATGTCCATGACGCCCACTGCGGGCAAAGCCGCCGCAAACAAGCCTGGACGTTGCGTCATGCACGCGCCCACGAGCAACCCGCCATTGCTGCCGCCCCCGATGGCGAGCTTTTCTGAAGATGTATATTTGTTCGCGACGAGCCACTCTGAGGCTGCGATGAAGTCGTCGAAGACGTTTTGCTTCTTTAGCTTCATGCCGCCTTGATGCCATTCTTCGCCATACTCCCCTCCGCCGCGAAGATTAGGCAAAGCGAAGACTCCACCCATCTCCATCCACACGAGGTTTGGCACCGAAAAAGTAGGCGTCAGGCTAATGTTGAAACCGCCGTAGCCAAACAGGTAAGTCGGATTCTCGCCGTTGAGCGCGAGGCCTTTTCTATGCGAAATAAACATCGGTACGCGGGTGCCATCTTTGCTCGAATAAAAAACCTGCTTCGTCTCGAAATCAGCCGGATTGAAATCGACTTTAGGCTGGCGGATCAACGTGCTCTGGCCTTTCGTGAGATCATACCGATAGACCGCGCCAGGAGTGGTAAAGCTGGTGAATGAATAGAATGTCTCGATGTCCGTTCGCTTGCCACCAAAACCAGCGGCGGTGCCGATACCTGGAAGATCCACGTCGCGAACAAACGTGCCATCGAACCGAAACACCTTCACCGCGCTACGGGCGTCCTTGAGGTAGGAAACAAGGAACTGGTTTTTAACCAGGCTTACATTGCTCAGCTTTTCCAGCGCTTCCGGAATGGTCTCCTTCCAATTGACTCTCGCCGGTTTCGTAATATCGACAGCGATGACCCGTCCTCGTGGCGCGCTTAGGTCCGTGCGAAACCAAAAGACAGGGCCGTCATTGCCAATAAAATGGTAAGCCGCATCAAAGTCATTCAGTAATTCGACCACGCGCGATTGCGGTGCTTTGAGGTCTTTGTAAAAGATGCGATTCCGCCAGTCAGTCCCTTGACGAATCGAAATAATCAAATACTGGTCATCTTCAGTCACGTCGCCGTCGAATCCCCACTCCTTCTGATCGGGCCGGTGATAGACCAGTTCATCCTCGGTTTGGGCTGAACCGAGCCGATGGTAGTAAAGTTTCTGGTAGTAATTGACGCCTTTGAGTTTGTTCGTGCCCACGGGTTCGTCATACCGGCTGTAGAAAATGCCTTTTGCGTCGTGAGTCCACGAAGCGCCGGAAAACTTGACCCATTGCAAATGGTCAGGCAAATCCTGCGCAGTGCGCACATCGCGCACCCGCCACTCCTGCCAATCCGAGCCAGCGGTTGACAGCCCGTAAGCCATAAAATCCCCTCCGTCGCTCATCGCGTATCCGGTGAGGGCAACGGTGCCATCCGCAGAGAGTTTATTGGGATCGAGGAGGACTTTCAGCGGAGCATCCAGCGATTCCATCGTGTAAAGAACGCTTTGATTCTGAAGTCCATCATTCTTAGAAATGAAGTAACGTCCGCCTTCCTTGAACGGAACACCGTAACGCTCGTAGTTCCAGAGTCGCGTCAGGCGCTGCTTGAGCTGATCGCGCGCCGGAACTTGGCTGAGATAACCGAAAGTGACTTTATTTTGAGCCTCAATCCAAGCCTTGGATTCTGGCGAATCGGAATTTTCCAACCATCGATAGGGATCAGCAACCCAGGTCCCATGGAAATTGTCGCTTTGCTCGATCTTCTTGCTCTCAGGATAGACCAATGCCGTGGAAGTTAGTTCCGCTGCCGGGAGCTGAAGCTCAAGTCCGCCGGAGACAATGGCACCCGCCAGCAGTCCAAGGCTGACGCTCCATCCCGGGTTCTTCTCTTTTTGTTCTCTGTTCATAAACGCGAATATAATCAACTTCAAGGTGGGCGGCGACCCGAATTCATGCACCTCGGCGCTGGGCCTCATCGAATCTCTTCGCGCCTCCGTTCACGGCACGCCCGCCCATTCGTTCAAAGCTCGCTCGTTTTCATGGGGCGCGGGAGAGATGTGCAAGGCTTCCATAGCTTCGCCGACGAAATGCAGCGAACCAGAGATGACAACTAGAGAGTCGTTAGTCGTCCACCTCAACGCCTCTTCCAACGACGAGCAAGCCAGCACTTCAGCATCGGGGTTCAGGCGTTGACAGGCCTCGCGCAATTCCTCCGGATTCGCGGTCCGTACGCTGCCGACGGGAGCAAGGAAGATGCGTCGTGCCAAAGGCGCGAGGATGCGGCACATAGCCGACCAATCTTTGTCGCGCAACACTCCAAAGAGCAGTGTTATCGAGGCGCCAGGAAAATACTTAAGCAAAGCCGCGCGCAAGGCTTCAGCTCCAGATGGATTGTGCGCGCCGTCCAACACGATGGTTCGGTCGGGCGTGGGGCGAACCATCTGAAGGCGCCCGGGCCAATGCACCTGCTTCAAACCTGTTCGGATCGCCGATGCGCTGACAGGAATTTTGTCCGACAGCGCTTCAACTGTCGCCAAGGCTAACGCGGCATTGAACCGCTGATGTTCGCCCGCCAAGGGGATTTGCATCGTATCCAAAGGGGGGCGATTCAGATCCTCATGAGACACCTTCGTGAACGCCGACTGATTCCGACGCGCCGTTTCCATCAGCACTCGCAAGGGTTCAGGTTTGTCTTCAGCTGTGATCACGGGGATCCCTGGCTTGATAATGCCGGCCTTTTCCGCGGCAATCTGAGCGAGCGTTTCTCCTAACCATTGCTGATGATCAAGCTGGATGTTAGTCACAACGCTAGCGAGCGGTGTAACGATGTTTGTGGCATCCAACCGTCCGCCCATCCCTGTCTCCCAGATCACAATGTCGCACTGCTTCTCCGCAAAATAACGGAGCCCCATGACGGCGGCGATCTCGAAGAACGTCGGGTGCTCCTCGACGGAGAATGCTTCGAGCCACTCTTGCATCTCCTCGACGAGCCGAATGAAGTCGAACTGGCCCAGCAACTGGCGATTTATTTGAATGCGTTCCCCGAAAGCGACCAGATGGGGCGATGTAAACAAACCGACCTTCAATCCCGCTGCGCGATAAATGCTTTCCAGCATGGCGCAGGCAGAGCCCTTGCCATTCGTTCCGGCGACGTGAATGAAGCGGAGTTGGTGTTGGGGGTTTCCAGCGAGCGCAGCCAGTTTGAACGTAGTCTCCAACCCAAACCTTGTGCCGAACATCTGGAGACCGTAAAGAAATTCGATGGCGCTCGAGTAGGTCATCCTCGTCTTGGACAAATCTCTCATCGCTCCCGAATATCTCAGAAAGCTTGTCGTTGCAAATTACAGCGGCCGACGATGCAAGTACGTGTGGGTTGCTGCGATAAACCCACGAAATAGCGGATGGGGCGCGTTCGGCTTGCTTTGGAACTCCGGATGGAACTGAGAAGCAATAAAGAACGGGTGATCATCGAGTTCGATCACTTCCACCAGCTTGCCGTCGGGCGAAGTCCCGCTGCACCTGAAACCGGCTTCCTCGAATTGAGTCCGATAAGCGTTGTTAAACTCGTATCGATGACGATGCCGCTCATGCACGACGAAGGCTCCGTAGAGGTGTGCCGCTTTTGAACCAACAGCCAATTGGCACGCTTGCGCCCCGAGCCGCATGGTGCCTCCTTTCTGGATGACTTGCTTCTGATCATCGAGCAAACCAATAACGGCATGCGGAGTATTTGGATCAAACTCCGTCGAGTGAGCTCCCGCCAATTTCAAAACGTTCCGCGCAAACTCGATGGTCGCAATCTGCATTCCCAAGCAAAGGCCTAGATATGGGATTTTGTGCTCACGAGCGAATTGCGCGGTGATAATTTTCCCTTCGATGCCGCGCTCGCCGAACCCGCCGGGAACGAGTATTCCTGCCAGGCCTGTCAGTGCTTTTTCTGGCCCGTATTTTTCAATCTCTTCGGCATCCACCTTTTCAATTTCAACCCCGCAATCATTGGCTATTCCGCCATGAATGATCGCCTCATAAACTGATTTATAGGCATCTTGGAGTTCGATGTATTTGCCCACGACACCGATCCGAACCCGATGCTGGGGAGCAATCAACTTGCGGATGATATCCTGCCAGTGCGACATGTTCGCGGCAGGAACATCGAGGTGCAACATCTCGCAAACCAGATCATCGAGGCGCTCGCGCTGGAGCATGAGCGGGACTTCGTAAATCGAGTGGTCAACGTCCTTTTCTTCAATCACCGCTTCATAGCGCACGTTGCAGAACAGCGAAATCTTCTGGCGCAACTCCTTGTTCAGCGCTTGCTCACAGCGGCAGACGAGGATGTGGGGAGTGATGCCGATTTCACGCAGCTTAGCTACCGATTGCTGGGTGGGCTTCGTCTTGAGTTCACCAGCGGCCTTGATGAACGGAACATACGTCATGTGCAGGAAGAGCGCATTGCTGTATCCAACGTTGAGGGCGAATTCCCGAATGGCTTCGAGAAACGGCAACCCTTCAATATCACCGGTAGTTCCACCAATTTCCGTAATCAGCACATCGGCGTTGCTTTGCTCCGTGATTTGGTGGATGCGATTTTGAATTTCATCGGTGACATGAGGGATCACCTGAACGGTCTTGCCGAGGTAATCCCCTCGGCGCTCCTTGTCCAGAACCGTTTGATAGACCTGGCCGCTGGTCAGGTTGTTAAAGCGCGTCAGCTTCGTGTTGGTGAAGCGCTCGTAGTGGCCCAAGTCCAAATCAGTCTCCGCGCCGTCATTCAACACATACACTTCCCCGTGCTGGTAGGGGCTCATCGTCCCCGGATCAACATTGAGGTACGGATCGAATTTTTGGAGCGTGACTTTGAGTCCTCGGTTTTCCAACAACGTGCCGAGAGCGGCCGCCGTCAGACCTTTTCCCAGCGAACTCACCACACCGCCTGTGACAAAAATATATTTCATGGTTTGAAAATCGCTAATTGGCTGGCAGCGTTCGATAAGCCCGGTGGCTAATTAGATTGCACGAGGTGCCCTATGCAGATTTAGATACAGGCTCAACTCGTTAACCGTCTCACCCATTTAACGCCGCAGCAGTTTCTCCACCCGCGCCACATCTTCTGGCACATCAACGCCGACGCTGTCGTATTCCACTTTTACAACAGCGATTTGAATTCCATTCTCGAGCGCGCGGAGCTGCTCGAGCCGTTCCGCACGCTCGAGAGACGAAAGCGGGAACTTAACAAGCCGTAACAATGTCTCCCGCCGATAGCCATAAATTCCCAAGTGCTTCAAAAACGTAAAGGCCGCCAACTGTTCTGCCATGGAACGACTGGCGGCATCACGCACGAAAGGTATCGTGCTTCGAGAAAAATATAAGGCGTGGCCCGCGGTATTGACAACCACTTTCACGACGTTGGGATTGTCGAATTCCGCAGGCTCTTTGAGCGGTGTGGCCGCAGTGGACATCTCGCTGTCCGCGAGCGCATCCGCCACCGCATCGATCACCGCCGGATCGATCAACGGCTCGTCGCCTTGTATGTTGACCACCGCCTCACACGCGCAGCGCGCGGTCACTTCAGCAATGCGATCCGATCCACTCGGGTGATCGCTCCGAGTTATCTCAACGCGGCAGAACCTCCGCGCGACCTCGGCAATGCGCGCATCGTCCGTAGCCACGATCACTTCGCTCAGCGATTTCGCCCTCTGGCAGCGTTCGACGACGTGTTGAATCAGCGGCCTGCCTTCAATGAGCACCAAAGGCTTGCCGGGAAAGCGAGTGGCACCGTAACGGGCGGGAATTATACCAAGAATCTTCACACCCAGTTAGGCGTCAGGGCGTTCAGGCAAATCTGCTTGCCACTTCCATTTCGTCTCAGAATAACCAGATTTCATGACTCTGACCTGATACTCCAGTTCAGACACTGGGGCAAGCTGGTAAAACTCCTTTTTCAAAATCTTTGGTCCACTCAATTGCCGCGGCAATGCGACGCTCTCTGGTCTGGACCCGGCAGTCTTCGGTCTTGGCTCCGCATTTGGCCGTGAAACCCGCCGCCGCCTCAACGCCGCGACGCCCGCTCGCTCGCATCGGCAACTCACTTGCCGAGGCAGGCGACCAACAAGCGGGTCACAAACTTTCCTTTGAGTGCAAGTCCTCGTTTTCGCCTGCCTCAACTCCGGGTGCGAGTTTCAAAATCCACTCCGCCGCCATCCCCAAATCATCCGCGACCATCGCTGCCGCTAGCTGATCTGCCGACGTGCGCTCCAATTCCGACCCGTATCCCGTGCGGACCAGGATCGACTTTTTCACTCTGGCATTCCAGCCGCACTGCAAATCAATCAGCTTGTCGCCGATCATATAGCTTTCATTCAGGTCCAGGCCAAACGCGTCTCGCGCATCGAACAAGAAGGCCGGTGAAGGCTTTCGACCGCGGCTTGGATGATCGGGATGCTCGGGGGCGATATAGATCTGGTCGATCTGCACGCCGTCTCGCGCAAATTCTTCCAATAGATGCCGGTGAACTTTATCGACATCCGAAAGCGTGAAATATCCGCGGCCGACGCCTGATTGGTTCGTGATGATGAACAAACGAAATCCAGCCTGCTGCAATCTCTTAAGCGCCGCAGTGGCTCCAGGAAAAATGACGACGTCGTCAAGACGATGAAGATACCCTTTTTCTTCGATGAGAGTCCCATCGCGGTCGAGAAACACAGCGCGTCTCATGGCTTCCTTTTGAAGCTGGCAAGAAGTTCATCCGGGCTTACCTTGGCGGTGCCGATCTTGCCCACGACCACGCCGGCTGCATGGTTGGAAAAGATCGCTGCCTCAATGGGCGAAGCTCCCGCAGCCACCGCCAGGGTAAACGTGGCAATCACCGTGTCCCCTGCCCCGGAGACATCGAACACCTCTTGCGCCACAGTAGGGATATGGAACGGCTCTTGTCCTTGGCGGCAGAGCAACATGCCTTGATCTCCAAGCGTGATAAGCAGCAACGCGGACCGCAGTTTATCCAACAAGATTTCGCTGGCGCGCAAAAGCTCTGTGTTATCCAGCGGATTGGAGGTACTTTGGCTGTCCAGCAATCCAGCCAGGGCAAAAGCTTCTTTCCGATTGGGCGTCACCAAAGAAAGCCCGGTCAGGTCAAGCTGGTGGACGGGCTTCGGGTCAAAGCTCAGCCAAACCCCTCGCGCGCGGCACCATTGCCTTAACTGATCGAGCAAGACCTGAGTGACGACGCCTTTTCCGTAATCGCCAATAATAACGGCCGAACAAGACTCAAGTTTCTCCTCGATCACTTCCAAGAGACGCCCAGTGCTGCGGCGATCCAAGTCGGCTTCTGTTTCACGGTCCACTCGCACCACTTGCTGCTGGTGAGCGATGATCCGAGTTTTGATACTGGTGGTCCGGCCGACGCTCGACAATAAACCGTCGCATCCGACATGTTCCTCAGCCAGCAAACGCCTCAGGTTTTTGGCCGCGTCGTCCTGCCCAACCGCACCCACGATTTCAGTCGGAACATTCAAGGCACTTAAATTCCGCGCCACATTGGCGGCTCCGCCCGGCATGAAACTCTCACGCTGGAACTCAACAACTGGCACCGGCGCCTCGGGTGAAATGCGCCCTACCCTGCCCCAGATAAACTGGTCCAGCATGACATCACCAACGACCAGCACTTTGGATTGTCGCGCAATTTCCAGCAGTTGAGCGACCCGTTTGATCGACAATGTTTTCATCATTTAGCGGTGCGTGATGCTCTGAGAACATCAACGGTCCGAATTTTTCGTGATCGTAATCGCAACCTCACTCGTAATCTCGGTCTACGGGTCGCGTCGAAATAAAAGTTAGGAGCAGGAATGAAAGCAAGCGTTGATCGACTTCATTTAGCTCAAGAATGCTGTTAATGGGCTTGTCGGGTTCGCCGTCAGTTGCTGCGCCGCCAAGCCCAATTCAAACGCCGCGCGTCCGGCTTCCACAGTTTGCTTGAACGCGATGCTCATCCGATTGGGATCGCTCGCCACGGCGATGGCGGTGTTGACGAGAACGGCATCCGCTCCCATTTCCATCGCTTCCGCCGCATGACTCGGAGCACCAATACCGGCATCTACCACGACAGGAACAGTCGCTTGTTCAATGATGATGCGGAGCTGGTCGCGAGTTTCCAGGCCGCGATTGGAGCCAATCGGCGAGCCGAGCGGCATCACGGTGGCGGTTCCGATATCTTGCAGGCGTTTTGCGAGCACCGGATCCGCGTTGATGTATGGGAGCACGACAAAGCCTTCTTTGATCAGGATTTCGGCTGCTTTGAAAGTTTCAATCGGATCGGGAAGCAAGTAGCGAGGATCAGGATGGATTTCGAGTTTCACCCAGTTGGGCAAGCCCGCTGCCGCTGCTAAACGAGCCAAACGAACCGCCTCTTCCGCCGTCGTGGCCCCGCTGGTGTTGGGGAGGAGCAGGTACCGCTTCGGGTCGATGAACTCAAGGATATTGGCAAAAGGATCGCGCTTTCCACTTAGGTCAGCCCGGCGCAAGGCAACCGTCACGATCTCCGCCCCGCTGGCCGCAAGCGCATCGCGCATGGCCTCCGGAGAAGAAAACTTTCCCGTGCCCAGAATGAGGCGGGAGCCAAACTTGCGCCCAGCGATAACTAACGAACTTTGAACTAACGACATTGGCCGCAAAGATAGGCCCGAGCCATGATTTTACAACTGTTTTGCCAGCCATTTTCGTTGGCGCGCGAATGAAGCTGGAGGAGCTGCGCAGGAAGAACAACTCGGCCGTTGAACAGGATTACATCCCGGAGCATCCGCACCGGCACCAAGGACCCCCACAGTTGCGGGTGGCAGGGTTACTCCCCGAACTCGATATATCCAAATCGCGTGGGTTGATGAAAGCTGGGCAGCAGTGTTGGCGACCAACTCAGAAGCTCTGCCGGACGATCCTTCTCCCGATTGAAGCGATAAAAGTTTGCTCGCCAGACATCTTTCGGCTTCGGCGCTGCTTGGCCAAGGTCAGCGAACGGCACCCTCACTTCCACTTGCCAAAACTCATCTTTGTCGCTCGAGTTGTTCGGGGTGCCCTTCAATTTCACGGCGCTCTTCATCCCTTTGGCCGTAAAGCTCCAGTCACCGGCGAACTTCTTTGAAACGCCGCGTTCATCCAATTCATTGTCGATGACGGCGTCGAAAACTCCACCGAGCGGATTCCACTGAAGTTCAAAGTAACGATTCAGATCCTTTGCAGTGATGAAGAATTCGACGACCTCTTCCTCCCAAAACTTGCTGTCGCGTTCAGTAAACGTAGCCAAGATATCGGCATCCTGACACGTCCATCCGAGATAGATCGCGGTGTCGTCATACCAGAGTCGCACTTCGGTATTTTCGCGCTCCCGCCCGGACCCGTCATTTTTGTAAAACGGTTTCAGCACAGCCGCCTTCGACCACACCGTCTCGCGCAGTTCGCCGTCCACATCCACAGGCCCACGAAGCTTGGGGATGACGATGCGTTTCGGAGCGGGCGCCGTTTTGGGTTCGGCGGACTTGTCCGCCGCATGAAGCGGCTGCAAGCTGGCGAAACCGAACGTGAAGAGAATCATTGTTAAGCAAGCCGATTGCCGTCTGAACGTGGGGCTGGTTAACACCATTTGGAGAGGAGACTGAGTAGGTTTCATAAAGGGATTTGAGTTACATCAACTACCACTTTAGCACGTTTCAGGACAAGTCAACTCAGCTTTCGAACCGCACCATCTCGAAATAAACCGGCCACAAATGCGAGCGTGTCTCGATGCACGCAGTACCGAACGTCATCGCGCAAATCCGGCAGAGCGAGCAAGCGTCGTCCGTTGCGAGCAAATTGCATCGCCTGAAAAAGATCACATCGAGCGGCAGAGTAGATTTGGCGTGCTATTTGAGCAGAGTCGGAGATGGACCCTCCGGCGTAGTCCGACCAAATCAAATCGCACAAGGCCCCTACCCCAAGCGTGTCCTCGTAGGACCCTTGATCGACAGTTCCACTGCACACGAGCAGCAGGTTCGACGGTCGTTCGCGCGCAATCCAACCAGCTACCGCTTGAACTCCGAGGAAAGTTCCGATCAAAACCGTTTTGGATAGCGCGCAAGCCCGCAAAGCTCGAGTGCCGTTCGTCGTGGTCATAACAATGGTTTTTCCCGCGACGGCTTCGGGGGTAAACTCGCGGGGCGAATTACCGAAATCAAAATCCCTACCTCCCGTTTGGTCAGCCAAAATGCGCAAGCCATGCCTTTCCCCAGCGAGCAGAACGTCGGGCCGATGCTTTCGAATAGCGAGCGCCTCTTCGATTTCACTCACCGGAAGTATCTCCTGCGCGCCGTTGGCCAAGGCAGTCATCATCGTGGTTGTGGCTCTGAGAATATCGAACACAACGCAAACGGTATCGGTCAGGTCACGGTTTGGGAGAACCGCATATTCAGCGGGGGCGAACAGGACTTCGAGAGTGGTGGACATAGTTTGGATTCTTCGATGTTACCGCCAGATTTGACGCCTTGGAAGGCGTAGCTACCGCTTGGCGGCGAGTTTTTTCTGGAGCCGCATGTAATGAAACAAATATTGCTGCGCATAGCCAGCGTAGGGGCCGAAGTATGATTCACTAAATCGTTGCAAGCGTTGGATCTTAACGCGGCGCCCTCGAAAATAGAGTTCTCGCAACGCCTTAATCACCCACACATCGACGGGAAAAGCGCTTTGAAAGCCGTAGGCGAAAAGCAAAACACAATCAGCAATCTTCGGTCCCACACCTGGGATCGCCATGAGGGCTATCCTGGCTTCATCGACCGGCAGATCGTATAAGCTGCCCAGATCCACGTCGAGTCGAGCCACCATGGTGGCTGCGGCCTTTAAGTAAGGCGCTCGGAAACCCATTTTGCAGTCGCGCAAATCGGCTTCGCTGCACTGCGCCAGCTGATGGGCGGAAGGAAACGCATAGACTGGCTGATAGCCGGGAGGCACAATGACAGGTTCGCCAAAGCGTTCACAAAGCAGATGAATGATTTGCCGAATCTGGACGATTTGCTTGGTGGACGACAAAATAAAGGATGCAAGACATTCCCAAGGTTCCTGGCGCAGCAAACGCAAACCGCGGCAGGCCTGAATGGCGGCGCGCAGCGGCATGTCATCCGGGAAGGAAGACAAGATGGGAGGCAAACTGATTTCGAGTTGAAGGTAATGGGCCAACCAAGTCCAGTCGGACGTTTTCTCACTGGCCACCGCCACGATTGAACCCTTCGAAAAGGCGAGCTGGACCCAATGATCGCCAACAATTCCTTCCCAAGCGCCGTCACGCCATTCCCAACGGAAGGCCTGGCCCGAAGTGAGGGTTGCCTCGATGTCGTAGTCGTGAACGACGAAGCGAGTCTGGCACTCAGCCAGGGGCGCTAGCAAAGAATGCGGCATCGGAAGATCTGGAACTGGTGCAAGACAGGATTGTGGCGGCCAAGTGAAGAGGCACGGCTAGTACAGAACCAGCGAGCGCACCGGGAAGCCCTTTAACTTCTCGCGTCCCTTCAAAAATCCGAGTTCGATAAAAAAAGTGATCTCCACAATCTCAGCCCCAACTTTCTGCAACAATTTCGCCGCGGCCGCCGCAGTTCCACCCGTGGCGAGGAGATCATCTATTAGTAAAACCCGGCCTCCAGGCTTTACCGCATCGATATGGATCGCAACCGCACTCGAGCCATACTCAAGCTCGTAGGTCTCTTCGTAGGTCTTATACGGAAGTTTGCCCTTTTTACGAACAGGAACAAATCCAGCCTTGAGCCTCAGCGCTGCCGCCGCGCCAAAAATGAATCCGCGGGCGTCGATTCCGACGACGGCATCAATAGACCCAGGAACAACATTAGCCGTTAGCAAATCAATGCATCCGGAGAAGAGGCGCGGATCTGCGAGAACGGGTGTTATGTCCTTAAATTGAATTCCTGGTTGAGGAAAATCGGGAATATTCCGAACAGCCGCAGCCAAGTCATTCGAGGTCAAGTTTGGGTTGGTCATCTTAGTATCGTTAGAATCAAATGTTTATTTCTGCACGGCTTCCAATTTCTCAATCATTCTGCGGAGCTTGTTAAGCGCAACATTTTGAATCTGGCGGACCCGCTCGCGGGTGACGCTGAATTTCTCGCCGACCTCCTCGAGAGTCTTTTCTGTCCCGCCATCAAGACCAAAGCGGTAGCGCAAGATGGTCGCCTCCCGCGGATCGAGCGTCTTCACCATCTCCTGCAACATTTTCGTGACTGTCTTTTCCTCGAGTTGCTCGTAAGGGGTGTCCGCATTCTCATCTTGGACGACCTCGGCGAAATTATTGGAATCGTCATCGCCAATCGGAGCATCCAGTGAGGCAGGCCGAATAGCCGCCGTGCGCAATTGAGCCACTCGTGAGGCTGAAATCCCGAGCTCCTCTCCCAGTTCCTCATCCGTAGGTTCGCGTCCGAATTCCTCCTGCAATTTCATCGCTGTCCGACGCATCTTGGATATCTTGTCCACCAAGTGAACCGGCAAACGAATCGTCTTGGACTGATTAGCTAAGGCGCGCTTTATGGACTGCTTAATCCACCAGGAACCGTAGGTCGAAAGTTTGCCCCCCTTAGCCGGGTCGAACCGCTCGACGGCTTTCATTAAACCGATATTGCCTTCATTAATTAGGTCGAGCAGCGGAAGACCGAGACCTTCATAATCATGAGCAATCTTTACGACGAGGCGCAAATTCGCCTTAATCATCTGCTCGCGCGCTTTTTTGTCTCCCTTCTTGATCTTCGCGGCAAGCTCGATCTCCTCCTGGGGAGTCAGCAATTTGACCTGCCCAATTTCGCGCAAGTAGAGCTTGATCGCTGTATCGCCATCGTAGGCAGGGCGTTCTTTCGAACTCAGCACCTCGCCCCCAACTGTGTCGCGGGGGACGACAGGAAGGTCAGCCAATGCCACGGCTTTCGGAGCCCGTTCCATCGCCGCAGCTAGTTCATCGACCTGAGCCTTCACCAAACGGTTCGTCACAGAAGCGATCCGAACAGGATTCGTGGGAGACAGCTCTAGTTTAGAATCCTTCGAAACTAGTGATCTCGAAGAATGTGTTTTCGGTTTCGTTTTGCTGACCATACGACAATAAACTTAAAAGCGGCTTGCACTTAATCTCGATCATCTCCACGAGCTAACAGAACGAAATGGAGCAGCGTAAACAGGGAGCTAACCATTGCCGCCACATAAGTGAGCGCGGCCGCATTGAGCACTTTACTGACAGCGACGCTTTCGCGGTTTTGCACCAGCCCAAGGCGGAGCAGTTGCTCTTTGGCGCGGCGGCTGGCATCAAATTCAACGGGGAGAGTAATCAATTGAAAGATCGCGATGATACCAAAAACAATGACCGCAATCCCCGCGATCTTCGCAAGCCCCATCATGTATCCCAGGAAAAAAATCCACATCGAAGCTTGGCTGGCAAAACCGGTGATCGGCACAAGTGCCATTCGAATTTTCAACGGCGCATAGGCCTCTTTGTGCTGCAAGGCATGCCCAGCTTCATGGGCCGCGACGCCAACGGCAGCCACGGAGCGACCGTGGTAATTATCGGATGATAGAAAGAGAGCCCTCTTCATCGGGTCGTAGTGATCTGTGAGATGGCCGGCAACTTCTTCGACAGGCATTTCGCCCAAACCCGATCGATTAAGAATGTCTCTAGCTGCCTCGGCTCCGCTGACTCCGGACTCCACGCCGACCTGGACGAACTTGTTGTAGGTGGAGCTTAACTTCATCTGGGCGTAAAGCCCCAGAATGATCCCGGGAATGGCAAACCACCAATACTGATCGATAATCATCATAAGTAATTTCCTTTCTAACGCTATGAAACCGATGGTGCAACCCTCGGAAACGCAAGTCCGTTGGGGGCGCTATTTCGACACTCAAAGCCTTTTTCCATAAAACGAATTTAACGCTGAGCCAAATCAATGCCAAAGCAGATTCGAATCATAAATCTTGGATTTATGGGCTCATTGACCACTGATGAGCCAGAGCATCTGTGACACTCTGTCCTCCCCTGGCACACCTAGAGGGAGCGTGTCGCACTTCGAGCACCTTCTCAAATTTAGTCAGGTTCCGAGGTGATCAATTCGTCCCCAAAACAACATCCTCCAGCCTCGCTCCACTTAGACACGGGTAAGTTTGGGGTTCAATTCCCATCAGTCACTGACTCAATCGCTTCGTTGGCTCAATGTAAGACTGAAGTGGAAAGAAAATAAAGCCGACCCACCTTTAGCTTGGGTAGGTCCATTCCGATATCAATTTTCAAGGTCGTCGTTTCACTCTTCCCGAACAGGCCGAGCAGACTCGATAGCTTAAAAGGCTCCAGATAACGGATCAAATCGGCATCGGCGATTTTGGCAAGTTGCTTGGCTCGAGCAACCGCTGTTGCGAAAGTCCCCTTCTCGTCCACAAAGCCGCTCTCATAGGCTTGTGTTCCTGTCAACACGCGACCATCCGCCAGTTGCTCCCAACCCTCGACCAGAGCCCGACCTGCACTCTGGTTTTTGTCGTGGGCGCGCTGACGTCCTTGAGCAACGACGCTTTTGAATTTCTTATATGTCTCGTCGATCATGTCTTGAATCATCTTTTGTTCCTGCGGATCGATTTCATCCATTCGTTTGGTCCCGCTGAGCATGTCTTTGAATTTGCCGCTCTTAAAAACCATCGGGAAAAGCCCTACTTTATCCAGCAGCCCGCGATAATTAAAACTATGCATAATAACACCGATGCTGCCGGTGATGGTCAATTCATTGGCCACAATCCATTGGCAAGGCGCGGACACATAATAACCTCCCGAAGCTGCCATTCCGCCCATCGCCGCGACGACAGGTTTGTGATTCTTGTCCTGAAACTCAATGAGAGCGCGAGAAATATCATCGGAAGCCATCACTTCGCCACCCGGCGAATCGACCTTCAAAATGACTGCTTTGACCGTTTTATCCGCTCCTGCGAGTTTCAATTGGTCTTCGATCGAGTCCACCATACTCCTCCCGCTTCGGTCCAAAGATTGGCTCGCAATAAGTCCTTCGACATCAATAATCGCAATTCTGTGAGCCGAGTGATGGTCTTCGACCATGACTTCTTCCATCCAATGTCCGCCCTGTCGGCCTGCCGTTCCTCCAATCAGGCCGCGCACAAGAGAGGCAACGTTGCTGGCTAACACCAAAGTCAAGATAGCACCAAAGACTAAAGCCAAAATCATCCATCCACGACCTCTGCGAGGGTTAGGTCCGTGGGGTGGCGGTGAAATGAGAGGCGGCGGAGATCCATACACAGGTGGCACATCGTTTTCCATGAAGGGAAAATATCTCACGAGAACGGCGGGAGCAAGCGGGATTCCCTATGGATTCCCAGTGGGGGCGTCTCTACGAATGAATACGGGCCCAAACCACTGCCTCTCCGCCATCGGATGGAGGAAACTTTCGTTCAATCCTTCGAATACCTAAAATTTGCACGCATACACAATCCGCCAGAGGAAAGATGTCATAGCAACCGCTGTCACGATTCGCAGATGCGTCTGCGTTTGGTCCGCGCCCAGTATTAGTCTCAGAACTCCTGACCCGCAGCGTGATTTCCGTGACGTTTGGAAAATGGCTGAGCCGGGATTTGCAATGGAGCGACAATCTTTTGTTGCATATACAACAACAGATTGCAGGCCCGCAGGCTCGATGGAGAGAATGGAATTCCACGGGGTCAGGAAGTCAGCAGCAATTCTCATTATGGCAATTTCGCTCAGATTTCCCTTATATCTTGTGGATTTGCAGCCTGTTCTTTGAGTCCGCTTGTGTCTGAAACCGGACGCCGCCGCTCAAAATCCCTAGGTTTTTCGACTCCCAACCATTCTAGCCACCCTCGTTCGCAGTCGTCGCAATTGCAAAAACAGCCCATTTCTCCAGCAATTCAGCCATAATGAGAATTGCTGGGAAGTCAGAGCCTAGCCTTGACGGTGAATGTTTGAAGGGTAGTGTGCTCCCCGATGACTTCCCTTGCGTCGGGAATGGTTTCCGCCGCTGGGGAGACAAAAATTAATTACAGACAAAATGAAATTAGCATTGGTGGCAATCACGGCTGCGGGCTTTCTGGCGACACACATCTCAGCACAGGACAAAATGGTGTTAAAAGATCAAAAAGATAAAATCAGCTACAGCATCGGTCTCAATATCGGAAATAACCTGAAGCAACAGTCCTTCGAACTCAACTCCGACATCGTCGCTGCCGGAGTCAAGGACGCCCTCGCCGGCGGGAAGACCTTGCTCACGGAGGACGAAGTTCGCGACACGCTGACAGCCTTCCAGAAAGACTTAATGACTCAAAAGATGTCTCAGGGCGAGAACAACAAAAAAGCGGGTGAAACCTTTCTCGCTGAAAATAAGAAGAAGGAAGGGGTCAAGACATTGACCAGCGGCTTGCAATACAAAATCCTCAAGGAAGGAAAAGGAAAGAAGCCCAAGGCAATCGATACCGTCAAAACCCATTATCGAGGCACCTTGATCGGAGGCAAAGAATTTGACAGCTCCTACAAAGGAGGCGAGCCAGTTACCTTCCCTGTAAATGGTGTCATACCGGGTTGGACCGAAGCGCTGCAACTGATGCCGATCGGATCGAAATGGCAATTGTTCATTCCCGCAACGCTCGCTTACGGCGAAGGCGGACAGGGGCCGATCCCTCCGAACTCGACGCTGATCTTCGACATCGAATTACTTGCAATCGAAGAAGAGGCAAAGCCAGCCAAATAGACGGTTAAACAAAGCATTCGCTCGAACTCAAAATGAATCCTGCGTGGTTTTAGAAAGAAATTTTTCCCGCGGATTTTACGCCGTGCTCAGCAGTTTCAAGAACGGGGGGAGTGTTCAGCGGAGTCCTAAACTATGGTTTGCCTTCTGTGACGACTAGCCTTACGAGCCATCAATACTTCGTGTGGAGATGGATTTGCAGATGATCCACGCTGGTACTGCTGAACCAGTGCGAGGTCAGCAAAGGTTTTTGCGCGATAATCCGTTTTGCCCACAGGACCAAACCTAAGTCATAAATCGCCGTCGCATCGAACCAGAAGAAGAAAAACGTCTTGGCTTCGGCTAACGATATCCCCACGCCTGTCGTGAAGAAATAGAAGCCCAAGAAGATTGTCCAGGGCGGTACCATGACACGACCGATTGTTGCCAGAACCGTCCGGTGATACGGTCGGCCCTGCAAGGCCAAAGCCATGCCAACCCAGGCCAGCGCTAGCGAGTCGAACGGCAAAATGGCCAAACCTCCCCATACCATCCACGGCAGGTCTCGGTCATTGGCGCTCGTTATCTTCGTGCTCCACATCAAATTCACAGCGAACAGTAAAAGAATCGCAAGTCCAAAAAGTTTCACGAGGACCGCCAGTTGCCCGGACAAAATGTCTGACATCCTAATCCTCGTGGCTAATAGCAATTCTAAAGCGCCACTCCGTTTGTCTTGATTAAGTTGCCGCGATGCTTCGACTGCCACAAGAATCTTCAGCACCACATGGAGTCCAAACAGCGTATATGGCGCAACGCTGACCCAAATGAATCCCGGATTGCTCAACACTGCAGAACTCCAGAACCCAAAACCACTTGCTCCCAGAATAAAGCTCCAGACAAAGGCTTGCGCCAGCCGGTCCCTGTATAGTGCTCCCCCAAAACTAGACCAGGGGTTTAGATGGTGAGTGAAGAGAAACCATCAGGACAACTGGAAGAGCACGATGAAACGACAACGAAAAAAGCACAGTGGGGTTTTCAAGGCCAAGGTGGCTTTGGAGGCGGTGAAAGGC
>SIBE01000016.1 GCA_009695265.1 Pedosphaera sp. | reverse complement strand
GACCACCGACGGCAAAACATTTTTGTCGCGGAAGGGGAGAAGGTTGTCCGCCGCTTGCTCGAAAGCCGGCTACCCGTCGTTTCTCTCCTACTCCCGGAGAAATGGTTTCACAATCTTGAACCTTTGTTGAGATCACGCCCTGAAGAAATCAAAGTTTTCATCGCGGAGAAACCGCAACTGGAGAAGCTGATTGGGTTTTCGATGTACCAAGGGGTGATGGCGGTCGGGAAGATGCCCGATCCAGTGTCGTTGGAAGTAGTCCTCCAAACTTGTCCTCACCCTTACTTTTTCGCGGCCGTGGATGGCCTCTCCAGCGCGGAAAATTTGGGTGCAGTCGTCCGCAATTGCGCGGCATTCGGAGTTCAAGCCTTGCTAGTTGGCGAAACCTCCAGCAGTCCTTACCTCAGAAGAGCCGTGCGCAGCTCGATGGGAACGATTTTCCAACTCCCAGTCGTCGAGGTGTCGAGCCTCGCTCACGCCCTATGCGATCTACGTACTCAGAACTTTCGAGTGATCGCCGCGCATCCGCACGCGGAAGGGAAGACGCTGGCCCACGCGGATTTCTCCAAAGACTGCTGCATCGTCCTCGGCAGCGAAGGCTCCGGCATTGCGCCCGTAGTGTTGGAGGCTTGCACCGACGCAGTCGCGATTCCGATGACTGAGCTTGTGGATTCTTTAAATGTGGGCAGCGCGGCTGCCGTCTTCCTTTACGAGGCGCGACGGCAACGGGGTGCAATGTGACTCGTCAAACGTCCGGTCTAGCAAAGGCGAACTGCCAGGAGCGCGGGCAGCTCGCCGACCGGTGCGCGACCTCGGGCCTGAAATTGAAATGCGAACCTTGGTGTCAGAGTTGAGTTTATTTCTTCTCGAACACCAGCTCCTTAGCGCTGGCTGAGACTCGGATATTATCGCCTGGTTTGATTTCGCCATTCAACAGTTTCAGAGCCAGTGGATCGAGCAAGTGTTCTTGGATGGTTCGCTTCAAAGGGCGCGCGCCGAACTGCGGATCATAGCCTTCTTCCGCGAGGAGCTTTTTGGCTGATTTGTCCAACTCGATGTGGAGTCGCTGCGCGGCGAGCCGTTTTTCGAGGCGCTGGAGTTGAATATCGACGATGATCGCCAACTGCTTTTCATCGAGGCTGTGGAAGATAATGATGTCATCCACGCGGTTCAAAAATTCTGGACGAAACTGGCCCTTCAACTCCATCTTCACGAGTTCTTCCATCTCCCCATGGTCTTTGGCCGAAAGTCGGCTTGCGTTGAAATACTCCTGAATGATCGGAGATCCGATGTTGCTCGTCATGATCACGACCGTGTTCTTGAAATCAACCGTCCGTCCTTGTCCATCGGTAAGCCGGCCATCGTCGAGCACCTGCAAGAGGATGTTGAAAACGTCGCGATGCGCTTTCTCGATTTCATCGAGCAGCAGCACGCTGTAAGGGCGGCGGCGAATCGCTTCGCTCAGTTGCCCGCCTTCCTCGTAACCGACGTAACCCGGCGGGGCTCCAACGAGTCGAGCTACAGCGTGCTTTTCCATATACTCGCTCATGTCGATCCGAACCATGGCGTTCTCGTCATCAAACATAAACTCGGCGAGAGCTCGAGCCAGTTCCGTTTTGCCCACGCCGGTCGGCCCGAGAAAAATGAATGAACCGACCGGTCGATTCGGGTCTTGCAAGCCGCTGCGCGCGCGTCTCACCGCATTGGATACGGCGAGGATGGCCTCGCTTTGGCCGACGACGCGCTTTTGCAGACGTTCCTCCATCTGAACGAGCTTTTGACGCTCGCCTTCCAACATTCGAGAGACCGGAATGCCGGTCCACGCAGCGACCACTTGCGCGATGTCTTCCTCCGTAACTTCCTCGTTGAGCAAGCGTTTCTCGGCCGGTTGCTCGTGCAAAGCTCTCTGAGCGGCAGCCAGCTTCTTCTGCAGCTCCGGGACCTCGCCATATTGAATTTGAGCGGCTGTATTCAGGTCGCCATTGCGCTGCGCTTTCTGCTCTTCGATTTTGGCCTGCTCGAGTTGGCTGTTGAGTTTGCTGACAGCGTTAATAGCCCTTTTTTCATTTTGCCATTGAGCCTTAAGCTGAGTGGATTCCTCTTTAAGATTAGCGAGATCACGCTCGATCTTTTTAAGTCTTTCTTTGGAGGCATCATCTTTTTCTTTCTTCAACGCCGTCTGCTCGATCTCCATTTGCATGATTTGGCGTTCTAACTGATCAATCTCGACTGGCAGCGAATCAAGTTCCATCCGAAGTCGCGACGCCGCCTCATCAACCAAGTCAACGGCTTTGTCCGGCAGAAAGCGTCCTGTGATATAGCGATGAGAAAGCGTGGCCGCAGCAACGAGGGCCGCATCCTGAATGCGCGCGCCGTGATGCACTTCATAACGCTCTTTCAAACCGCGCAAGATGGCGATAGTGGCTTCGACCGTGGGCTCTTGGACATGGACCGGTTGGAAACGACGTTCCAAAGCCGGATCTTTCTCGATGTGCTTGCGATACTCGTTCAGGGTCGTGGCACCGATACAGCGCAACTCCCCACGCGCCAGTTGCGGTTTGAGCATGTTGGCGGCATCAGCGGCGCCCTCGGCTGCCCCGGCACCCACTAAGGTGTGCAGCTCATCAATGAACAAAATAATGCGGCCTTCGCTGCTGGTAATCTCTTTGAGAAACGCCTTCAACCGGTCCTCGAACTCACCGCGGTATTTGGCGCCGGCGATCATCGCACTCAAATCCATCGCGACCAACTTCTTGTTTTTCAACGACTCGGGGACATCACCGCTGACGATCCGTCGAGCCAATCCCTCGGCAATGGCGGTCTTGCCAACGCCCGGCTCGCCAATCAAGACCGGATTGTTCTTGGTGCGGCGAGTGAGGACTTGCATGACCCGGCGGATTTCATCATCGCGGCCAATGACCGGGTCGATCTTTCCGGCGCGGGCCAAAGCCGTGAGGTCGCGTCCGTATTTCTCGAGAGCCTGGAACTTGTCTTCTGGATTCTGGTCCGTGACACGCTGGTTGCCTCGAAGCTCAGCCAACGCTTGAAGGACCTGGTCGCGCTTGAGGCCGTGAGTTTGCAGGAGCCTCTTGAGAGTCGCGCTGCCTTGATCAAGCAATCCCAGAAGCAAGTGCTCGGTGCTGATGTAATCATCCTTGAGCTTCCCAGCTTCCGCTTCGGCAGCATCGAGTGATTTCTTGAGAGATGGGCTGAGAAAAAGATCTGTCGAACTGGCACCTTGAACTTTGACACGGCGGGCAAGTTCATGGTTGAGATCTTCGGCTATCCTGGGCAGGGCCACACCGAGCTTTTGCAGCAAGGCCGGGATGAGGCTGTCCTCCTGCTGCACGAGCGCGAGGAAGAGATGCGCGCCATCGATTTCCTGATGCGAGCGCTGTTGAGCCATGCGTTGAGCCGCTTGAATGGCTGCTTGCGTTTTAGTTGTAAATTTGTCGGTCTGCATATTTAACCAGATATTCCAAATTACTGATTCGTCAAGGTGCTGCTGAATCCACGAAGTCAACTTAGTGGACATCGTCAAGTCCGGCCACCACCTCGTTTGCCGAATGCTCACCCAGTATTGCCCACATCGAGCGCGATGGATATCGTCGGGCTCATTCGTGCCGTGGAATCTGCTTCCCAAAAGAGACGCATTCGCAAACCATCCTTCGAATGGAAAACGCGAATTCTACTGCGCCGACTTTGGTTCGTCACGAGGGAGAAACACCACGAGAACGGAGCACCTGCGGCTGGCGAGATCTTCTAATCAGCCGCCAGGATAAGCATCAGGGCGTTGCTGCCTGGGCTCATGCCGTGGACATCGATGGCGCGCGGGCGCACTATCACAAGCGGAGCACGGAACTCTATTACGTGCTCGGCGGTGAGGGGACGGTGACGCTGAACGGCGTTGAGCATTCTGTGCGGACAGGCTCGATCGTCCATATCCCGCCAGGAGTTGTCCACGGAGCCAAGGGCCGCGTCCGCGTGCTTGTTATAGGCATTCCCGATATCAGTGACGACGATTTGTTCTTCCCCGATACTGAACCAGTCAGTGCAACACTTCTTTCATCGCAGTGAGGCAGCGAAGGTTTTGGTCGGGAGTCCCAACAGAGATGCGAATCCATTCTGGCAATTGGTAACCACCCATTGGCCGTGTGATAATCCCGCGCTTCTGCAACGCATCGAATATCTCCTGGCCATTCCCAACGCGCACCAGAATGAAATTTGCGGCGGAAGGAACGAATTCCAAATTCATTTGCCGGAAAGCGTCTTCGAACAACTTGAGGCCGGCTGAATTGTTCGCGCGGGTCTTGGTCAGATGCGGCAGGTCGTCCAGAGCGGCCAACGCCCCTGCCTGAACTATCGAATTGATGTTGAATGGCTGTCGTATCTTCTCCAAGGCCGCGATGAGTTCGGGATGACCGATGCCGTAGCCGAGACGAAGCCCAGCCAGGCCGAAGATCTTTGAGAATGTCCGCATCAACAGCAGGTTCGGTTTGTCTCTCTCGCGAATCAGCGGAAGGAGATCCGCCCCGTCCTCCAGGAAATCAATGTAAGCTTCGTCCATCACCAGAAGGACATTGGCCGGAACGGCGTCCACTAGACGAACGACATCCTCGCAGGAAGCCAGTGTGCCGGTCGGATTATTTGGGTTCGCCACGAAGATAACTCGTGTTTGCTCTGTAATAGCCTGGAGAATGGCTGGCAAATCGTGTCCGTAATTTTTAGCGGGAACGGTGATTAGGTTCGCGCCAAAGAGGTGCGTGACGATGGGATAGACAGCAAAGCAGTATTGCGAGACGACGACATCCACGCCTGATTTCATGAGAGCGTGGCCGACAAATTCAATGATTTCGTTCGAGCCGTTGCCTAGGATTAGATTGTTCGTGCCGAGCCCAAGCTTGTCGGCCAGTTTCCTTTTCAGATAAAATGCGTTGCCATCGGGATAGAGGTGAAGTTGCGACAGAACCCGCTGCATGGCCGCGACCGCCGCGGGCGAGGGGCCCAGCGGATTTTCGTTCGAGGCCAGCTTGATGATCTCGGAAGGAGGCAGGTTTAGCTCACGGGCAACTTCTTCAATCGGTCGGCCGGGCTGATAAACCGGCAAGTTCTGCAACGCTGGGTTCAGAGGCAATGGAATCGACATACTACAAAGCTTTTAGAATCCGATTGACGTCCACGTGCTGTGCAATGAGGTCTCGGATGAGTGAGATTTTCTGAGTTTCATCAGGACGAGTTTTGACAATCAAATCGTGAACCGTGGAAGCGACAAGATAACTATCTTCGGAGGCCAACAGCACAGGGAAGGGCATCTCTCGAATCGCTTTCAAGATGCTGGGGCTGGGACGGAGCTGGCCCGTGAGGACGATTCCAGCCAAGCCTTCGGATTGTCCGACAAAAGTGCTGGCCGCTGCCAAGACGATGTCTTCGCGATCCCCAGAGACAATCAGCAAGACGCCGCGCTTGAAAAACTTCATGGCGTTTGGCGCGCCCATGGCGCCCACGACGACATGATCCACCAAGTTTTGAATTTTCTGGGACCGATTTAACATCTCAGCTCCCAGCTCCTCCTGAATCAACTCCATCGTGGGCCGAGTCAGCATCGCTTGATGGGGCACGACGCCGAGCAATTCCAAGCCCTTTCGCTTCAGGCCGCGCCGAACAAAGTCGGTCACAGTGTCCAACTTTTCCAGAGTCACCTTGTTCAGAATCACGCCGATGATTTCAACGCCTTCCTTTTCAAATAAGGCATGGTTCAGAGAGACCTCGTCGATCGGTCGGCCAATGCCCCCCTGGGTCACGATGATCACCTTCGCTTCGAGAATTTTGGCGACACGCGCGTTCGAGAGATCAAAAACTGATCCTACGCCAGCATGGCCTGATCCTTCGCAGAGTACAAAATCCTTTTCCCAAGCCACTCGATCGAAGGCATTCTCAATTTTTTTGACCAGTGCATCGTAGTTGGACGATTGCAGGTATTTCCGAGTGAAGTCTGGCTCCACTGCGATCGGGCTCATGTCCACCAGCGGACAGTTGAGCCGATAGACTCGATCCATCAAGACCGTGTCTTCATCGATCTTTTGTTCGTCGATTTCGACGAACCGCTGGCCGACCGGTTTGATGTAGCCGATCCGGGGATGGAACTTCTGCATCGCTGCGAGCAAGCCGAGAGACGTGGTGGTCTTGCCGTCGTTCTGCCGCGTGGCAGCAATGAAGACGCGGGGAGTTTCGGTGTTCATGATCGGGCGTTTCGAATGTTAAGGCCGTGCGTCTCGTAATCGCAATCCACAGCGAAGCGCGAGATTGGGATTGGGATCATCGGTTGGCTCGGCTGAGGCGAACTTCATGAAAGCACAATTCCTACTCCGCCGGCGGCCGGTGGGCGGCGTCGGTGTAGAGCAGATTGTAGGCGATGGATTGGACGCCAACGATCGCGGCGACCCCGAGAATGTCATGAGCGCTGGACCCGCGCGAAACGTCAGCCGCCGGGCGGTCGAGTCCGAGCAGGATCTGGCCGTAGGCATTGGCGCGGGCGATATGTTGAATCAACTTGCTGCCGATGTTGCCCGAATTCAGGTCGGGAAAGATCAGCACATTCGCACGGCCCGCCACCTTGCTGCCGGGGACCTTGCGCGTGGCGATTTCAGGCACGATTGCAGCGTCCAACTGCAATTCGCCATCGAAGTCCGCTTCCACAAGTTTTTGCTTTGCCTTCTGTGCGGCCAGCGCAGTGGCGGCCTGCACTTTGCCAATGGAAGAATGAGTGGCGCTTCCTTTGGTTGAATACGACAGGAGAGCGACGCGCGCCGGGACACCGAGCAATTGGCAGGCGAGCTGAGCGGTGGAGACGGCAATATCGGCCAGTTGCTCGACCGTTGGTTCAGGGATAACACCGCAATCCGCCATGAACAGCACTCCATTTTCGCCGAACCGCGTATCCTCGACCTCCATGATCATACAACTCGAGGCCGTGGTCGCCTGCGGCGCTACTTTGATGATTTGGAAGAGGGGGCGCAGGACGCTCCCGGTGACTTCGTTGGTCCCCGACACCAAGCCATCCACCTGGTGCATCGCCACCATCATTGCTCCAAAATAATTGGGCTTCAGCATTACCTCGCGCGCCTCGGTTTCTTTGACGCCTTTGTAGCGTCGCAACTGCTCGAAGCGTTTGGCGAAATTGTCCAGCTCCTCGCTCTGGAGGGGATTGATGATCCGGACGCCTTCGAGCGAAACATTCAATTGTGCGGCAGCTTCTTTAATCTTGGATCGGTCTCCCAATAGGATAGGCACCCCGAGACGCAGCGAATGAAATTGCCGGGCGGCCTGTAAAACGCGAGGCTCGCTGCCTTCCGGAAAGACAATTCTTTTCGGATGCCTCTGTAACTTTTCAATGACGCTGCCGATAAATCGCATAGGAGCTTAGTATCTAACTGCCGACGAAACTGCAACCTGGAATACGGGAGGGGTCAAGCGTTGTGCCCAGTCGTAACAAAAGAAATGCGCCAATCACAGAGACTGGCGCATCCTCTTGGATAAGCGGGGAGGCTAATCGCCACTATCCTTGAGAATCTGAAATCGAGGAATACCATCACTGACCAAATTGATCAGCAAGCCTTCGGAATTCGCGCTTTTAATGGCCTCGCGGAATTCTTTGAGAGAAGTTATTGGTTTCCGATCCACTTCCGTGATGATATCGCCAGCCTTAATCCTTTTCTGCGCGGCGGCGCTGCCCGGTTTGACTCCTGTGACAATAACTCCCTCGGTGACATTGACGCCGTATTTCTCAGCCAGCTCCTTGGTCAGAGCTTGCACGGTTAACCCAAAGCCCTGGGAGGTTTTGTCCTCGGACTTTCGCGACCTCGCAGCCACGGGCATGTTTGGCTGGAGCCATTCAGCCGATTTGATCATGATCTTAATATTCTTGCCCTTCCGGAAACCATCCATCCGGTAAACGTCCAGGGTCAGATTGCTGCCCACCTTCTTGGATCGAACGGCTGTCCTCAGCTCCAGGGCATTGGAGACTGGCTGGCCTTCGACCGCAGTGATGATATCCGAGGGTTTCAGATCCGAGTCGATCGCCGGACCGTCGGGCTGAATTATTCCCACGACTAAACCGGTGCTCACTCCCTCAACCAAATGCCGGAGTTCCGAGTCTTTGAACGGTTCGACAGAGATCCCCAGCCACGCACGGGTGTATTTGCCGTCATCGATTAACTGATCAGAAACCTGCCTCGCCAAGTTGCTCGGGATCGCGAATCCAATGCCGGTTCTCAAGCCGCGAATCAAGGTGTTGATCCCGATGACTTCGCTATAAATATTCACTAAAGGACCGCCGCTGTTGCCGGGATTGATGCTCGCGTCCGTCTGAATAAAATCCTGGTCCATTGAAGCTCCGATCGAATTTTCTCCCTGGCTGGGGATGATATGCGTCCGGCCCTTGGCGCTGACGTGGCCGAAAGTCACGCTGTAATCGAGGTCGAACGGCGCTCCGATCGCAATTGCAAACTCGCCGACTCGGGTCTTCGAGGAATCGCCCAGCTTTGCCACATGCAAATCACTGGCATCGATCTTAAGGACGGCGATATCTGATTGTGGATCGATGCCACGGACGACAGCCGGATATTCCTTGCCGTCTTTGAAGCGGACTCTGATTTTTTCAGCTCCCTCCACCACATGCGTGTTCGTGAGGATGTAGCCGTCTTTGCGAATGACGATGCCGGAACCGCGGCCTGCGCCCGGCCCGTCAAATCGAGGTTCCGAAGGCTTCGAGCGGTCTGAGCGCTTTCGTTTTTCGAAATCTTCTTCGAGCTGTTTGCGCAGCTCAGGCAGCGCATCCAAGAGCGGGTTATCGCTATCGAATCCGGCGAAATCTGGCTGGTGGGCGACTTCGACGACCACCACGGCCGCAGAAACAGTGTCAGCCACTTCGATAAACGCTTCGTTGAGTTGGCGTGCCATTTCGAGGCCCGCTGAAACTTCCTTGGCTGCGAGAGGGAGGGAAGCTATCGCGAGAGCTCCCGCCACAGCGGCTCGACAAAGGACAGCTTGAATCGTGTTCATCCGGCACTTTTGATTTCTCATGGAAGACATCTTCATCGAATTGGAGTTTTTTTACCAGAAAACGTTCAAAATTCACTATCAACAACTCTTTAGGACGGCCCATTGACTTGCGTGGCATTGCCCGATAACGTCTCATCCGTCGGTAACTCTTTTCCAGATTTTATTGCTTAATCAATGCGCGACGTAATAGAAAAACTGCTCATCCTCCAAGACCGAGACCGCAGGATCGTTCGGGTGCAAACCGAGTTATCCCTCTTTGGTTCGGAACGGAATTCTCTCCAAACCCGGTTCACTGGGACACAGGCCGCTCTCGACGCGGCGAAATTGAAGGCCAATCAGATCGAAACTGAGCGGAAGAGGTTGGAGTTGGAGGTTGAAAGCAAGAAACTGCAAATTGAAAAATACTCACTCCAGCAATTTCAAACGAAAAAGAACGAGGAATACAGGGTGCTCGCCCATGAGATTTCGACGTGCAAGGCGGCTATCGTTGTCCTGGAAGATGCGCAACTGGAGCTAATGGAGAAGGCCGAAGCGGCCCAAAGAGAAGTGGCTGCGGCGTCTCAAGCTGCTCAAGAGTTCAAGCGAATTGTCGAGGGGCAGATCGCTCAACTCACCGCTCGGGAGCAGAATCTGAAGACCCAGCTTCAGGAATTAGAATCCAATCACGAGCAACTCTCTTCCGCCGTGGATGAGGATGTTCGGGGACGGTACCAACGCCTTCGCAAACACAAGGGCGAAACAACGATTGTTGGCATTGACCACAGTGTCTGTGGTGGATGCCACATGAAGCTGCCGACCCAAATCGTTGTCTCCTGCCAAGGTTTTAAGGATCTCGTCTCATGTCCGAACTGCGGCCGAATTCTGTATTACGATCGCCACATGGATTTAGCCGTTGCAGAGTAAGATTTTCCGACTGAGATTCCGACCTCCGACCTTGTCTTTCTTTTCAACTCGAGTAAGGTAACCCCGATTTCGGAAGGGCGGAGGATCGCTTTCAGCGCAAGTTGGAAGAGGAAAGTCCGAACTCCATAGGGCGCGATGCCGCGTAACCTGAATTAGGTTCAGGATACACGCGGGCAGTAATGTCGAGAGACATTCTGACGGATAGTGCCACAGAAAATTAAACCGCCCAGCCCTTCTCAAAGCCGCTAGTTACAGAACGTTCGCACAGGCTGCGAGCGGTAGAGGCCGGGCTGATACTGGCAGTTTTGGGAAGGGCTGGTGTAAGGGTGAAAAGGTGGGGTAAGAGCCCACCGCCCCAAGAGTAATCGAGGGGGCACGGAAAACCCCATCGGGTGCAAGGCCAAATAGGAAACCGCGGAGCTGCCCGCTCCACGTCCCGTTAAACGGACCGGTTTCGGGTATTGGCTGCTCAGACAAATGATTCTCTCTCCCGCTTTGGCGGGACAGACAAAATTCGGCTTACAGCTCTTCCGAAATCGTTTTTGTAGTTTGCAGCGCGAGATTGCCGGATTAACCTGCTTCTGTGTCTTGGTTTACTGACCGTCATTGCTTCTTGCTTGCCGTAATCACTTACGGCTTCAGCACGATTTACTCTGTCCTCTTGTGGCGAAAAGGATTCCGCCAGGACAACCGAGCCAGTTACTGTTTGCTTTTGTTTGCTTTCGTCTTCCACACGATGGCGATGGTGCAAAGGGGATTTTCGTTCTCGCGTTGCCCAGTGAACAATCTCTACGAAGCGATCACGTTCGTGGCATGGACGATTGTCACGACGTACCTGGTCTTCGGCATTTGGTCGCGACTTCGGTTCTTAGGAGCCTTTGCGTCACCTGTCCTTTTTGGGGTGGGAGTTTTTGGCTTGATGCCGGCCCTAGATAATGCTTACGGCACCCGTCCGGAATTCATCAATGGCTGGTCGAGCCTCCACGCGGCGTTGATTCTGTTGGCTTATGGCGCATTTGGACTGAGTTCCGCCGCCGGTCTGATGTACTTAACGCAGGAGCACAATCTCAAGTTCCACAAGCTGCGAGCGATCGTTTCCTTGATGCCACCGATCCAGCGGCTGGAGATTGCCATTGGGCGTCTGTTATTGGCTGGGTTTAGTTTGCTGACAGCCGGGCTGGTGATTGGCGCGTATCATCTCAAGCAAACCCACGGCGTCTTTTACAAAGATGATGCCAAGATACTCTGGTCCCTCCTCGTTTGGATGATCTACTTGGGCCTCCTGTTGATGCGCTGGACCTTTGCGCAGACGGGCCGACGCTTTGTTTGGGGCGCCGTCGGAGGCTTCGCTTTTGTCCTGCTCACGTTCTGGGGCACTAATCTCCTCTCGGCGATCCATCAGCAATAGACAATATGCCAATTGTTGTTGTTGGACTCAGCCATCGATCATCACCCGTCACCGTGCGAGAGCGGTTTGCCTTCGCGGACGCTCTGATTCCGGCGACCCTCGAGCGGTTGCGCCAATCCGGCTTGTCTCAGGAAGGAGTGATTCTCTCTACTTGCAACCGAGTGGAAATTTACGCTGTCATCCCGAGCAAAGAACGGCCCGCGCTTTCCGCGCTGCGCCAGTTCATGATGGATTGCCACAATTACCACGAGCCCTTGACCACCGAAATTTATAGCCTCACTGAACCGCAAAGTTTGGAGCATCTATTTCAAGTAGCCTGCGGGCTGGATTCCATGGTGCTCGGTGAGACAGAAATTCTTGGGCAACTGAAAAAGGCCTACGATCTCGCGCTCCAGCACAAACAGACCGGCGGTTTATTGAACAAGGCTTTTCAGAAGGCCTTCAATGTGGCCAAGCTAATTCGAACGGAAACAAATATTCAGCGCGGCAGCGTCTCGGTCGGCTCAGTGGCGGTGGAGCTGGCCGAAAAAATATTCACCTCGCTCTCCGACCGGCAGGTGATGGTGATCGGCGCGGGTGAGATGAGCGAAAAGACGGCTCGCGCCTTGTTGAGTCGTGGAGCTCAAAGCATCATCGTTTCCAACCGTTCTCATGATCGCGCCGTGAAGCTCGCTGAAGAATTAGGCGGACGCGCTGTACATTTCGACGGCTGGGCCCAGGAATTCGAGAAGATCGACATCGTCATCAGCAGCACTTCGGCACCGCATTACATCATTGACCGAGCCAAGCTGAATCCATTGATGCGGCTTCGAAAGAACCGGCCCCTGCTCTTGATCGACATCGCTGTCCCGCGCGATATCGAGCCGGAGGTGAATTTCCTGGAGAACATTTACCTTTATAACATCGATGATTTGCAGGCCATCGCCGATGATTACTTGAAGCAGCGCCGGGAAGAAATCACGCGATGCGAAAGCATTATTCGTGAGAAGGCTCGAGGCCTCTTTGATGGCCAGCGGCATTCTGGTTTGCCGGGCAATTCGCAACTCACTGTCAACAATGAGTGATCTTCCCCTTAATTCTGAGAATCGTCCCGTCGTCATTGCGACGCGCGGCAGCGCTTTGGCCTTGGCTCAAACCAATATGGTCATGGCCGAGTGTCGAGAGGCTTTTCCGCGTCTCAGTTTCAAAATCAAAATCATCAAGACGACAGGCGACAAATTACAGACACTTTCCCTGACCAATCCAACCGAGCAAGTGCCAAAGGGTCTTTTTACAAAGGAGCTCGAAAGCGCGTTGCTCAATGGCGACGCTGACATGGCCGTGCATAGCCTTAAGGATTTACCCACCGAACTTCCGGACGGCCTGACTCTTGGCGCTGTGAGTAAACGAGCGGATGTTCGCGATGTGCTTATTTATCGAGATGCAGAGTTTCTCGCAAGCGATCCCGATGGCCAACGGGACAAACGAGGGTTGAAGCCTCATGCCAGTGTTCACGACTTTCCTTCGGGAGCGACCGTGGCCACCAGCAGCACTCGGCGCCAAGCACAGATCGCGGCGCTCCGGCCGGACTTCAAGCTCGTCCCCATCCGGGGCAACGTTGGAACGCGTCTCAAAAAGTTGGCAGACCAAGCTGAACTCGACGGACTCATCCTAGCTGTCGCTGGATTGCAGCGTTTGCAAATTCAGTTGCTCGACAACGGAGCGCTGCAAGGCCCCGACGTGCCGAACGGATTGTCCGCCATTTACCTCTCGACGGAAGCAATGCTGCCCTGTGTCGGTCAAGGAGCCCTTGGCATTGAAACTCGAGTGAACGACGACCGCCTCAAAGCCATCTGCGAACGGTTGAATGACTTGATCACGCAACACTGTGTCACGGCCGAACGCGCCTTTCTCCAGAGCATGGGTGGAGGATGCCTGAGTCCGGTGGCGGCGTACGCGGATATCGTGGACGGTCAACTCCGGCTGCGTGCGGTCTCTTTCCGCGATGGACAATTCCGATCTGGAGAGCTTCGAGGCGCTCCGCCGGAAGCCGCCATTTTAGGCGCTGGGCTAGCCGCGCAACTAACAGTCGCTTGACCGAACGGCTGTCGTTGCGGTGACCAAGCTCAAAGAATACAGTTATCCCGAATGAAATCGACAGGCACAGTTTACTTGGTAGGCGCAGGGCCTGGAGATGCAGGTCTCCTCACGGTGCGCGGAGCGGAATTGTTGGGCCGGGCTGATGTCGTGGTCTATGACGCGCTGGTTAATCCCGATCTCTTGCGCCTGGCCCCGAAAGGCGCTGAAATCATCTACGGCGGCAAACGTTCCAGAGACCATGCCATCCCACAAGAGGAGCTGAATGGATTGCTGGTCGCCAAGGCGCGCGCAGGTAAATGCGTCGTGCGACTGAAAGGTGGCGACCCTTATATTTTTGGACGGGGCGGCGAGGAAGCAGAGGAGCTGGCCGCGGCAAAAATTCCGTTTGAAGTTGTGCCGGGGGTTTCTTCAGCGGTCGCTGCCCCGAATTACGCAGGCATTCCTCTAACTCACCGGGCACATTGTTCGAGCTACACGGTTATCACAGGCCATGAGGATCCCACCAAAGACGGAAGCAACATCGACTGGGCGCAAGTGGCGAAGATCCCCGGCACGAAAGTTATCTTGATGGGCGTCGAGCGCATCCGCCAGATCGCTGAGGTGCTCATCGAGAATGGAATGCCAGAGCGGACGCCGGTAGCGATGGTCCGATGGGGGACCACGGGACAACAGCGATCGATCGACGGAACGCTTGCGTCCATTGGCGGCGTCGCGGCTGAGAATAATTTTTCCGCGCCGGCCGTCACGGTGATTGGCGATGTGGTGAAACTAAGGAGCAAGCTGAACTGGTTTGAAAATCGACCTCTCTTCAAACAGCGGATTGTCGTCACTCGAACGCGTGAGCAAGCCAGCCAGCTCTCGCGTCAGCTCGCAGAACGTGGAGCGGATGTCCTTGAGATCCCGACCATCAAAATCATTCCGCCAAAGGACAATAACGATTTGAAAAGCGCTTTGCTGGCGCTTCACGAATATGACTGGATTGTCTTTACCAGCCCCAACGGGGTCGCAACATTTTTTGGCTATTTCTTCAAAGGCTTCGATGATCTCCGAGACATCGGTGGAGTGCGGATCGCGGCAGTCGGCCCAGCTACCGCCGCCAAGCTCAAAGAGCTTCACTTGAAGGTGGACTTGATGCCGGACGAGTATGTGGCTTCAAAGATCGTCGATGCATTTATCAAGTACGAAACTATCGAGAACCTAAGGATCTTGTTGATGCGCGCCGAGGTCGCCAATCGCGAATTGCCGATAGCTTTGGAGGAGCTCGGCGCCATCGTCGATGATGTCGCCTGCTACCAGACGGTCCCGGAAACCGAGGACACCAACGGCGCTGCCGCAAGAATGCTTGAGCAAGGGGCCGATTGGATCACCTTCACGAGCAGCTCAACCGTGGAGAACTTCCACGCGCGGTTCAATGTGCCGGAGATGATTGCCAGGTTTCCTCAATTGAAATTGGCTTCGATCGGTCCAGAAACGACCAAAGCCCTTAAAGCTCTGAACCTCGATCCGACCCTCGAAGCGCGCCGACATACCATCGATGGCTTGGTGGAAGCGATCGTCAGACATAAATAGCCGAAGAAGCGCAACCGACTGGCGTCTCTGCTGAGACTTTAGGAATGCAAAGCCCGATGCCCGCACAAATGTTCCAAGAAGGACGCTGACTCGATCCTTTGAATCTCTTGTAGAATCGTCTTTTCCCCCCCGGCGACCTGGCGTCGTTCTGCCGCTTCGCAGGCATCCACAAACGTGGATGGATCCCACACCCCGCCCGGGAGAAGTTGAGCGGTTAAATTGGCGTCACGCGCGTTCACCAACGCCTGTACTTGGCTTGCAATCCGCGAATAACACGGGTGCTTCCCGGCGCGTCGAAACCAGTATTTGGAATTTCCATAATCCGGCTCTCGCCGATGCGTGATCGCGTGCAGGAGATTGCCATCACTGTCTTCGACGATTTGAGCGATTGAATGGGCCTCGTCCAAGTGATCGTGCCAGAGCAACAGAGTGCCTCGGATCAAATTCTGACCACGTTCGGGCAAAGTGCTTTTGCTTATCAACGCATCGACCTGGTCATTCAGCAGGCCAACCGGGAGCGCTCCCAGACGGATCCGCGGCCCCAGTTCAGCGGGGCTGCTCGTTTGCAAGAGTTGTTTAAGACCTTGCAAAGCGACCGACTCGTTTGAGGTTGTCATAACTGCTCTTTGTCGCGTTCAGCGTATCCGGTGGACAGGCGGTTTCAACGTGATTCGACAGAGGCAAATGGAACTTTCCGACGAGGCCCAACCTCCCGAACTGGGCAAGAGCCGCCTCCGCGAGCTTGCGCTCTGTCCACTACAGGATTTCCCCTTGTCATCCGAGTGCCTGCCACTTAGATTTTGATTGTGCTGAGCACGAAGAGTTTTTTCCAAACAGCGTGGCCATGGCCAGCGGAAAATGATTGAGCTGATCCAATTCCCTTGGAGTCCGTTTTGTATTGTCCAAAGGCGTATTTTGGAATATTCCGGCGTCCGTTTCAAAATCGTCAACATTCCGAACACGGATCGCTCTCTGGTTTGGCGATTGACCCGCCAGCGCTATTACGCAGTTCCCATCGTCAAAGACGGCAAAACCGTCATCTTTGAAACGGATGATAACTCACAAGTCATTGCAAAATACCTGGACGAAGAATTGGAGTTGGGTCTGTTTCCCCGCCCATGGGAAGGCCTCCAAAATATCCTCTGGTGTTACATCGAGAACGAAATTGAATCGGTGGGTTTCAGGCTGAACGATGTTTATTATGAAGAGTTCTTGCCGGCCTCGGAACGCCTTCCATTCATCCGCCATAAAGAGCGCAAATTCGGCCGCGACTGCCTGGAACAGTGGCGGGCTCAACAGGGCCACCTCGTGGACGATCTGGCGCATCACCTTGTCCCATTCGAACAGATGCTCGCCGACCGTTCCTTTCTTCTCGAAGAGCAGCCGCGCTTCGTCGATTTTGATCTGTTTGGAATGCTTGGGAATTTTCTCTACTCGGGCCACTATGAGTTGCCGGCTCAGCACACTCAATTGAAGTCTTGGTACAAACGGATGACTTCCATCAAGCATGCCTCCTTCCCGCGTGAAAAACTACATTCTCGACACCAACGTCCTCCTCCACGACCCCAACTCGCTCCTCAGCTTCCAAGAAAATAACGTCCTTATCCCAATCGAAGTGATCGAGGAAATCGATCGTTTCAAACGCGAATCGAGCGAGCTCGGACAAAACGCTCGCGCTGTTTCAAGAATGCTCGATGGGTTGCGCATCAAAGGTCGGCTCAGCGAAGGCGTCGTCCTCTCCACGGGAGGTCAGCTCCGGATCATATTTAATGACAAGAACGGGAGCGGAACTTTGCACTTCGGCAATAACACTGTGGATAGCCGGATTGTCGCCTTGGCCCTGGCTGTCCATAAGATAGACCCTAAGACCCCTACCATTCTGGTGAGCAAAGATATCAATTTGCGCATCAAAGCGGACGCGCTCGGCTTGCAGGCGGAGGATTATGAGACGGATCGCATTTTCCTCAAGGACCTTTACACGGGGATGATCGAGAAACAGGTCAGCGCTGAAAAGATGTCGCAATTCCGCGCAAACGGCGAGCTGGAGCTCAATAGCGGGGCGATCTATTGCCCGAACGAATATTGCACTCTAATCGAGGAGACGAATCTCAAGCGCACCGCTCTCACCAAGGTAGATTCCACCGGAACGAAGCTGATCCCGATCATCGATTCTCGGGAGGGAGTTTGGGGGATCAAGCCACGCAACAGGGAACAGCATTTCGCTTTCGATTCCCTATTGGATGACCGGATTAAACTGGTCACTCTGATGGGAAAAGCAGGCACTGGAAAGACCTTGATGGCCATGGCGGCGGGATTGAAACAAACTGTCCTGGACCGGGAATTCCGACGCCTCGTCGTCGCTCGCCCCACTATTTCCATGGGCAAAGAACTCGGGTTTCTACCGGGTTCGTTGGAGGAAAAACTAACTCCGTGGATGCAGCCAATTCATGACACACTGGAACTCCTCGGAGATTTGAACATGGGCCATGAGCACCGCCGCAGCAACGACCTCATCCGTTCAGGCGTCATCGCGGTGGAAGCATTGAGCTACATCCGTGGGCGCAGCATTGCGAATCAATTCATGGTCATCGACGAGGCGCAAAACCTGACGCCCCTCGAAGTCAAAACGATTGTCACCCGAGTCGGCCACGGAACTAAAATCGTCTTCACCGGAGACCCTTATCAAATCGATAACCCCTACGTGGACTCTGCCTCGAACGGCTTCAACTATATCGTCAGCAAATTCCGATCGGAACCAATGGCCGCTCATATCGAGCTGCAAAAGGGAGAACGATCCGCTCTGGCCGAACTCGCTGCGAACATCCTATGAGCTGCCGCTTGCAGCCCTCCAAATCCTGTCTATACTTTTGTCGTGCATCGGTTTTTTACGCCACTCTTGCGGCGCCTCTACATCTTTGCAGGCGCTTTTTTGGTCGTGTACTATTCGGTCCTGCTCGTCCAGCATAGTCATTGGAACAAGGAGCGGCTCTACCGCCGGCTCATGAGTGGTGACCGGGAGGACCAATTGCGAGCGGTGGCGGATTTGGTTTATGTCAACGGCCAGGCTCAACTGGTTCGCGCTTTGAAATCTCGCTCCCCTGTCGTCCGACAGATCGCCGCTAACTCGCTGTTAAACCTCTGGTCTTTGGAGGCAGGCAGCAAGGCGCACCGCCTGCTCGATAAGGCCAACCAATCGATCGATCGAGGCGATCACGCGGAGGCGTTCCTCACCTTAAGCGAACTCATCGAGGGATACCCGAAGTTCGCCGAGGGATGGAACCGACGCGCCACGCTTTACTGGAACCTCCACCAATACAAAGAAGCCATCGCCGATTGTCAGAAGGTCATCGCCCTGAACCCCGACCACTTCGGAGCCTGGCAAGGAATGGGCATCTGTCAGGTGCACTTGGGCGATTTGGCAGGAGCTTGTGATTCGCTCCGAACCGCGCTGAAAATCAGCCCGCACGACCAGAGCCTTCAACAATTCCTGGATCACTGCGAGGAATTGCTCCAGAAAATCGCTCCCGGATCGAAGCCGCGTTATGACGTCATCTGAAATGGGCAGGCGGACTCGTCGTTACGTTCAACCTGAAAGCCGATCCGAATTCAAGATCATCAACCACGCTCCGTCGCAACACTGGTCTAGGGCGGCACCTCGGCGACGCTGCCGATCCCGCCTGCCGTGGCAGTCGCCCTGAGAAAATCGAAGTCGCAGCCTTGATCAGCCTGGAGAATGTGTTCGAGGTACATCTTGCCGTAGCCTCGTTCGAAGTGAGGAGGCGGCGGACGCCAGGCTTCCAAACGACGGTTGATCTCGTCCGCGGACACCAACAGTTCCAATCGGCGATTCGCAACGTCCAACTCGATCTCATCGCCATTCTCGACAATCGCGAGCGGCCCGCCAATCGCGGCCTCGGGAGCAACGTGCAAGATTACGGTGCCGAAGCTCGTGCCGCTCATTCGCGCGTCGCTCAGCCGCACCATGTCCTTGATGCCGGCCTTTAGCAGTTTCTCGGGAATCGGCAAATCGCCCCATTCGGGCATCCCCGGACCTCCCTTTGGACCAGCACCCTTCATCACCATCACGCTTTTCGCGTCCACGTCTAACGTTGGATCGTTCACCCGTCTCAGCAAATCCTCGTAGCCATCGAACACCACAACGCGGCCGCGATGCTTCAACAGATGTGTCGATGCCGCGGATTGCTTGATCACGGCGCCTTGCGGCGCCAGGTTTCCCCATAGCACCACCGTGCCACCGTCGGGCTTCAGCGGATTTCCCAATGGCCGAATCACGTCCCCGTTGTCGCAGACGGCCTGAGCGACGTTTTCCGCAATTGTCTTGCCGCTAACCGTCATGGCGGCTCCATGCAAAAGACTCATGATCTCTTTCATCAGCGCGCGCAATCCACCCGCGTAAAACAGATCTTCCATCAGATATTTCCCGGACGGCTGGACGTTGACAAGCAGTGGAGTTGCGCGGGAGATCTCGTCGAACTTCGTCAGCGGCAGCGACAGTCCCAAGCGCCCGGCGATTGCGATCAGGTGAATGATGGCATTCGTCGATCCGCCAATTGCCATGTTAACGCGGATGGCGTTTTCCAAAGCTTGAGCTGTGATAATCTGTGTGGGACACACATTGTCGCGAGCCAGAGCGACGATCCTATAACCGCTTTCCTCGGCGGCGGCCATTCGGCGTGAATCGACCGCCGGAATATCCGCCGAGCCTGGCAGAGCCATGCCGAGCGCTTCGCTCAAGGCAGCCATCGTGGACGCCGTCCCCATCACGCCGCAGGTCCCCGCGCTCCGCACGAGGCAACCTTCGATCTCGCTCCACTCCTCCGCCCCGATGCCGCCGGCGCGATACTCATCCCAATACTTGCGCATGGCTGTGCCTGAGCCGATCTCCTGGCCTCGCCACATCCCGCGGAGCTGTGGGCCCGCGGTGACCATGATCGCCGGGATGTCAGCGCTGATCGCGCCCATCAGTTGTGCAGGCACCGTTTTGTCGCAGTTGCCGAGCAAGACCACGCCGTCCAGCGGATGAGCGCGGATCGATTCCTCCACGTCCATCGACATCAAGTTCCGATAGAGCATGGTGCTCGGTTTCATCAATAACTCCCCGAGCGAAATCGTCGGAAACTCCAGCGGGAACCCTCCGGCAGCCCACACCCCACGCTTGACTGCCTCCGCCATCTGCTTCAAATGGAGGCTGCAGTGATTCAGCTCGCTCCAAGAGTTGCAAATCCCGATCACAGGCCGACCCTCGAAGACGTGAGTGCTGAACCCTTGTGCGCGGAAGCTGCTGCGGTGGGCGAGACCCCATCGATCCGTGCGATCAAGCCATGAGCGGCTCCGGAGTTTCGATGTGGAAGAGGGATTCACGGTCGGAGATCAGATGCCATCTTGAAAAGCCACACAAGGATTATTCTGGCGAGAGCTCATCGTTTCGCAACTCGCAGGAATTCGCGGCTCGTTCGACGCTTGCGTTTTTGTCCGAACAGAAAAACACTTTGGAATGCTGCGCGCGCTGAGATCTTTTGTCCAATCCACCCTGTTCGCCACCGTTTGTTCGGCATTGCTGTCGTCGGCTTTTGCGGCGGAGTCCGCAGCGCCAGCGCAAAGCCTCTACGGCACTTGGAAAAGCGATCCATCCCACGATGCGAATTACTTTCCCATCGCTGTTTGGCTACAGGACCCTAAGAATGCGGAGCGTTATAAAACCGCAGGAATAAATCTCTACGTGGGACTTTGGCGGGGTCCAACCGACACGCAGCTCACGGCGCTTGAAAAAGCCGGGATGCCAGTCATCTGCGCGCAGAATGAACGAGGGCTTCAGAACAAAGCCAATCCACTTATCGTGGGGTGGATGCACGATGATGAGCCGGACAACGCTCAATCGCTGGGTCAGGGTCAAGGGTATGGCCCGCCCGTCTTGCCGGAGATCATCGTCCGAAACTACGACAAAATGCGCACCACCGACCCGTCCCGGCCGGTCCTTCTGAACCTTGGCCAAGGCGCGGCATGGGACAATTACATCGGACGCGGCGTTCGCAGGAATCACCCCGAGGATTATCCCGAGTACCTAAAAGGGTGCGATATTTCCTCCTTCGATATTTATCCCGCAGTGCATTCCGACAAGCCCGTGGCCGGGAAGCTGGAATACGTGGCTCGAGGCGTGGAGCGGCTAGTGCAATGGAATGGCCATGCCAAGCCGACATGGAACTGCATCGAATGCACCCGCATCAGCAATACCGAGGTCAAGCCGACGCCACATCAGGTTCGAGCGGAGGTTTGGATGTCCATCATTCACGGGTCGCGCGGGCTCATCTACTTTGTCCACCAATTCAAGCCGACCTTCCGAGAAGCTGCCCTCCTGGACGATCCCGACATGCTGGCCGTGGTCACTGCCATCAATGGTCAGATCCACACGCTCGCTCCGATCCTAAACCGACCCACGATTAGCGACGGTATGACAATGGAGTCCTCTTCGAAGGAAGTGCCGATTGCTTGCCTGATGAAGCGACACGAAGGCGTGACATACCTATTCGCCGTGTGCATGCGGAATCAATCTGCGCGTGCTTCTTTCAAGGTTCGCGGTCTGTTGGGCACTACAAACGCGGAAGTCTTGGAAGAATCGCGAAGCATCCCCGTCCGAAACGGAGAATTTGCCGACGAATTCAAACCGTACGAAGTTCATCTGTATCGCGTTTCACCCGCCAAGTAGGGTATTGGGAAAGGCAACGCGGGACCCGGCCCAGTGGCGTTTTCTGATTCCATTCGTGATCACCTCGATCACGGTCGATAGGTCACCGCATTGATCACCATTTGTCCGTAGATCGGATCCTCAAAGTCATGCTTGGTGTGCCCGGGCATCAGGTAAACGATCCAGCCTTTGCCTGACGGTTTGATCCAGCCGGCATGATCCTGCATGTAAGTGATGCCAGTTTTGGCATCCACATATTTAATGCCCATCAGCAAAGTGTGTGGCTCGGTGTGGACATGGTTCAAATAGACCTCAGTCTCTGAAAGGGTGAATCCAGGAAAGTTGCCTTTGCGATCCGAGGCCTTCGCGCTGCTATAGGAAACTTGTTTCGGGTAGGTGACCTTATTCGTCATGATGAAATGGGTCGGATTGAGCGCGACGAGATCGAAACTGACACCTTCAATCCATTTGTAGCCGCCCTGGCTAACGTCTCCCTCGGGTAAAGCAACGCCCAGGAAGGAGAACCAATGCTGGTTTTTCCGCTTGCCCGAACTGATGGAATGGTGAAGCACAACCAGTCTTCCGCCAACCTGGGTATAATTGATAAAGATATCCTCCGCTTTTTGTGAAAGCTCCTTATGGATGTAAACGATCACCGCTTGAAACGGCGCGAGGTCGGGCGGGAGATTGGTCTGCCACACGAGCTTGCTGTCGATGTTCTGTTCGCTCTTTAGCTTGGCAGCCACCACATGCATTGCTGGAAATTCGTCCGCGACAATCAACACCTCGGAGAAACCCGTTTGAGCCATTCCAGTGAGAAGACCGCAGAGGAGCGCAAGTTGTTTGATCATGTTGTCACTATCACGAAGCTCAATTCGACAGACCAGCAAAAATGATTCGGGACGCGCTGCCCGCTTTCAAGCATGGTTCTTCAATTTTGACTCTTGCAAAATAGGCTGCGCTGTTGACATCCTTTGACGGGGCCAGCGGAAAACCACATGAGCATCCCGTACCATTCAGAACCATTTATGAAAACCCTCACCAGGTTCGCCGTCATTCTCGTCATCGTGTCCTCTGTCGCGACTCTCAACGCGGCCGGGGCGAAACCGTTTTCTTTCCCACGCAGCACGCCCGAGTCGCAAGGCGTGTCGCCCGCTGCGGTGCTGGCGTGGGTCGAGGCGCTCGACCAGATCGATGCGATGAATAGTTTCATGCTGGTGCGGCATGGTCAGGTTATCGCCGAGGGTTGGTGGAGGCCGTATGAGGCGCAGAGCCATCATGAGTTGTATTCGCTGAGCAAGAGTTTCACTTCCACCGCCGTGGGCATGGCCGTCGCCGAAGGCAAGCTGAGCATCGACGACGAGGTGCTAAAGTTCTTCCCGGAGGACGCGCCGGCCGAGCCGAGCGCGAATCTCAAAGCCATGCGAGTGCGCGATCTCTTGACGATGTCCGCCGGACACCAAGACGAGACGTCAACCGCCGCCGACAAGATTTCGGCGAAGGCGTTCCTGGCACATCCGGTCCCGCACAAGCCAGGCACGCATTTCAAATACAACACGCCCGCGACCTTCATGCTCTCGGCCATTGTCCAAAAGCAGACTGGCCAGACGGTATTCGATTATCTGCGACCGCGATTATTCGAGCCGCTTGGCATCACGCAGTCGGTCTGGAACACCAACTGGCAAGGGATCTCCCTCGGCGGTTACGGGCTGAGCGTCCGCACGGAAGACATCGCGCGCTTCGGGCAGCTCTACCTGCAGAAGGGCAATTGGAATGGTCGGCAATTGATCCAGCCGGAGTGGGTGGAATTGGCCACCTCGCGGCAGGTCTCGAACGGGAGCAATCCCAAGAGCGACTGGGACCAAGGCTACGGCTTTCAATTCTGGCGGTCCCGTCACGGCGCATATCGCGGCGATGGCGCGTTCGGCCAGTATTGCGTCGTGTTGCCGGAGCAGGACGCGGTGATCGCCATCACCAGCGGAGTGAAGGACATGCAGGCGCTGCTGAATCTCATCTGGGATAAGCTCCTTCCGGCGCTGGGGACGACGCGATGGGAGGCGGATGCCGCCAGCCAAAGAAAGCTGACCGAAAAACTCGCAGGCTTGTCGGTCCGCCCAGCAGAAGGAGCTGACTCTTCGCCGCTCGCCGCGAAAATCTTTGGCCGAAAGTTTGTGTTCCCTGCCAACGAGCAAAAGCTCGAGTCGATAACTCTGACGCCCGGCAACAGCGGCAAGGGCGTCACGGTCGCTATTCAAGCCAACGGCATCACGCACCCGTTCAACACCGGCTATCGCGAGTGGCAGAAAGGTCGCGGCTCATTTGGCACCTACATCGATCAACCCGCTGCCGCGACCAGCGCGTGGGCGAAGGACGACACCCTCGTCGTGAAGCAATGCTTTCACGAGACACCGTTCTACCTCATGCACAAGCTGCGCTTCGATGGCAATGAATTGTTCTATGAAGCCGAAACCAACGTCGGGTTCCGCGCAACGAAGCAGCCGCGGCTGGTGGGAGAAGCGGAATAGCCGCCCCACCGGTTGAGATGGAGATGAAGCAACTTTCTCGTATCGCAAGCCTCGGTTGCTTGCTGGCCTTCGCAACATTTGCCGAAGGTGCGGACGCCAACTCCGTCACCGACTTGCTCCACTGGTGGCCTCAATGGCGTGGTCCGCTGGCCAATGGCGTGGCGCCGCAGTCGAGCCCGCCCGTCGAGTGGAGCGAAAAGAAAAACATCCGATGGAAAATTGCGCTGCCGGGAAAAGGCCATTCCTCGCCCATCGTGTTTGGCGATCGCGTGTTCGTGATGACCGCGGCACCAGTCGGTGAGACGCAAAAGCCGGTGTTCGATTCCGCGCCAGGCGTGCATGACAGCGTGCCGGTCACGCAGCGGCATCATTACATCGTCATGGCCTTGAGCCGGAGCGACGGGCGCGTCTTGTGGAAGAAAGTCGTCCGTGAGGAATGGCCGCACGAGGGCGGGCACGAGACGGGCAGTCCGGCGTCCGGCTCTCCTACCACCGACGGCGTATTGCTTTATGCGTTCTTCGGATCGCGCGGCCTTTACTGCCTCGACTTGGACGGCGGGGTGAAATGGCAGAAGGAACTCGGTAAAATGCAGACGTTGCATGCGCACGGCGAAGGCAGCTCGCCTGTGCTGTATCGCGACACGCTGATCGTGAATTGGGATCACGAAGCCGGTTCGTTTATCTACGCTTTCAACAAACGCACTGGGCAGCAGGTTTGGAAGGTGGCGCGCGATGAAAAGACTTCCTGGTCCACGCCGCTGGTCGTTGAGCACTTAGGCAAGCCACAGGTGATCGTCAGCGCGACGAAACGCGTCCGCAGCTACGACCTCGCGACCGGCGCGCAACTGTGGGAATGCGCCGGTCTCACGGACAACGTCGTCGCGTCGCCAGTGCATTGGAACGGGATGGTGATCGCCGGCAACAGCTATTACTCGCAGGCCATGCTGGCGATTCGCCTCGCGGGCGCGAAAGGCGACCTGACCGGCACCACCAATGTCGCGTGGACGCTTAACCGCCTGACGCCCTACGTTTCCTCACCGCTGCTTTACGACGACACTCTCTATCACTTGCGCCACAACCAGAACATCCTGGTCCGGCTCGACCCGGCGACCGGCAAGCCGCGCGGTGAACCACTCCGGCTCGACGGGATCCGCGACTTCATTTTCGCTTCGCCTGTTGGGGCGGCGGGCCGTATCTACATCACGGCGCGCGATGGCACAACCGTCGTTGTTCGACACGACTCCGAGAACGGCACGCTCGCCATCAACCACCTTGAAGATTCCTTTAGCGCCTCGCCCGCGATTGTGGATCGAGAACTTTACCTGCGCGGCGAACGGTTCCTTTACTGCATCGCGGAGAGATAACCGGCTTCACTGTTCGCGATAACTCGGGCGATTCGCACTTTCGCCGACCAGGTGAGCAGAGTTCGCGGCAAGCGCAAGGGAGGCGGAGCGCCCGCTTGATTGTGGGGACAATTCGGCCCTTGCGGACGCTGCTTGCCCGGCTAGATTCTTCCGCCTTTGACAGCCTCAGAGCGCATTTTGATAGCAAAGTCTTACTGATAGGAGTTCAGTTTTTCATATCGGCCCAGACCCTGGCTGTGCAGAGCGTTGAGACGAGAAAAATGCGCATCGAATCCTGTCAACAATTTCCTACGGAACAGCAGGAGTTACTAGCCGGTAAAAGCGATTGGTGCTGCCGCGACTCGAATCGATGACGATTCCTGTGCGGTTGGTTGTCTCGCTATGGACATTGGTTAAGCTCAGCCATGAAGGAGAAATCAGCGATGGTTTGAACTGAACGGAGTAGTTTCTGTTTGACCGAGCAGTGAACTGAAGCGTGGTGGAGAAATCAGCTCCAATCTTGATCGTATCGAACCTGAGGTAACTCTGTCGGTCGCGTGGGTTTGTATCAGCGATATACTCCTGCAGGTTCGTCATGCCATCACCGTCGGAGTCAAGCAGAGCGTCGCTCGCATTGTTCGTGGCATATCCATTGGCCGCTTCCCAGATATCAGCCATGCGGTCCTTGTCGAAATCGGCAAGGACGAGCAACTTGGCGTCGCTGCTCGCAGTCACTATCCTGGCTGAGGCCAAGTTGGTAATCAAGACGCTGTAGATACCGGCATCGGTGAACCGCGCATTGGTCAGCGTGAGAATCGAGTTGGTGGCACCGACAATGTTAACTCCATCATGAAGCCAGCGAAAGATCATCGGGAGCGTGCCAAAAGCCGAGACCCCGAGATTCACGGTATCGCCGACCAGCACCGCCAGGTTTTCCGGCTGATTGGTGATCTGCGGTTTGATCAAGACGTTCACAAAAGCTGGATCGCTGAGGGCGGAGCCGATGGCATCGGTCACCACCACGCTGTAGCTGCCGCTGCTTTCCAACTGCACGTCCGCCAGCACGAGGCTGGCACGCGTCGCTCCGGCGATGTTTATCCCGTTGAGACGCCATTGATACTTCATCGATCCACTCCCAGTCGCGGCGACGCCCAGGGTCACCGTGGTACCGGGATTGGCATTCCGTCCCGCCGGATGCTCAGTGATGGTCGCTGGTTGTAGCACAGTCAAGATGGCCGGCGCGCTCACCGCGGCGTTACCCGAGCTCAGAGCCAGGACGGTATATTCTCCCGCGTTCGCGGCTTGGGCATTGGTAATCGTGAGGCTGGAATTGGTGGCTCGAGGCAAATTACCTCCTTGAAAACGCCATTGATAACCGAGCAACCCGGCGCCAGTCGCAGACACGTTCAACGTCGTGCCTGAACCCCTAAGGATGGTCTGGCTTTTGGGCTGCGCGGTAATAGTGGGCGCTGTTCCAAAACGATTGACCGTGCCAGGGGTTGGAAGAGATGCACCCCAATTAATGGGATCGTTGCCATACTGAGCGCTATCGAGGCGCTGTAACGAATAGCCAAGACCGTCCGCCGCCACGGGCCACGGGGATTCATCGGAATAGTTAACCGAATCCACCAGGAAACGCGGAGAGTCCTTGTCTGGATTCAGAGGATCGTCCGGTGTCAACGGCTTGAGCAGCTTCACAGTTTCGGTCGAATTATCCAACTTGCCGCTGTATGGGCCGATGATCGTGACAGCGGCGTTCACGCTATATTTGTTGCGGAAGGCGGCGAGCTGACCAGGGCTCGATGCTGGATCGAAACCCACAACCACAAGAAACCCACTGGCGGGAATCGTGACATTAGTTGGGAAGGTAAAAGCTATTGCGCCGCGCAGGGCCCAAGTATTAGTGCGCACGGCTAGATCGAAGAGCGGCACCGGCTGCGTGGTGATATTCCGGAGTTCGATGAATTCATCTTCGTCGTTATCGAAATAATTGTTATTCGCGAACACTTCCGGCGGGTGATACATGATTTCATTAATCACGACCGGACCAAATTTCGGGCCCGAGTTGGCAGACTTCAACGTGGAGGTGGTTTGAGCAACGAAGTCCTCCTGCCCTGTGCTTGTGCGATAACGACCAAAGGTGACGTCTTTCTCGGCCGGGCCGAACTCGAAGCCGTGGAGATACCACTGTAGGGCTCCGCTGGCGTCGGCGGAGAAAAGATAGACGGCCTCGCCGGACGCGCTCAGCGAGAAGCTGGTTCCTTTGCCTGGATTGAAATCGTCCTCGTCGAAAACCAGGAAGCCTCCGGCGGGAATCGTCGTTCCATTCGGAATCCGGAATTTCGTCGGAGCGCTCAGGTCATCGGTGAGAAACCAGCCGCCAATATTCGCGGCAGTTCCGGTTGGATTATGCAACTCGATGGAGTCTTTCTTGTCGCTGTGCGTACGGGCTTCATTAACCACCACTGCTGGGATAGCTGAGGGCGCTGGATCGAGCACTCCCGGAGAGCCGCCGAGGGTCGCGCTCGGACGCCAACTCGACCGGATGCCAACCTGAGCAGGAGCAACGTTTTCATTCGAGAGAACCAGTGAAAAGCCATGACCGTCGGTGATCGGATACCAACTATCATTGTAAACAAAATCTAGGATCGTTGCTCCCGCGGAATTAACGAGATGAAGTCTTTCACCATTATTATCGAAGCTGCCGGTGTATTGGCCGGCGATGTTGGCGCGGTCACCGTAACGCGCCTTGAATGCCGACCGGTTTTTCACAAGCAACACGGATTGGCCTCGAGGCAGGGCTTCCATACTACTGCCGGAGAAAGAGAATCCAATTCCGCTGACGAACCGAGCACCGAACAGGTCCAGCGTGTCGGAAGTGATATTCTTCAGTTCGATGAATTCGAAATCGTCGCTCGTGAACTTGGGATCGAGAGCCAGCTCCCGAGAGGTTGGTGGCGCTGGATTGTAATGAATCTCGCTGACGATGAGATTGCCCACGGCCACACCTGGGTTAGCGGAGAATCGGGCCTGGGTTAGTCCCGACCACGGGCTGGAAATCGGCGGATTGTTGCCGCCCGTGAGATTCTTGTGGCTGAGATCGCGCGCGCGCGCTTTTATGGTGGTGGCGGTTGCGGCCGTGATTGGACTTGTGTAAACCAACGCTGTGGGCGAGATGTTGGTCCCACCAGGCAATCGTGGATCGGACCCATCCACGGTGTAATAGATCGTTGCTCCAACCGGCCCAACCATCGTGAGCGTAAAGTCGGATGAGAGCTGTCCGCCGGGGCTACTAAAGAACGGCTTTGCGAGCAAATTGGTGTCGAAGAAATCCATCCGATTCGCGAGCCAATTCTTGAGGAAGGTGATCTCGCTCGCCTGAGTCCCGCCCCGCTTTGCTTGACGCCACTTCGTGAAATCACGCGGGGCAGCTTCCGCCACCTGAGCAGCTAACGAATCGATGATCGCGGTCATGTTCTTGTTGCTGAACTCCGACTTCCTCATGTCCTGCCAGCGATCGATCCATTTTTGCCAGAAATTGGGATCGCGAAACAACCGATTCCACCATACCCAGGTAAAGAAATTATCACCCCACACCCTTGGATTGGCATCCCGGCCATCCGTGGACCCCAGCGAACGGTCGTAATCCCACATCGGCCCATACGTCAACGGGCCACTCCTCACTTTGTGAAAGTAGGAGCTCAATCTCAGGGCATCGACATTCCAAGTCAGCGCATCGCCGATATGGAAGTCGATCCACGCATCGGCGTCGATGAATGGAGCGTAGCCGAGAGTAGGATGAGCGGAGTTGGCTCCGTTGAGAGCCGCCGCGAACGAGTTGATGTAAGCGCTGAGATATTTCTTCTGCGCGTCGCGCTCGATCGTCTTCATCTCCTTCTCGGTTGGCTCGACGTAATCGATAGCTTGCCCACCTGCGCTGAAGCCGGTGTCACCAGGGTCGGTTCGGTCGATCTTCAGGAGGTATCCGCCAGTGACTTCAGGCTGCTCGATGTCCGAAACACGGAGTTCGTCGATATCAACGCGATCTGTGCTCCGTTTGACTTTGTCCAGGATATTATACAGCCCCGCGTAATTGTTGGACGCGACCTGTCCGCCGGTCGTGCTCGAATTAATGTACACCTCGACAAACCGATACCGAGACGAGTAACGACCAAGGTGATGCCCGAATTCGTAAGCCAGCGGATTGCGGATCAAGGCCGGATCAAAGCTATAGGGAGCGTGGAAAACCCACTCGGAATCGGCGGGCAAGCCGAGAATTGGAACAGGTTTGTTACGGTTCTCTTCATCCCAAGTTTCAACCGCGTAATTCGCTTTGACCTGGCCGGCGGTGCTCGAACCCCGGTCCTTGAAGCCCGCTCTAGTGATCAGGTGCGGTGTGTTTGTGAGGGCGCTCCGACCGCGCACCGGTTCATGGATCGTCATGATGGCGCCTTGGTAGTTGGCGCCGTTGATCCGTCCGGCGCCGAAACTGTGAATCACCATAATTGGAAGATCGGAGGTAAAGTTCACCACATTTGGGTTGAGGGCGATGAAGCTCTCAGTGCGCACCGGCCCAGTATAGAGTCCTGCCGCAAATACCGAAGCACGCACCTGCGCACTGTTTGTGATGTTCAACGGGCTTGAGTAAACCGGCGACGATTCGGTGGGAACACTCCGATCCAAGGTATATCGGACGACAGTACCGGGCTTCTTGTCGGCTGGCTCGAGAGTCAACAGAAACGGATCGACAAATGTGGTGCTCTTGAGCGAGAAGTGAACGGAGCCAGCCGTTCCAGGCAGACCGGCTACGTTGGCGGATCCGGGTGTGGGTGTGGAAAAAAACCGCTGAACATTCGCCACAAGTTTCACTTCCCGCGCCACGAGCTCCGGCAGCATCACGAAATCCGAATCGCTTAAAGTACGGTTCATTCCATGAATGGCCAGGACGTTGGTTCCCGGTCGAAGCAAATTCAGGTTTTCCGTTAAATTAATCCGCTCCGGCACCAACGCCAAACTGTTGGTGTGCTGCGCGCTGGCGGCAGCATTCCAAAGCAGAGCTGGCGGCGCGAGGCGGCGAGCCACTTCCTGCCCGTTCAAATAAGCCACAAAACCGTCATCGTAGCGTAACATGAGTTGGAGGTCGGAGACTCGAGAGACATCAATCCCGTTGAAAGGAATCCTCAAATAAACCGTGGAGTTGATCCCGAGCATGGCAGCTTCGATGTCGGTTCCAGGGAGATTGTCATAGCTCAAAGCGGTGGTGCCCAGGTCGAACCTCAGGCCAGCCGTGGCTTTGGACCAATTGGTGTCATTAAATCCAGGTTGGATCCAAGCAGTCCCGATCTCGTTGGTAGGAACAAAAAATCGCGCATTCGCAAGAGGCGAGATCAAGGTTGTGGTATTGATATCTTCCACCGCTTGTCCAAAGGATAAGCCCAGTTGCTGAGGTGGAAAGGTCAGGGTGAATTGGGAAACGACCGTGATGCCATCGGGCTGGACCAACGCCAGATACTCGCCGTCGGCATTCAGTTTGAAATTCGTGTGGAATGGCCGCCCGGGAGTTACGTGGTTCAGGCCAGAAGCAAAAACAATTAAGTAGCGGCTGGGCGGAAGGTTAGTGGCCGGAAACCGCCATTTGAGGAGGTTCGCGGATTCATCCGTCAGATAGTAACCTGCGAGATTCACCGCGTTGGTTCCGCTATTGTAAATCTCGATCCAATCGGAAAACTCGCCCGTGTCATCTTTCAAGACCGTTTCGTTCAGAGCCATGAATTCAGTGATCAATAGGCCGTCTGCCCGGAGAAGCGAACTGCTCGATGCCATGATGAAAGGAAGCAACAATAATAGGGATGTTTGCCTGGAAATCTTCATAGTTAGAATTTGGGTTTTACTCAGAATCAAGCCAAGGCCATTCGCAATAGCACATCGGGGTGGTCGGCACTAATTGAGAGCACCTTGGTTATTTAGCTGAGATCGGATCATGTTTCAACAAATTCGAGCACTTTTCATCTCGCAAGAATGAATTCCACAACCTCACCTCCTCCACTTGATATGACGCGTCCATTCAGCCGAGGTGCGTTATGGGGGCGAGGAGGTTGAACGATTTTCCGGGACATTCATCCCGAACTTTTTTAGACTTCGCGGATGTCTGGAAATAGACGCAAGCCACTCTCGCCCGATGAACAAACTGTTTTGGA
>SIBE01000015.1 GCA_009695265.1 Pedosphaera sp. | reverse complement strand
TGGATTTCCCGGGGAGTGCTCCTGGACTCGGCTGCCATTTTTCCGTCCGGACTTGGATTCATGGCCGCCACCATCATGAATTGACAAGGGAACGTCATGCTGCCGGCCGCGCGCGAAATGGTCACGCGCCCTTCTTCGAGAGGTTGGCGCAAGGTTTCCAAGACGTTGCGTTTGAATTCCGGGAGTTCATCCAAAAACAACACACCATGGTGCGCAAGGGAAATCTCGCCTGGTGTGGGATTAGCATTGCCACCCAAAAGTCCAGCGTCACTCACGGTGTGGTGCGGCGATCGGAAGGGCCTCCGTGTTACCAGCGCCTGACCCGGCTCCAGAAGTCCGACAATGCTGTGAACCTTGGTGGTTTCGAGCGCCTCTTCCAAGGTCAGTGGCGGCAGGATGGTGGAGAGCCTTTTCGCCAGCATCGATTTTCCTGTCCCCGGCGGGCCAATCAGCAACACGTTGTGGCCGCCCGCAGCCGCAATCTCGAGAGCGCGCTTGACAGACTCCTGGCCTTTAACATCCGCAAAATCGAGTTCGTCATCCCGCCGCTCCTCGAAGAGACGGTCGATATCCACCCGGGTTCTCGCGATCTTGACTTCGCCTTCGAGAAAGCCCACTGCTTCGCGCAGATTCTGGATCGGGATCACTTGCAACCCTGCCACGACGGCTGCCTCGGGCGCATTTTCGGCCGGAACCAAAACGCCCAGCTTGCCTTCAGCCCGCGCCCGAAGAGCCACCGGCAAAACTCCTTTCACTGACCGAACCGCTCCGGTGAGCGCCAGTTCGCCGACTATCACGAAATTATCGAGCTGATCGGAAGCGAGTTGGTCGCTGGCCGCCAGCATGCCGACGGCGATCGGCAAATCAAAGCTCGGACCTTCTTTTTTGACGTCGGCGGGAGCCAGGTTGATCGTGGTGCGTCCCATCGGAAATTTGAAGCCGGAGTTGGTCAGCGCGGTGCTCACCCGGTCGCGCGATTCCTTGACGGCAGCATCCGGCAAACCGACGATAACAACGAGCGTATCACCCCAGCCCGCATTGACTTCAACCTCGACTGGATAGGCTTCAATCCCACTTACCGCTGCGGAGCACACCTTGGCTAACATCACCGAGACTTATCCTTCAGAACGAAATTCGGTGCAAATCCTTTTTTTCAACCTGAAAATTCAGCACTTCAGCCGACCCCGTGATTTGTTCTCAATGGATCACACAGCAGCTCTATTTCTCCACGTGTGACGGTCCACGCTTCAAAAACTCTGGAAGGTATTCCGCCGGAGCGTCAGCACCTGTAGCACGTGGCGTTTCGCGGCGGGTCTTTTCCCGGAGGGTCACATACGAGCCGCTCATCATCCTGTCTTCCTTGCCGTTGCCGGCTTCGACGATGATGGCGGATTGTTGAAGCGATTTTTTGGTTTTGACGTTGATGCTGTAACACCGGGTCTGGCACAAGCCACAGCCCACGCATTTGTCGGGCTGGACTTTGGGAGCGAGAAATCCAGCGCCTTCCGGAGGTTTGCCAGAACTGTCATCGAGGGTGTGAACGCGAACAAACTCAATAGCGTCGTAGCCGGCCGCGACGCATTCATCGACGCACAATTGGCAAGCTTCTTTTCCGGCCCAAGGCAGGCACGTTGCAGCGTTCACAACGGCCAATCCCATGCGGGCCACTTTCTTTTCTTCGAGCGGTATCGCGCGAATTGCGCCTGTTGGACAAGCGCCGCCGCAAGAGTTGCAACTGGGCTCACAACCCGCCCAATTTGCCACGGCGTGCGGTGTCCATAGGCCCTCTAGTCCTTGCTGAAAACCCAAAGGCTGCAGCACGTTGTTTGGGCAGACCTTGAAGCACTCACCGCAACGAATGCACAATTCGAGAAACTCCTGCTCCGGCACGCTGCCGGGCGGGCGCACTGGCCGCCACTGCGCAGGGTCATCGAGGCGCGCGCCCAACGTTTTCGTTACCAAACCTGATCCGACTCCACCCGTGAGGCCGGCAAGCACACCCAATCCACTGCCCAGAAAACCTCGACGTCCAATGCGCGACTCGCCAGTCGGCGGTTCGTTTTCGAGTTTAAGGAAGGCGTGGTTGTTGCGGTCAACGAATTTAATGGCATGAGTCGGACAAACTCCTCCACAGGTCTGGCAGAGCGTGCAGTCGGTGACACGCGTGGTGAAATCAGGCTTGATCGCGTCGAACGGACAGATCTCGACGCATTTGTTGCAGTGGATGCAAGAGTCTTCCACTTTGCGTTCGGTGGTCCGAAACAAATTTCCCAAGGAAAAAACCGCGCCGCTCGGACAAACATATTTACACCAGAAGCGACTCCTCAGAAACCCCAAGCAAAGGACAGCCGCGAACAGAAGGATGGATAGAAGTTGGCCCGAATTCATGGCTGGCACTTGATGCCATCCCCGCACGAATCCGAGCTGGAGCGGCGCCAGGAGAAAGAGCAGACCTCTCGTCAGCACGGGGATGGCGGACACGAAGCCCGAGAGAAGGACACCCCCGAGCGCGGCCACCAAGACGCCCAGCAACAGATAATATTTGAAGTGAACCCACCACCCGTCATCTGGAACATTGAAACGCTTCACACGTTTCCCAATAGCCCAGTCAAACAAATCAATCACTGTGCCGAGGGGGCAGACGTATCCACAGAAGCCACGCGGAATAAATACACACACGCCAAGAATAATCGCAGCGCCCCAGAGCGACCAGATCCAAGCCCTCGCGGCCAGTGCGGTGGAAATGCTCACGAGAGGATCGAGTAAAAGAAATGTTTCCACCGGGATCTTGTCCAGAGTAGCGAATTGGTCCGCATAATGCGAAGGCCACTTGTTCGGCGGCTGAGCAGATAATGTCCAAGGCCCAGCGCTAATCGACAATTGCTCCAGTGCTCCGGGAGTCATTGTCTCCTGTGGTCGCAGATACAACTCCCTTCTGCCGATCGCTCGCTCGACGACAAAAGATCCGAGATAGGCCGGCGTTTGGTTCCCAGTCTGTTGATCGCAGATGTGAACGTGGGTGCCCGCTTGAAGTGAACCCGTCAGTTCATTCTCGGAAGTAATCCGCACGCGGCCCGTTTCCGCGTCGATTTCAACAGGGATCCATCCCTTCCAAACCGGCAGAGGCTGGGCGCTGTAAGGCCAGCAGCGGGCAAAGAAAAACCAGAGGAATAGAGCGAGGCAGACGGTTTGAATGATACGGCGCAATGGTGAAGAAAGCCACGTAGGACCGAGTCGCTGGAGCCATCGCCGCACTCCGCCGACTCGTCGCGGTTGACTATCTGATAGCCAGGATGCGGGAAATACTCTCCGCGCCACTCGCGCTGGCCACCTCGGCCGACGGAATGCGCGGTCTTTGACCTTAGTTAAAGCTGGAAGAAAATGGTCTAATCGCATTTCGCACCCATGTATTACTCACGAGTCTGAGATCTCGGTTATCAGAAAGGGCCAGTTCCAACTTGATCTGGTAGAGGCCCTGGCTAGCTTCCAAACTCGGTCATCTTCGCAAACATCGACCCGCCTTCGCAGACGCAAGCACTCTAGAGAGGTTATTTTTGAGCTGCGTTCGTACTCATTCCTTCCGCCAGCGCTTTGGCGGAGGCGCGGATCACAGCCTCCGAAGTGATCGTCGCACCGCTGATGGCGTCCACTCCGGAGACGGTTTGCCTGGCCAGAATCCGCCGGGTGGTTTCCTCAATCGCATGATAGTATTGGCGATCACTGTGATGGGCCACATTGAGCGATTCAATACGCCCGGCTTTCACCACGGCTTCCACCTCCACATTTCCGGAATAACCGAGGCTCTTCCCCGCGTACGGGCCGTCCGCAATCCGGCTGACATCGAGCGTATCAAACAGACGAATCACCTCCAACGTTGCGCGCGAACGGTCTTGATCTCGCCGGATTTGTTCGACTCGAGCCGGAGTGCCCTCCACGGAAACCTCCAAGACTTTCCGGTAGAATTCTGCCGCTTGCGAAAAGTCCCGAACGGTTCGGCACACATCGCCCGCAAGCAGGTAAGTTTGGCTCGGCAAAAAACCGTTCCGCAGTCCTTCATCACACAGTCGAAGCGCCTTCTCCTTTTCCTTTAAATCTCCCCAAGCTTTGACCACGGCTGGCGTTAACCGGACGTGATTGAGCAAATCCATCGCCATGGAACGGCTGCCCAACCGCCAGTAGCATTCGGCCAAATGGGCGGGGCTGGGCGATTGAGAGAATTTTGGGCTCTTCTCCACGTTTGCTTGGCGCCACCAGAAGGCAGCTCGCGCGTAGTCCCTGAAGAATTCGAAATACATCCGACCGAGCTGATCCATGACTCGCGCACGGGTGCCTTCACTGGTTTGATTCACTTGGAGCATGTGGTGCATCAACCGCACCCCGCTAGGATACCGCTTGGGATTGGTATTGATGATGTCCCAAATATAGTGATCCACATTGCGCGTGTAGTTCCAAATGATCGGGGTCGGCTCGGGCCAAGTCAGATTAAGGGTCTCGGGATACTCCAAGGGCGTCGCATCAAACCAATCCGGAGCAGTCCGGCCCATTTTCTGGATAAGGGACTCAACTGCCGCGGCAGTGCGCTGCAGAATCTCAGATCCGGCGCTCAGACTTGGAGAAAGTGCCCCCTCAGAATTGACGCCGGGACCTGTTTTCGAGAGATCGGCGGTTTGCGGAGTGAGCACCTGGCGCTGGCCCTCGCGGATGACGGCTCGCACTCGATTGAGGGGATAGCTCCGGATCAATTGCCGGCTTTCCACCGTGACCTGAATCTTGATCGATTGCTCGGTCCGCTCGATGATCTTGCCTTGGACGCGAATGCCGCTCAAGAGCTCGACTTCGTCCTCGGCCAGAGTCGTAACGACCAGGCAATGCGCCACGGAAATCCACGCGAGCAATCGGACGACGCCGATGAAACAAAAGGGGCGATCGTGGAATGCCCAGGGTCTCCTGACAGTTTGAGATCTCACGCTAGAATTCCTTTGATAACCTCTGCTTCGACGACGCCGGTCAGCTTCTGATCGAGCCCGCCGTAGAAATACGTCAGCTTGCGATGATCGAGGCCCATGAGAGAAAGAATCGTCGCGTGCAGGTCGCGAATGTGATGGCGATCAACGACGGCTTCATGCCCGAGTTCATCTGTTTCGCCAAAGGACGTGCCGCCCTTCACTCCGCCACCCGCGAGAAAGTAGGTGAAGCCTTTTGGGTTGTGATCCCGGCCGTCGCCTCCCTGAAGAACGGGCTGGCGTCCAAATTCGCCACCCCAAACCACGACCGTCTCTTCGAGCAATCCGCGTTGTTCAAGATCAGTCAATAGGGCGGCGATCGGCTTGTCGATTTCCGGGCAATGAATTGTCAGGTTTTCTTCGACGCCATTGTGCGCGTCCCAATTCTGCTGTTGGTGGCCGCCGCCGTGGTAAATCTGGATGAAGCGAACGCCCCGTTCGACGAGCCGCCGCGCAATGAGGCATTGCCGGCCAAAAGGCGCCGGCCCGAGTGCGAGCGGATGGTCCGTTTTAGGATCGTTGAGACCGTACATCTCTTTGGTTGCTTCCGATTCCTGCGCCAGGTCCAAGGCTTCTGGCGCGGTGGTCTGGAGTTGAAAAGCCAATTCGTAACTGGCGATGCGAGCTTGCAATTCGGAATAGCCGGGACGGCTGGCCAAATGTTCGGCGTTGAGGGCGTTGACTGTGCTGATCATGTAGTGTTGCATTTCGGCAGTCAGGCCTGAAGCAGAATTGAGATTAAGAATGGGTTGGCCGCTGGAGCGGAAGAGAGTGCCCTGATAAGCAGCCGGCATGAACCCGCTAGACCAGTTCGCTGCGCCGCTAATGGGGCCGCCGCGCGGATCAAGCATTACGACATAACCCGGCAAATCTCGGTTCAAAGTCCCAAGCCCATAGCCAAGCCATGAGCCGAGTGACGGATAACCTTGAATGACACGACCGCTGTTCATCTGAAGCATCGCCGACCCGTGAGCGAACGAATCTTGATAGAGCGACTTAATGACCGCCAGCTTATCCATTTGCCGGGATAGATGGGGCAAAGCATCAGAACACCACGATCCCGATTTGCCGGATTGGACGAACTTCCGTTTGCTCGCCAGCAATTTCGATGGTTTTACATCGCCCCGGCGAATTTCCATTTGGACGGTCTGCCCATCGCGCTTCTGCAGCTCAGGCTTGTAATCGAACAAATCCATCTGGGATGGCCCACCATACATGAAAAGAAAAATACACGATTTCGCTTTCGTGGGAAATTGCGCCGACCGCGGCACCAGCGGGCTTACGGACGACACCTCATTGAGCTGAGGGTTCGAACCATAGGCATGTCTGGTGAAGAATCCGTCCTGATCCAACATCGATGTCAGGGCAAGGCCAGCAAAGCCGGCTCCCATCTGCCAAAGGAATTCGCGGCGACTTCCCTGGCAAAGGCCTTTCGGAACGGAATACTTAGAAGGAGAATTCATGGATGATCCTTTCGTTGATCATGCTGTGCAGCGAGTGTCTTGACCCCATTCGGAAGCCGAGTATCGAAGCAGATCCAAAATCCGAACGGCTGAAATGTTCAAGGCCAACCCAAAGAGATGGGAGCGAGTTCGCATCTGAGGGAACTTCCCGACGCCAACTGAATCGTTCTAGCCTAATCGACATAGATCACTTCGTTTAAATTGAGCAGAAGAAGGCAGAACGATTGCAAGGCTCGATGGCTCGGCTCGGCATCGATGGCTTCCTCGGTCAAAGAAAGCTGTGCTGCAGCCTCGGCCGAACCCGGGGAGCACGAGACCTCCCGGCTCTCTAATTGCAGGCGCAAATCGTCCAAGCTGACGGCCGCGCCCCAACTCCGCACGCCGATATATCCAGCTTCGGTGACCGGCTCAGTATCGGTGGCATCCAGGATCGGTTCCCTTCCACCGTTCAACCAGACTCGAACGCGCGGACCGAGGGCCTCTATTTTCAGTCGATACTCCAGACCGACCTGAAGGGAAGCGTTTGCTTGCGCGAGCATCGTCAGGTTAGTGCTGTGCCGGCTCAAAACGATCCGCTGATGCCGGTGATCCAACACAACATCGTACCCTTGGAAAATGTGGCCCTGCAGGTGGGCGCGGAGAATCACGCCCGCCAATTCTGAACCTTTGTGCAGTATGATCCGAGTGTGAATAATCCCATCTGAAAACTGCTCTCCTTGCCACAAAGCGAAAGGTCCTCGCGTATGATCCACCGTTTTGATTCCGCTGTAACCGCCGCCCCAAAACCCGCGGTGATAACTCCAGTTCACCCGGGGTCCAATGACCATATCCTTGGTTTGCAACCGCCCAAGATAACCTTCGTTCAACGATTCCGGAACATCAGGACGAAATGTTAGCCGCGACCGGATTGAGGTAAACGCCTTGGTTTGCTGCTGAAGATAATCGAGAGCAATCCGCGTCTCGCGCTCATTCGGTTCTCGACCCAAGGCAAGCCGATAACCGTATTTGATCTGTTGGCCAGGTTCGCTCTCGGCCTCGCGTATCAGGCGCTTGGTAAACGCCATGGCTTGCTGATTGAGAAACTCGTCATTGAGCAGCATCAAAGCTTGAGGAGCAACCGTTGTGACAGGGCGTTCGCCGAGCGGCGAAGTGGTGTTGCTGTAATCGAAATTTTCTAGAACAGGCGCGAGCATGGTCCGCTTGACGAAGGTGTAAACTGTCCGGCGCAAACGTTCTGCTTCTCCTGAGATTTCCCATCCTGCGCCTGGATTCGACGCGCCGGAAATCACTTCACCTCCCAAGTGCGGGAAGAAGCCCCGACCGGCCATCTGCAAGTTCAGTCGTCCGCTGATGCTGAGAACAGTGTCCCGGATGGCTTCTGCTTCGAGACGGCGCAAGTTCTGCCGCCACACCAGATCGTTTCCTGGATCAACCGCAAGTGCTGGCGAGTTTTGATTTTGTGAAGACATCTGGTACGTGCTCGATAGCATAATCGACTTGTGCATTTGTTTTACGGACCAGCCGCTTTCAATGAACTTCGCGGCCAGCCAGTCAAGCAATTCAGGGTGCGTCGGGGCAATCCCAGTGCGCCCAAAGTCGGTCGTCGTTTTGACAATCCCGCGCCCAAAGTGGTGCTGCCAAATGCGGTTCGCCATGACTCGAGCAGGCAGCGGATTCTCCGCGCTTGCAATCCATTCCGCCAAGGCGAGACGCAGGCCAGTGGATTTTGAATCAGGAGGACGCTGTTTAACCACCGGCCTCTGTCCTCCGAGGACGGATAGGAAAGCGGGTTGGACTTCGACGCCTGGGGTCGCCGCATTTCCACGAGTCAAAATGTGAGTGGGAATGGGCTTTGAACTGTTTTCTCGGGCAGACAAAGCCCATTCAAATGGTGCCGTCTCTTTCCGAACTCTGCTGATCTGCTCCTGAAGTTTCTTGTTCTCCTCCTCCGTCGGCTTGGCTTCAGCTTGAAGTCTCTTGACCTCGTTGCGAACCCGTTCGAGGTGAGTTCGGACTTGATCTTGTTCCTGATCGATCTGAGAAGAGGCAAGTCGAGCTTCGAATTGCTTCGCTTGTTTCTGCGCCTCTTTGATCCGTTGTTTTCTGTCGGCGGTTTGCGTTTGCAACGAAGCGAGCTGCGCTTCAAGCGGCTTCAGTTTGCTTCCCTGCTTCTCGTGCCACCGTCGGATGTTGTCGGGCGTTTCAAGCGGCGTGTAGCTCGCCGAATCCAACGAGTATTTTGCGTTTTCGTGAGGGCGGATATTCCGGAAAAACGAGAGGAACTGATAATAATCGGCCTGCGAGATGGGATCGAACTTGTGGTCATGACAACGGGCGCAGCCTAGAGTCAGGCCAATGAAGGTTGTCCCGGTCGTTGAAACGAAGTCATCGAGTTCATCGAAAACGGCCATGCCCTTGTCGTCAGGCTCATCATCCCAAACACCGAGCCGGTAAAAGCCGGTCGCAACAACCGAATCGAAATTGCTGTCTGGCAATTCATCGCCCGCCAGTTGTTCCAACATGAAACGATGGTAGGGTTTGTCTTCGTTGAACGACTTGATCACGTAATCGCGGTAGCGCCAGGCCATTGGCTTTTCATCGTCGCGCTCGTAACCATTGCTCTGGGCGTACCGAACGACATCGAGCCAGTGACGCCCCCAGCGCTCGCCGTATTGGGGCAGCGAAAGCAAGCGATCGATCAATTTCTCGTAAGCGCCGGGCGATTCGTCCTGTTCAACAACGGCGATTTGTTCAGGAGTCGGTGGCAGACCGATCAAATCGAAGTAAGCCCGGCGGACGAGCTCGCGGCGCGTGGCCGGAGGGTTGGGCGCCAAACCCTCAGCTTCGAGTTTCGCCAAAATAAATAAATCAATTGGATTGGCGACTGACTCACTGCGCTTGACTTGAGGCAGCGCGGGCCGCCGGATCGTCTGGAACGCCCAAAAAGCCCGATCTTGCTCGGTGATTTGAAACGCAGAACGTTGAGCCCTCTTTCTTTCTTCACTGGGCCATGGAGCGCCCATCTTGATCCATTCGGTCAAATCAGCGATTTGCCGCTCGGTCAGCTTTTTCTTCGGCGGCATCTGCAAGTCTGGATCGCCCTGCCTGACCGCAGTGACGATCAGACTTTTTTCGGGCTGCCCTGGGAGAAGCGCAGGTCCGCTATCGCCGCCCGCGAGAATCGAACTGAAGGAGTCCAGTCGCAAATGCGCCTTCTGCTTTTCTTCCCCGTGGCACTCGAAGCAATTCTTGACGAGCAAAGGACGGATTCTTTTCTCGAAGTAATCGAAACCTTCCTGGGTCGGTTCAGATGAAAATGCGGGCGCAAAAGCGACTCTGCCTGCGATGGCTAGAGTCAACACCAGAATTCTTAGCGCGATAGTTCGTGATAACATCTTCTCTCGCGTCCTAGCATTGGATGTGGAATCGAGAACTCGTGCCATCGGCGACGCGTTACCGAAGCACGAAGACTTCCTGAAGTTTGATCCAAAGCATTTTCATCAGTTGCTTACCAGATTGACGCATGCGGAGTATCTGCAAGAGCGAAGATCAAATCAACCGCTTCCTTTCAAATAAACTTTGCGTCTCCTCAGCCCCGCAGCTTTAATTTGGATCAGAAGCATGAACGAAAAAATCTCGGCTCTCATTCAACTTTCCCATGCGATCGGGCGTGAAGACCGGCAGCTTGCCATTCTCGCCGAGGGCAACACCTCAGCGAAACTCAGCAACAGCCAGTTTGCCGTGAAGGCGAGCGGTTGCTCTCTCGCGACCTTGGTCGAAGCTGACGTGACGAGTTGCGACACGGCCAAAATGCTAGCCCTGATGGCCAACAAAACTTTGAAAGAGGAGGCTTTTGACGAATTTCTGCTGGAGGCGCGGGTCGATGGTCTTGGAAAAAAGCCCAGCGTGGAAGCCATGTTCCATGCCTGGCTTCTGGCTTTGGAAGAAGTGAGCTTTGTCGGTCATTGCCATCCCGTGGCGGTGAATCAGATTCTTTGTTCGCCGCGAGCGCGTGACTTTGCAGAGCGGCGTTTGTTTCCAGATGAAATCGTCTGCTGCGGCCCAGCTTCCGTCTTTATTCCTTACGTCGATCCCGGGTTGCTTTTAGCTCGTGAAATCCAGGAACGAACGAACGCTTTCATCCAACAAAGCGGTTACGTCCCGCGCCTGATCCTATTGCAAAACCACGGCATCATTGCGCTGGGGAGTTCTCCCGAGGCTGTCCTGGCCTGCCTTCTCATGGCAAGCAAAGCCGCGGCTATCTTCATGGGCGCCGCGACTTTAGGTGGTCCCAATTTTATGTCGCCCAAACATGTCGAGCGAATCGTCATGAGACCCGACGAAGCTTACCGTCAAAGGCAGTTAAAGATCTAGACGGCGTCACCAAGGGTTTCTCTGTAAGATGAAAGCACATTACTTGGCCTGCGACCTCGGCGCGGAAAGCGGTCGCCTCATGCTCGGAACACTGCAGGATGACAAACTGGCTCTCGAAGAAATCCATCGATTTTCCAATGGGCCCGTCCAAGCGAACGGGTCTTTGCACTGGGATATCGACACACTCTTCAGCGAGCTAAAAAAGGGACTGAAGAAAGCTGGGCAACTTAAAATTCCCATCTCGAGCATCAGTTGCGACACGTGGGGAGTGGATTACCTCCTTTTTGATTCCGTCGGCGTAATCATGCCGCCGACGTTCCATTATCGCGACTCACGGTCGGCCAGAGGCGTGGGAAACGCTTACCTCAAATTGAAGTGGGAAACCATTTTTGCTGAAACGGGAATTCAGTTCATGGCGCTCAACACACTGTTTCAATTGGCGGCCGAATCTCCTGAGCGACTCGAATGTGCTGAACAGGTTTTACTGGTGGGCGACGGCTTCAACTTTTTACTCTCCGGTGTCGCCAAAGCAGAAGAGTCCCTGGCCAGCACAAGCCAGCTCTACAATCCGCGCACTCGCTCGTGGTCGAAGCATCTGATCGAGGCACTAGGTCTGCCTTCACGATTGTTTGCGCCGATTGTGCCGTCGGGCTCACGGTTGGGAGTATTGCGGAAAGAGATTTCGGACGAGGTGGGCCTCCAGGCACTCGAAGTGTTGGCAACTTGCTCGCACGACACTGGCGCCGCCGTAGCCGCCGTGCCGGCTTCGGGCAGTAATTGGGCTTACATTAGTTCCGGGACCTGGTCGTTAATGGGGGTCGAATTGCCCGCTCCAGTGATTACGGATACTTGCCGCGAGTTGAACTTCACGAATGAAATTGGTTACGGCGGTTCGGTCCGCTTGCTGAAGAACATCGTTGGACTCTGGGTAGTTCAGGAATGCCGTCGAGAGTGGGCGAGGTCTGGGCAAGAATTTGAATACGCGGCCCTGGCTCAATTGGCGGCAACAGCGCCTCCATTCCACTCACTCATCAATCCAGCCGATCCACGTTTCTTAAGTCCGGGCGAGATGCCGGCCAAGATTGCCTCTTTTTGCCGTGAAACCAACCAGCCAATCCCACCCAATCCCGGTGCAACCATCCGATCTGTTTTAGAAAGCCTTGCTTTGCTCTATCGCCGGACCTTCAGGCAGATGGAGCAACTCGTTGGAAATCCGATCGAGCGTCTCCATATCGTGGGCGGTGGCAGCAAGAACGCTCTCTTGAACCAATTCACCGCGAACGCGATTCAAGTGCCCGTTGTGACCGGGCCGGTCGAGGCAACTGCTGCGGGTAACATCCTCGTTCAAGCATTGACGCTGGGACATTTACCTTCCCTGAAAGCGGCGCGGCAGGTGGTCCGAAATTCCGTTCCATTGGATACCATCGAACCTTTCGACGCCCAATCGTGGGACAGGGCTTATGAGCGGTTTGAGCGGTTGGCGAATGGAGCCTTTTAAGCCCTGCGAACGGTCTCAAGCCACATCGGAAGGAGAACGTTAAGCGTTACCAGCTGCTGTTCTCTTGGTGAGACCTCTCCAACTCAGAAAAGCGACAATTCCGCCAAGAACTCCGCCTGCATGGCAAACGGCAACGGGAGTGCCAAGCAGACCGAAATGGAGCGAAGTAAAAAATGCCTGGCCTGTGACGGCTTCCAAGCCAGACTTCAGCACCACTGCTGCGAAACAGACCGCGCCTGCACGTCTTAGAGTTTGATGAGAAGATTTAGCCGTGATCATCTCCAGACCTGAGACGACCATCAGGCCGTGGGCGACACCTGACTCATCTTCCCCCATTGCCGGATAGTAAATTCCCAGCACATTGTCCGGCAATGGGGGAAGATGAGTCTGAACTACTCGCAAGGTGTTGGACCGCTTCATCACAAAGTGAGGGTCACTAATGAGCGAGAATTTACAGTTGAACAGATCGCCAAAAGATTTGATCTTACAGCCGATCTGCAAGAAGCATGAGCTCGGATATAAAACCATTTCTTCAACGTTGGCTCACCACCACATTGGCTGTGCTCGTCGCAGCCAACGTGGTGAGCGGTATCCATTATGACACAGCCGACGGGCTTTTGGTGGCATCCCTGCTGCTCGGCATCCTCAACGCATTTCTGCGTCCTTTCATGCTGCTCCTGGCCCTGCCTTTGCTCGTCCTCACGTTGGGTCTGTTCACTTTAGTCATCAACGCGCTGCTCCTGTATTTGGTCGGCTGGCTCGTCGGTCCGTTCCACGTCGAAAGTTTCTGGGCGGCTTTCTGGGGCGGGTTGGTGATCAGTCTTATTTCACTGATGGCCAATTCGATGTTAGGAATTAGCAATGCCCGGATCGAGGTGAAACGCGGACGAAAGTCTCGAACAAAACCTAGGAAGGACGAAGGCGGCCCGGTTATTGATGTCTAGCTTTAGAATCCAGCGCGCTCCGGATCATTATGCGACGGAGTTGCGTGATGATTGAAATCGTCAGCGATCTCCCCGGCTTAGCCGTTCAGCCCTCTGCGCGCTGGTAAGCCGCCCGCAAGGTCGGAACTCCTTTTGCCTCAAAGTCCCGTTCAAAATCCGTCTTGATCCCACTCAACGGAGACGGGGTGTCGATAATCCGAAAGGCAGAATTCGACTGAAAGACATCGGTCATTTGGGCGAAGTAATCGGCATTATCGGTCCGCAGGTAAACCTTCCCGTTCGGCTCCAACACCTGGCGAGTCACCTCGGTAAATAGAGTGTGGATAAGCCGGTTTTTGTGATGCCGCCGTTTCGGCCAAGGATCTGGAAAATAGATATGCAGGGCTCGGACTGACTCACGAGGCAAAAGGTATTCCGCAAAGTAAGAGGCCTCAATTCGGATCAGTCGCAAATTAGTCAAACCTGCTCGCAGGCCCTTTCGGTCGAGTTTTCGGAGTCGGCCCAGCAATCGTTCGACAGCCAAAAAATTCAGATCAGGATTCAGCCGCGCATATTGAGCCAGGAAAGAGCCGTCGCCACTGCCAAGCTCTACTTCGAGCGGCCGTTGACTCGAAAAAAGCTGACGGAGATTAAGCCGCTCGACATACGTGACCGGCCGGTAAATTAGCGTCGCTGCCGGCGAGCGGAGTTCCGGCCTTGTAGGAGCCCCTGGGTCTGCGGGAATGCAAGCTTGCGGATCGGACTCAGTGGATGGTCGCACGGATTCCACACCACTCGGGCAACCGAGTGCAGATCGCTGGTCGTTGATTTGCTCCTCGGTCATTTCTTCAAGAAAAGCGCGAGCGATGCCGTGTAACCGTGCAGAAAATTCCGGTCGCCCACGGGTCCAATCTCGCCGTTGCAGAAGAAGCCAGCCAGACCGATCGGGCCTAACCGATCTTGAACCATGCTGGCGTCGTGATGCGACTGGCCGAACATACGCCGGCCGCGGCCGGTGCAGCAACAGAGGCAACCGCCATAAATCGGCGTCTTCCCTAGTCGTTGCTGGGCGTTCGCGAGGAGGGCCGCCATGTCCTCTGAAGCGGTTATCGCATCACGCCTTTGAAACTGGATGGTCTGCCCGGCCCTCGGCAGAGCGCCCACGGCAATACAGCCAGTCTTCGGGTCGGCTCCCACCAGATTGCGAATGAGAAAATCGCCCCGATGAAACTCGTCCAAATATTCATTGATCACTAAACCGACAAACAGATTACCGCGAGTCTTCTGCTGATCCTCCGAGGAAAGATGGTTGAAAGTGTCCACCAAAATCTCATAGGCCGGCCGGTTGCCGATCTGTTGAATCAGATTCCGGTCCACCTTGGTAATAGTCCAGGTTTCGCCGATCGGAGTGCAGCCTTGGGATATGACGCTGGCCAGCTTAACTCCGCCGCCAAAGGAGATGGCGATGCCTCCATCTTCGAACACTTCGCCATCCAGATAAACTTGAGTGCGTTGCTCCGACATATCGCCACTGGCAAGACCGCCCAAAATCGGGAGAGGCGCATACGCTTCATTCCAGTTTTTCAGCCAGGAATCGCTGTCTATATGAAACGGGTCGGCGAACACGAGCCAGCCATTCGTTTGATCTGCATTCAAGCCGGTCTCGACGTGCCAATAGCCTGGGCCATTGCTTTCTTCAATTTGGTGCTGGGTGAAACGGTGCGCTTCCAAATCGCCCTCCGGAAGGACATACAAACCGACCACCAAACCGCCGTCTTCTTCCAGTTCCTCCGCGCCGGTGATTAGACCTGTGCTCGAACAGCCGGTGAGAAGAGGGATTTGCGCATGCACTTGCAGGATTTCCAAAACTTGGGCAGCGTGAGGAAAGAACCGAGGCGTCATGAAAACCAGCCCGAGCGACACACGAGCGGCAGGCAGTCGGCGGCGTAATCCTTCGGCCCATTTTTGCAGCGCGAGCTCTTCAAACCCGCCCTGCCAATGACCGACAACAGAATAATCTGTCTGCATTCAGCGAACTTAACGGGAAACCTGCCAATGGCAAACCAGAAGAACCTGAGTTCACTTTCTCTCCGACTAATTCTTCGTCGCCACGATCGACTGGAACCGCTTTAAGTCGGCGTTGTTCGCAGTCCTGACAGTATTGATCGCCTTGATCGCCAAGGTTCGTGAGTCGCGCCACTTCAAAGCCTCCGCATGGCCGTCGGCAAAGGAAAAGTCGCATCCGCTATTGTGCCACATCGCGGGAAGATTCATCCACTGGTCTCCCTCGGGCGCAAACCCAAAGTGACCGTCGTCAATGCTGTTTTGATGCTCGTCCAGGAAAACAAACGCCTGCGAAGGCGGCGGCGCTGTGACCTCGACGGTCTTTAGATTTACTTTGTAACCCTTTTGGCCGAAGAACACGAGTCCCACATCGACTCCATTCATGTACCCGTTCATGGCATAGCTCCGAACACGGAGATATTTTTTGCCGCCAATCGTGGAGCGTCCCACATCGCTCGCGCAACGATAAATGGCCGTCGAAGAATTGTAAGGAAAGAGGGTGCCCTTCTCGATCAGAGTTTTGTTAGTGGAGTCCGGACTGTTATCCTGCATGTAACCGAGGATCCACGACTTCGATCCAGGTCCAACGTTCGGATCGTTCGAGGCAATTTTGTCATGATTGTCATCCGCGTACATCGACCAGCAAAGCTGCAACTGCTTGAGGTTGCTCAAGCAAACCGTTTGTTGCCCCTTCAATTTCGCCTTGCTCAAAGCGGGCAAAAGCATCCCTGCAAGAATGGCAATAATCGCGATCACAACGAGCAACTCGATCAACGTAAAGCCGACCGCTCCCCGCGTGGCGCTGTTCGGTGCTGCAGCTGTGAGGTAGCAATCTAACCGCGCAGGGATAGGACACTCGGCCCGGGCTCCTGGGTTGGTTGGTCGGTTGAACATCGGCGGCATTTAGATCATTCCCAATGCGCTGTCACGGAGTAAAGGGATTACTCCGGCCGAAAGTCCGCGGCGAATGCCTTTGGATTTAGCTCTTCCCCTGTCGCAAACTTCGTGAGCGCGTTCCAAGACATCGTTTTCCCCGGAACGAAGACCCGCTTTTTCATGTACTCGCCGACCTCTGGTTTACCAACGTAGAGAGCCTTGTTCGGCGTTGTCTTCAGCACCTCGCGGGCAATCGTGTGATGCACCTGCGAGGCGAATAATTGGCCCATCATGTAGTTATGGTAATACGCTGGCGCCACGACGATGTGAATCTTGCTCGCGTAATCCGGGGCATTGCGGCCCTCAGGTCGATGGACCATTTGATACCGTTCGACCAAGTCCCACCAGAGTTTGTTCAGGTCCTGATTTGGATTGCCGTAAAGCTCTTTCTCGAAGCGCAGCATCACCTGGCACCAGCGGGAGAAAATCAAAAGCTGATTCCGCAGCATCTGCGCGCCAGTCTCGTTAAAGCCTTTCGGATCGGGCACAGTCACGCCCATGGCTTGCAACCAGTCGGCGCTTTTTGCCGGGCGCTCGAACATCATGGCCACGCCTTCGGTCGTGAGGATATGCGCTTCAGTCCGCAGAACGTAGGGGACGCTGGACGGAATATTCTTGCTGCTGTAAACGGAGTGACCAAGCTCGTGCAACATCGTGCCCATCCAATAGTCGTTCGGCACAATGTTGGCCAGCGCTCGCACATCGCCTTCGCGATCGATGTCCGTGCAGAAGGCGTGTGGACTCTTCCCCGGCTTCTCGTAAAGGTCGCTGCGGGCGATCACATCCTCGATGGGCAGCCCAATGCCTCCATAATATTCCCGGCAGAGCTTGAGGATATCGACTTTGGAATAGACCGCATCGAGATCGGTGCTGAAAACGGCGGGCGATTCTTGGAAGAACGGATCGTGATAATGCCAGGGCCGCAAATCCGTCACTTTGACCCCGCTGTTTTGGGCGAGCTTCGCGTCGATCTCCGCCTTGGCTCGACGGAACGGTTCGCGCGTCAGGCGGTCAAGCTGATCGAACAGCTTCAGCACTTGCTCCTGGCTCTGCTCGTTGATGTGAAGCTGCATCACGTGATAATCTTTGAAGCCCAGCTCGCGGGCGGCTTGATTACGGAGGTTAATCAGCTCTTTGAGATCTTTCTCGACCACTGCACCGACGGCTTTGCTCGCTTCCCACACGGCCTTGCGGCGTTCCGATTCCTTTGCCTCTTTTAGAACCTTGCGGACCTCGCTGTCGGTCATTTCCTTGCCGTTCACTTTGGCGCGCGCCACATTAAAAGCCTGTTCGATGGCGTTGGCTTTGGCGGTCATCTTCTTCAACAGCTCGGGGTCCACCTGCTTTTCGAGATACATCAAGTAGAGCACCTCGATTTGCCGGGCGATCAATCGATCGCTGAGTTTGCCTTTCTTGATTGCCTTGAGTTCGGCGAATTGCTGTTTGCCAGCCAACGCTTGGTCAAGTTTGTTTTGGGCCTCTTCTTTGGCTTTAAAGTCCTCGTCCTTTCCAGTCACGTTGGCATTCCACCAGGCCAATGCGCTGGCCTTTTCCAACGGTCGGATCTTGGCTTCGTGCGCGGCGACGAACTGGCGGGCGCGAGTTGCATTATCACTTGGCTCGGCAGCAGCAGCGGCCAGTGCTGCAACGGCGAATATTTTCAACGCTAAAAAACCTCGGCGAGTAATCAAACTTAGAACAGTCACAGGTGCGCAATCCTTTCTATTTGGCGAATCAGTGGACAAACCGTCAGAGATATGCATTTGTTCGTGAACACAGCGCCAATATTCCCGCAGCGCCTCAGCTTCGTCAAGGAGGCACCACGCCTGAGCTCAAGACAGTCAATCACGAGCACCGCGCTCGAAGAAAGCCGATGAGGGCGCCGTAAAATCATTTGAATCCGATCTTGTTAGCGGGTTCAGCGAATCGGCGAAAGAAGCTGTCCAGGTTCCACCTCGGACGCTCAGGGTGATTCGCAATTCGCTGAGTGGCGGCCAGAAGCAATCGATTGAATTGAGCGGCGGCGGCTAGATCCAGGGGTTGGTTCAAATCATCAGATGGCGCATGATAGCGGGTCCTCAACCACTCTTGATGGAGTTTGTGCTCTGGGGAGCCGAGCTCGTACCCGAATCCGAACGCCAGCGCTGGGATACCTTGACGGATGAAGCTGTACTGGTCTGAACGAATGAAAGAATTCCGCTCCGGCTGAGGATCGGGCTGCACGCTGACGCCGACCGCCGAGCAGACTGAGCGTATCTCATCGCCGAGGGTCGATTCTCCGAGGCCCAGCACCTTGAGACGCTTCAGCGGAAACAGCGGCAGAAACATGTCGGTGTTCAGATTTGCCACCAAGGCATGCTTCGGAACGGTCGGATAATGGGCAAAGTATTTTGAACCTTGCAGCCCTTTCTCCTCGCCGGTTACCGCCAGAAACAGGATGGAGCGATGGAGCGGCGAGCCGGATTCCTGCAGCAACCGGGCGACCTCCAATAGCGAGGAGATGCCTGCGGCATTGTCCATGGCGCCATTGTAAATGGCATCGCCCTCGATTGGCTGGCCAACGCCCAGGTGATCCAAATGCGCTGAGAGCACCACGTATTCGTGTTTCAGCTTCGGGTCGCTACCCTCCAACACACCGGCGAGGTTCATCGATTCAATCTGGCTTTTCTTGAAGGCGACCTTAGCGCGAATCGACACCTGCAACGAGAATTTCGGCAGCGGCTTGTTCTCGTCCGCAAGTTTCAGCAGATCCGCGAATGTTCGACCCGTGCCTGCGAAAAACCTTTCCGCCTTGGCCGGGTTGATGCGAATGACAAACTTCAACCCACGCGTGTCGTTCAGTGCTGAGTCGGCGAGAGACATGCCGGGGTTGAGCCGGGCCAGCGTCGCCCGAGACCAAGGGATATCCATGGCCTTCGGATTCCGGATGCTCGCTATACCAATGGCACCCGCTTGGTGAAGCGCTTTCCATTGTTCGCTCGGATGCGAATAATGGGCCTTGATTGCGCCCGGAATGTCTTTCGAGCCACCGCTCAGGACAACGGCGATTTTCCCTTTGAGATCGAGCCCCGCAAGATCGTCGATTTCCATCTCAGGAATCACGAGTCCGTGGCCCACAAAAATAGCGTTAGCGTTCACTTTCCCGACCACATCGGACGGCAAACCGAAATTGGCGTCCTCGCTCAAGCTGAGGCGTTGGGATTGGCCGTTGGAAACCAATTCAAGGCTCGATTGCTCTTCGATGATTTGGCGAACACGAAACGTGACTGGTTGGTAGTAACCCTTCGTGCCGCCTGGTTTCAGCCCAATCCGCCTGAACTCTCCAGCCACATAAGCTGCCGCCTTCCGATATCCCTCGCTGCCCGTATCGCGCCCTTCCATCTTGTCGTCCGCCAGAATCTTCACGTGCGACCACCAAGATTCACCCTCATCCGAAGAGGCCGGCGCGGCTTGGATGACACCGAGACTCAGGAGCAGCAACGAGGCCGTCAGCAAAGGGTAAATCATGAAGAACCTTAAAGAAATCAGGCCAAAGGAGCAAGCTGATCGAAAGCCCCTCGCATCCTCATTTGCCGGGAGGATTGCTTGGCTGCACCGCACGCTGAGGCGTTGAGCCGGGAACGGGTCGTGCGGGAGCTTGAGCCCGTTTCCGCGATTGCTCCGGCGTCCATGGGCTGCTGTCCCGGAAGAGCGCGCCTTCGGTCAAGTCGATTGGCGGGTCAAAGCTGATTTGTTGTCGGCCTGCAGCCCAGACGGAGCCGCGGCGGATGATGGCGGCGGCCTTGCGGACTGATTCATCGGCGTGACCTAGGACAGTCTGAAAAACGCGTCCTTGGCCGTAATCGTAAGCCCATGCCATCGGCTCCTGCTGTTTGGTGTCCTTGGAAAACGCGTACGCTAACGGTTCGATCGACAACTCCCCAGCTTGTTTGTAATAGAGTTCATCCACGGCCTCGAATGGCTGAAGTCCATCGGTGATCGGATGTCTGATGCCGGCGACCTCGACGCGAAACGGCCCGTAGCTATCATGTCCACTGCGGCCGGGTCGATGATCCCAGATCCGGCGGACGATGCGAGTGCGGTATTCAAGCCAGTCGGACTCTTTGTTTGGAACAGTGTCGGTGAAGGCACCGTTGGCAAAGTGAATAACAGCCAGGCCGCCGCCGTTTTGCAGGTAACTCACGAAGCTGGCCTTGGCTGCTTCAGACAGACCAGTTTTGTCCCAGTTGTTGTAATTCATCACGAGCAAGTCGTAGCCGCGGATCTTGTCGGTCGCGAGGTCTTCGATATCTTCCGCGACGTGAACGATGGCGCGCGGGTCTTGTTCGATGGCGAGAATTAATGCGGCCGTGACCGCTCGCCAATCATGCGCGGGATGGTGGTGACCGGTTAGGATGAGAGTCTTGAATCGCTCGAACGGCTCGGACTGCACGCCAATGCTTGGAACTTCGAGCTGGGCGCTCCAAACGATTGCGTTGAGTATCAGCTTGCGAAAATCTGGGTTCCACCAGTTCTGATAGAAATGGCCGCCGGTGAAACCGAAGCCGCGTCCGCCGTCGGCCCGTTCCACAGCCCAACCCACGGCGAAGTCGTTCGTTTCCTTTGGTGGACGTGTGAGCACAATCGGTTTCAAGCGTGGATCGTTCTCGCGAAAGCGGATTCGATAATAGTATTCCTCCTGCGCGGTGAACGGTTGGACGCCGCGCGCGATGGGGTGGCCCGGTGTTCCAAGAGCGGATAACGCCGGCCAGGTTTGAATCGCCGAATACCATTTACGTGGAGCAGGACCGGTTTCGTAATCGAAGTAGCCACCGACCCATTCGGTGATTTGTTGGTGGAACCGGACTGGACTGAACGTGCTCCAATGGAACAGGACCAAGCCGCAGCCCCGCTGCATCTGACGCTCCAGGACTTTGAGCCGGTCACCGACATAGAGCGGTTGATCGCTTTCGACACGATCGCTTCCATCCGATGTCAGGAATATCGTGTCGGCATCATCAAGTGTCGTCGGATCCTTCGGCCAGCCCTTGAAGTGGGCTTCAACGCGGATTTGTCCGCGCAAATTCGGCGACGTTTCGAGGAGATGTTTAAGAAGGATGACGTTCTTCTCGTACTCGTGAGCCTCCTTCGGATGGCCAGTGATAGGACCGGCAATCAGCACTATTTTTTTTGGCTTATCGACAGCGTGTGCCGAACCGGCGATGAACAGGGCCAATGCCAACACGCAGGCTCGGGTCAAAAGTGGGTAACGAAAGGTAAATGGCATAAAGTGGTATTTCAGTTGAATCGAGAATTCAAGCATCCGAGTCAAGCGTTTAACCATTGGGCCTTTGAACCGACTGTTGCCTTCCGATGAGCAGGGATTCCGCCGCGAACCGATCGAAGAAGTCTTGCGGCTCTGCTAATTCACTTTCAATGAAACACTTCGGCTGCTATTGTAAATTATGGCATTTAGTAAATTAGATCTTTCTCACTCCGTTTTAGAAGGGGTTAAGGCGATGGGGTATGTTGAGCCCACGCCCATCCAACTTCGGGCCATTCCTCTCATTCTGGCGGGACAAGACGTCATCGGAAGCGCTCAAACTGGCACGGGCAAAACGGCTGCGTTCGCGCTGCCGATCCTTTCGAAACTCGGCACTCATGAGAAAACCCCACGCGTCCTCGTGCTGGAGCCGACCCGTGAGCTGGCCGCGCAGGTGGAAACGGCTATTCGCGATTTGGCTCGATTCACAAATCTCCGAGTGGCGGTGATTTTCGGCGGGGTGGGCTATGGCCGTCAGCATGAGGCTTTGCGATCCGGCGTTGACATCCTCGTGGCTACTCCGGGGAGATTGCTCGACCATTTGCAACAAGGCACGTGCACGTTGGATGGAGTGAATTATTTAGTGTTGGATGAAGCAGATCGGATGCTCGATATGGGGTTCATGCCGGACGTCCGCCGCATCGTCGAAAGATGTCCCCGCACGCGGCACACCTCCCTTTTCTCGGCCACGGTTCCTCCTGAGATCGAGTCACTGATCAAATGGGCGATGAAAGCACCACAAACCATCGAAATAGGTGTTCGTCGGTCTCCCGCCTCGACGGTAAAGCATGTCCTTTACCCAGTGGCTGAAGATCAGAAAACAGATTTGCTCCGCGAACTCTTGGAGCGTGTCAATTACGATTCCGTGATCGTGTTCTGCCGCACCAAGAACCGGGCCGATCGGATCGGGAACATGCTGAAAAAGAACAATCATGCCGTGGCCATCCTTCATTCAAATCGCACTCAGCGCGAACGGGAACAGGCCTTGCGCGGCTTTCGAGATGGCAGGTACGAGGTGTTGGTCGCCACGGACATTGCGTCGCGCGGACTGGATGTCGCCAACGTGAGCCATGTAATCAATTTTGATGTGCCGCAGCACCCCGAGGATTACGTCCACAGGATCGGTCGGACGGGCAGAGCAGAAGCGACGGGAGACGCGTTTACTTTGGTAGTGGCCGAGGATGCGCAACATGTGCAAGCCATCGAGCGGTTTGTCAGCCAAAAAATTGAGCGCGTCAAGCTGGAGAATTTTAACTACAAATACACGGCTCTATTCGAGGAAGGCAAACCCGGCCAAACGCCGCTGGCGGACCGGAAGACACGAGGCGTGCGACTCAGCGGGGGCTATTATTTCGGCCCCGTGCGACGACGGAAGCGGTAGTGAACCCTGATCCATCGGCTAGTTTCGAGTCGCCTTCAGCGCGGTTTTCTCCGAGCGAATCAGTCAAGAGTGGAAATGTATGCGAGTAGGTGTTTTGACCAGAGGCGAAATCAGCGATCTCGATTGGGCTCACAAACTCGGTTTTGGCTCGATCCAGTGGGTTGCTTTTGCCGAAAGCAAGTGCGGGCCGCGCGAGGTGGATTGGCGTCAATTTGCGGATGAAATTGCAGCTGCGGGGAATGATCGGGATATCCGCATCTCGGCTATCGCTGCGCTCTACGCGAATCCGCTCGATCCGCGCCAAACAGAGTTTGCGCGCAGCGTGTTCCTCCGCGCTATCGAAGTGGCAGGCCACTTACACATCAAAACCGTTGCGGGATTTCCCGGAGCAGTGATCGAAACAGAGTTCAATGAACGAGGGGGAAATCTGGTGTACAAACCGTTCGAGAACTACATCCCCCACCTGCTCGCGTTCTGGGAACCGCTGGCTCGCTATGCAGCCGAGAAAGGGGTTCGAATCGCCTTCGAGCATTGTCCGCAAGGGGCGTATCACCTGCCGATCATGGGTTATAACATGTTGGGTCAGCCATCGATGTGGGAGAGGCTTTTTAATGAAACCAAATGCGACAACCTGGGGATCGAATGGGATGCCAGCCATTTGATCTGCCAGTTCATCGATCCGGTTCAGAATATTCACCGATTCGGTTCGCGCATTTTTCACGTGCATGCAAAGGATGCTTCTATCAACCGGCAATTGCTGGAACTCTACGGCCCTTGTCATCCTGGAGTCGCGGAACATCGAATGCCCGGCTTAGGACAAGCCAACTGGGCCGAAATCGTGCATGCACTTTTGCGCGAGGGCTACGATTCTGATTTAAACATTGAAGGCTGGCACGACCCCGTCTTTCGCGATCACGCTCAGTCTGGCGAATCGTCTGCGCAGCGCGGACCTCTTAACTTGTTGGCAGGACGAAAGCTGGAGGAAACAGGACTGCTGATAGCGAAGCGAACACTCGATCACCTCGCGTTGGGAACTGAATGATTCCAGCGCCGGGCAATTCTCACTGTTAAATCTGGAAAATTCGGTTGAACTCATTCCACGAGCGCCCGCCTGCGCACATAACCGGCGACCCAGCTTGAATGATTAACTCCTTTTGACATTATGGTTCCGCATGTTTTGCATAGGTTCGCTAAAACTTAAGTCCAATCTCTTTCTGTCGCCGTTGGCAGGTTATACCAATCTGCCGTTTCGGCTCACGCTCCGGGAGATCGGAGGACTGGATTTGGCAACCACCGACCTAGTAAATGCCCGCTCGCTGGTGGAGAGGAATCCGAAAGCTCTCAAGCTGATCGAAACTTGCCCGGCAGACCGCCCGCTAGCCGTCCAATTGTTCGGGTCGGTTCCCGAAGAAATGCGGGATGCGGCGGTCTATCTCGAATCGATTGGGATCTCGTCCGTGGATATTAATATGGGTTGTCCAGTTCGTAAGGTCTGCCGCGTCGGCGGCGGGTCGGCCATGATGACGGATCTGGAGAAGACCACGAAGCTCGTGAAAGGAATGGTGGACGCTGTGAAGATACCTGTCACAGCCAAGATGCGTTTGGGATGGGACGATCAGAACTGGACGGCGCCGGATCTGGCCCGAGCGTTGGAAGACGTCGGTATTGCCGCCATCGCCGTGCATGGGAGGACACGCGAGCAAGGCTTCGAAGGAACAGTCAAATTGGCTGGCATTCGCGCCGTGGTCGAAGCCGTGAGAACAATCCCCGTGGTGGGCAATGGGGATGTCACAACACCGCAGGCGGCCAAACGAATGCTGGAGGAAACCGGGTGCGCCGCGGTGAGCATCGGACGTGGCGCTTTTTATAATCCGTGGATTTTTGCCCACACGTTGCATTTTTTACGCACAGGAGAACTCTTGCCCGACCCGGGTTTCTCCGAACGTGTTCGCGTGATGTGCCGTCACTTCGACTTAATGATCGAAGTGTTTGGCGAGGCGTTGGGATGCCGGATGTTTCGGAAGGTCGCGCCGTGGTATTCGAAACGCTTTGGACCGGCCAATGAATTCAACAAAAGCGTCGTCACAATCGCAACCCGGGATCAGTTCCGAGAGATACTCGAGCGCTATCTTTGCTGGCGGAAACAATTTCTGGACGAAACCGGCACCTTGAAACCGAGCTACGAGCCGGCACCCCTGGTAGCTTCCTTTATGCAGGAGGCCGACATCGCCAAGCGACAGTTCATTCCCGTGCCCAAAGGACCGGTTGAGGTCTGGTGATTCGGTAGTGAAACGAGAGGCGTAATGGCTGAGTCCGATTCAGGCAGATTGTCGGCGGTTTAATCGGGGAACCCAATGATGCCGCAGACCACAGCGGTGGAGAATTCCTCCACGGCATATCAGGCTTTCAGTGTAATTTTGGACCACTCCAACCCGTTTTTCTCAGCGTAATCTGATAACACTCGTTCGTGCTCGATCAGGACAGTGCGAACGACTCCGGAATCATCCGCGTACCCAAAGATCGGAACCGAGCCAGAAATTAAATGCAGTTGGCGATGGGCATAGACGAGGGCGAAGGCGGCGCTAGCCACGGTGACGTATGGTAAATCCTCGGCGGCTCCTTCCGCAAAATCCTCGACCACGTCGGACAGAAACTCCAGTTGATCCACCAGATGCGGAAACTGCGGTGCGTGGATGGTCGCAAACTCGACTTTCAAGAACGGAAGCTGTTTATGGATTCCTTTCAGAATACGCGGTGTAATTCGGTTGGCGCCATGATGGGCAAATTGACCAATTTCAGACATGGCCGAAGCTTGTTCCAAAGCGGCTGATAAGACAAGCGCGTTATCCCGACGGTTCCTTACGTGAAAAAACTGACACCTGACCAAGCCAAAACCGAGGCGCGCTATCTGCCAGGCTGATAGTGGAAGGAGGAGCCTGTCGATGGCTCCTCAACGCATGACCCGACCCTGCTGATGTCAACTGGATGATCCTTTGGCTTCAAAGAAGCCACTACCACTGGCAGCATCCTAAGATGAGCGCGCCCTGAGTGGAGTTCAGCTCATGGTGTGAAAAAACGTGCATTTTTATGAAAAAATGCTAGAAAACGCAAAATGCGCCTTTTGGTTGATACGAAAGACTCAGCAGCGGTGGAGTTCGAAGTTCAAGCCTCTTACTTGGGGATGTACCCCAATGCAGACCGGTTTTTTGTTCCGAAAGCGTTTTCATGGGCGCTCAATTGTTTTACTGGAAAGTATCGCGATTACCAGCCGATCGACGCGCGTTACCATGATCTCGAGCATACGATGCAAGGAACACTTTGCATGGTGCGGCTATTGCGTGGACGCCATGAGGCGAGGGTTGAACCACTCTTAACTCAACGGATGTTCAAGCTGGGGCTGCTGGCGATTTTGTTGCACGACACCGGTTATTTGAAAACCAAAATGGATCACGAAGGCACCGGAGCGAAATACACATTGATCCACGTCAGTCGAAGCCTGGAGTTCGCGGCGGCGCTGCTCGGCGAGCAGGAGTTCGAGGCGAACGACATTGCGGCGGTGCAGAACATGATTCGCTGCACTGGCGCGAATGTGGAGTTGAAGTCTCTACTGTTCCAGGATGAACTCGAGAGATCTGTGGGATTCGCCTTGGGCACGGCGGATTTGCTGGGCCAGATGGCCGCCGAAGATTACGTGGAGAAATTGCCCATCCTCTACCAGGAATTCGCCGAATCAGAGCGTTTCAGTGCTGGGAAGACCAATACCCGAGCGATGTTTTCGAGCGCCTCGGATCTGATGCAAAAAACCCACGGATTCTGGAGTTTCTACGTTCAAGACCGGATCAAGAAGGGTTTTCAAGGAGCTTACTTTTTCCTCAATGATCCGTATCCGGACGGACCGAATATTTACGTGGAGCTGATTGAGGCTAATCTGGAGCGTTTGCAGAGGCAGCTTAGCGCAACGGCCGCTGCTTGACCGATCCTTAGGGAGCGGACTGGCCGCCGCTACGTGCGACAATAATCAGTTTTCCCTTTTTCCCATTGCTGTTTCGTCGTTAACTTTCCGTCATGTCACGCGACTATGTGCTTCAATCCTTTCGCGCGCCGATTCATTTGCAGATTGATTATGCCAGTGAATTGAACGAGCAACAGCGCGCGGCCGTGACGGCGCTTCCGAGTCCGGCATTAGTAATCGCTGGGGCTGGCTCGGGCAAAACTAGGACGCTGACGTACAGGGTCGCTTATCTCATCGAGCAAGGCATACCGCCCGACCGCATCCTATTGCTCACGTTCACGAACAAGGCCGCCAAGGAAATGATGCGGCGCGTGACAGAGGTGCTGAGCAACGACATTTCCTCGCTCTGGGGTGGCACATTCCATTCTATCGGCAATCGCATTTTACGGCGCCATGCGGATCGGCTTGGCTTTCGGCCTGATTTTACGATTTTGGACCGCGAGGACACCAAGGAACTGCTCAAGTCCTGCATTGATGACGCCAAGATTGATATCAAGGCCACCCGTTTTCCAAAAGCAGAGGTGCTGGGAGAGGTTTTTTCGCTAGCCGTTAACACTCAGAAATCGATCCGAGCTATTCTGGACGAATACTACGACTATTTCCGAATGCTGGCGGATGACATCCGGCGTGTGCAAAGGAGTTTTGAAGCACGCAAACGCTCGACCAACGTCATGGATTTCGATGATCTTCTCGTCCTCTGGTTAAGGCTGCTGCAAGAGCACGAGGATCTTTGCGAGCAGTACCAGAGCCGGTTTCAGTTCATTTTGGTCGATGAATACCAGGATACGAATAAACTGCAGAGCGATCTGATTGATTTACTTGCGGCCCGCCATCATAACGTGATGGTCGTGGGTGATGATTCTCAGAGCATCTACTCATGGCGCGGAGCGAACTTCCAAAACATTCTTCAGTTTCCGGAACGTTACCCAAACGCCAAAATTTATAAAATCGAAACCAATTACCGCAGCACTCCGGAAATTCTGGCCTTGGCCAATGCCGCGATCGCGCCGAACCTCCATCAGTTCGCCAAACAACTCACGCCAGCTCGCAAAGCTGGAATGAAGCCGGTGGTCGTGACTTGTGGAGACGCCGGTGAACAGGCAGCTTTTGTCGCACAACGCGCCTTAGAATTGCGTGACGAAGGGATCAATCTCGACGAGGTGGCCGTTCTCTACAGATCTCACTTTCACGCCCTCGAAATGCAGCTAGAGCTGACCCGCCGCAATATCCCGTTCAGCATCACCAGCGGCATTCGTTTCTTCGAACAGGCTCATATTAAAGATGCCGCCGCATACCTCAAGCTGACAAGCAACCCACAGGACGAACTCTCCTTCAAGAGGCTTGTTCGCTTGTTGCCTGGCATTGGAGGAAAGGGAGCGGAGAAAATATGGCATCAATTCAAGACGGATTGGGAAATCGGAGAAAAGAGAACCGAGACGAAGGATCAGCGATCAGAAGCCGGAAGTCAGAAGCCGCTACATGAACTTCCCTCGGGTGATCTTCGACGTCTCGCAACGTCTTTACAAGGGTGCGTGAAGGGGGTGCCAAAAAAGGCCGACGCAGCTTGGGCTCAATTTACGGCTACAATCGCTCAACTGGAATGTGAACCGGTGAAAAGCAGTCCGGCAAAGATGCTGAGGATCATCACCGAAGCCGGGTATGAGGATTACTTAAAGGAGAATTACCCAAATTATCGCACCCGATTGGAAGACCTCGAACAGCTTGCCAATTTTGCGCTCCAGTTTAAGACCACTGAGGAATTCCTCACTCAACTTGCTTTGCTTTCAACTATGGAAACCGTGGAGGATAAACCAGCGGCCCGAGACTCCGAGCAAATCAAACTCTCCACGATCCATCAAGCCAAAGGCCTCGAGTTCAGGGTCGTCTTTGTGATTATGCTCTGTGACGGGCTCTTCCCATCGGCGCGTTCCCTCGAACGTCCGGAAAATGAGGAGGAGGAGCGGCGATTATTTTATGTGGCGATCACCAGGGCTAAGGACGAACTTTATCTGAGCTATCCCTTGATTCGCATGACGGCTGGTTACAGCGGCGATATCATCCAACATCCCTCGCGCTTTCTTCACGACCTCCCGAAAGATGTCGTGGAGGAATGGAATTTGCGATCGACCTCGTTCTAGCGCGAAGGCGCGCTTGATCGCAGCAGTCCAGAGGCGGGGCAAATCCCTGCATCGGATCGTGCGTCTTGGGCCGTTCCAGTGGCCTTGATCAAAGGGCGATTAGCGCCAAGCCGAAAAGGCCAGCCACTAGAATGCAGCCAAGAATACTCTTCCACATGGGCTCAGTTACACCGTTGTTGTCGTACAAGTTCATTTTATCCTTCCGGTAATTCGTCGTTTTCCGGCGGATCAAAACACCTGGTGTTGGACAACGGCCGTCCATCCCTTCCTCATTCGTTCCCTCGAACCTTCCCCAATCAGAACGCCTCGAGAATTCCTTTAGATTCTAAGCGCCTATCCTCAGTGCCCTCCTTTCGCGTCAATAGCAACGTGCGCATGCCAGGTCGAAGACTCGCGATTTGCTGATGTCCGGAAGCCCCCAAGGTGAGCAGCGCTGTAGAAAGAGCATCGGTTTCGGTGGCGGAGGGCAGTATCACGGCGGCTAAGAGAGCTCCCTGAACAGGCTCACCTGTTCGAGGATCGATCACGTGGCCGTACATCTTACCGTTCAAGTTAAACGATTTGCCATGCACACCTGAAACTGACAGAGCCTCGTTTTTCAGAGGCACCATCGCTAACGGCTTAACGGGCTTTGCATCCCTCTTATCAGAGCCAACGCTCATCTCGTACTCCGAACCTCGCACATCAGGCACGTCGATAGCCACTTTCCACGCATCGGCATCGGGCGGTGCGCCGATCGCATAGACAGTGCTGGTTCCACCGTGCAGAAGAGCGCAAGTGACACCTGCGTCTCGCAGAATCTCGGCGGCACGCTCCAAGGCGTAGCCTTTACCAATAGAGCCCAGATCAATCATGACCCCTTCCCGGAGGAATCGAATGGTAAAATCATCTTCGTTCAAAGTCACCAATTGCATGCCGACGCGTGATCGCGCTTCAGCAATGCTTTGGGGCTCCGGCATTTTTCCTGTCCCACCCATAAAGCCCCAGCAGCGCACCAAGGGCGCGATAGTAATGTCGAACGCGCCGTCGCTTTCCTGACTCAGATGCCGAGACTGTTGCAACAGTCGGAACAGCTCTGGTTCAACTCGCACAGGCGCACGGGCAGCCCTCGAATTGATGCCGCTTATTTCGCTGGAGAGCCGGTAAAGACTGAGCTGGGCTTCCAAGCGCTCAATTTCATCGAGCGCTTCCTCGGCCGCAGCGCGCAATGCCACTGCGTCTTCACCGTGCAGCAGGATCTCGAAACGCGTCGCCATGGCGTTACGTGCAAGAGCGACTGTCTGCATACGGTTTTAGTTTTCGGGGCTGCGAAGAGGCTCGTGTCTTGGTATGCGCGACGATTCCATTGCGCAGCAGCGCGCTACCTCGAGACTCGCCAGCACTGGAAAGAGCGCGGGGTTTCGCAGGCATGTCCCGCGAAACCCCGTTGCTTGCAAAGTAACTGAGTCTAGCTAGGACATCGGTCCAGTGCCGTAGTTAATTGCTTGTATTTCCTTGCCGTCAGTGCCGCTGATCTTGCGCGTCTTGTCGTCGAACAGACACACAGTCTTCAGGCGCTCGGACATTTCAGCGAGCGAGATGACGGTCTGAACGCGAATAGCAAGCTCGATGCCAGCATTCGGCTGCTTGCCGCTGCGGATGCAATCAAACCAATTCTTTTCATGCACACGGATGTCTTCATGCTGGAGGCCTTTGATCGGATCAAGAGCCAATGCCTTGCGTTCGCTTTCCGAAAGATCCTCGAACTCACTGGCGAATGCTCTCTCAGGAACCATCTGGACGACGTTGCCTGAGTCGCCGATCTCGAGTGTGGCTTGATGACCGTAGATAACGAAGTTCGGGCTTCTCGAATTCACCGTGCTGCAAGTGATGGTGACCATGTAGCCGCTCGGGAATTCCGCTACGAGTTGCACATGCTCTGGAACATCCCGCTCCGGTGTGCCGGGAGTGTGGCGATCCGTGTGAACATTCCTGGTGCCGATGCTCATCACGCGAGAAGGGAACTCCGGATTGCCGCTGGCCAGCATCAGCGGATGCAGCCGATGCGGCACGAGGTCGCCCAATAACCCAGAGCAATAAGGGTAGTATTTCCGCCAGCGATGGAAGGCGTCAGCGCTAAACGGGCGTTTCGATACTGGACCGAGCCAGCGATTCCAATCGAGGTTTTCCGGTTTGGTTTCCTCCTCGATTGTGTAGTTCCATTCGCCCTTCGGGCTGTTGCGGCAATAATAGCCTTGTCCCCAGATCAGCGTCCCGATCTTCCCGCCTTGGATCAATTCAGCCGCTTTATGCCAACCCCCGGCAGAACAGCCTTGAGAACCAACCTGGAAAATGCGTCCCGTCTTTTTGACCGTGTCATAGATCTGAAAAGCCTCTCCTAAGTAACGCGTCATCGGCTTTTCGCAATAGACGCTCTTGCCGGCGTTCATAGCGTCGATGGCGATCGCTGCGTGCCACGGATCGTGCGTGGCGATAACCACGGCGTCGATATCTTTTCTCTCGAGCAGCTTCCGGTGATCGGAAAAGAGATCCGAATCCTTGAGCTTGGCGGTTTCTTTAGCCCAATCACGGCGCTTGTTGAAGAGGTCGCAAGCGCCGCGGACGACGACGTTATTGGCGCTGGCATTCTTATGAATACCTTCCAGGTGATTCTTGCCGATGCCAAAGCCGACGCCGATTACCGCTACTCCGATACGGTCGTTCGCACCCAGGACTCGCCCGGGAGAAGGAGCCTGGTTTTGGCCATAGACGGGCGTTTTCAGGACGTTGACGGTAGCCACTGCTGCGGCAGCGGTCGCGGCTTTCTTGATAAAATCCCGGCGCGTATCACCGCCGGCCATTGATAGGTTTTTATTCTGTTCCATAAAAAAGATTAAAGATTAAACATTTATGTTTGATCACACGTTGTGAGGCGATTGTGTCAGATTACTCGTGTTTGGTTTCGGGTCAACCTCGAACATTGAACTCAACAATTCATTTTTGAACGGCGCACTATGAGCGACCCGCATGGAATCGCTGCTTTAACAGACTTTCACGCCGGCACCGGCTCAAGCTGGGACTACCTACTTTTCGCAAAGAGAATTCCTAAATCTTTGCACTGGGCGAGTGCGGAGTTGCATTTCTTGGTGAAACAGAGCAATGTTTGCTGGAATTTTGCGAAATGCTTTGCGTCCGTTTAGACGCCTCGATGCATCGGCGAATCCTGTCCGAACGGTCAAAGCAAGCGTCAACAAACCTGTAGCAATCCAAACTTTTCTCTATGCCAAATCCCTGGACCGGTAAGGGCAACCCCTACACTCGCAAAGAAGTCATCGAACGGCTGCGTGCCACCCTGGCCAAAGGGCAAGCCATCATCGCAGCCGGCGCTGGAACTGGCATCAGCGCCAAGTTTATCGAACGCGGCGGTGGCGACTTGATCATCATTTATAACTCGGGACGGTTTCGAATGGCAGGCCATGGGTCCACGGCCGGGCTGATGGCTTACGGCGATGCCAATGCGGTCGCGATGGAGATCGGTGAATATGAAGTATTGCCGATTGTTGAAGAGATACCTGTCATTTGCGGCGTACATGCAACGGACCCTCGGCGCCGCATGTGGCATTGGTTGCTGAAAGTTAAGGACATGGGCTTTTCCGGGGTGAACAACTTTCCGACGCACTGCATCGTGGACGGCATGTTCCGGGAAATTCTTGAAGAAACCGGCATGAGCGTGAAGAAGGAGTTCGAAATGGTCAGGCTGGCGCGGAAGATGGAGCTGTTCACGATTGTGTATGTCGCCACGCCCGCGGAGGCGAAGGCGATGGCTGAGGCTGGCGCGGACGCGATCATTGCCCACGTCGGCAC
>SIBE01000014.1 GCA_009695265.1 Pedosphaera sp. | reverse complement strand
CCAGCGACAAGGAGTTCATCGAGAGCATGGCCGGAGGGATCCGGTCTCGGGGTCCCGAGATATCATCCAAAGAGCCGGATGCGAGATCCGCCAGTCCGGTTCTGAGAGAGGGGTGACCGTGTAACCGGTCATCCCTACTCGACAACCGCCGGTGCGTTTTGGAAATCACGGCATCTTGTCCAGACACCCCACCCGAATGTCGGCGCGGACCTCGTCCAGGACAGGCCGAAGGAGTCCGCTCTCGCTGAAATCCCGGTCAATCTGCGCATCCCATTCCGCACTGTCGCGCTTTGCGATGTAGGCGGAAAGTTCGGCCAGTTCCGGAGGCGACAGCGCGTCCACTTCCTTTTTGAGTTCGGCAACGCTCATACGCCTTACCTTATCCGCCACCGCCGCAGTTGCAACGAAGTTTTCCCAAGTGGCGGGCAACGGAAGCTTGGTTTCCACTCAACTGTTGGGAGACTTGCACGGGAACCAAGGCTGGGACCGACCCTTTCAAGAAAAATGTCAAAAGTCGAGTCGGCACGAATGGTTTTCTCATATTCACCCGCTTATTTCGGAAGATGTCGAGTCATGCGATATCAAGCGGCTGGGCTAGCCTTCTGTTCTTCGGCGCTTTCGCCATGTTTGCTCTTGCATATCTCTCCTTCTGCTCATCCTAATGCGTGTCGTCTGGCTCCAGCCTCACGAAGCTGGCTTGGGCCGCAACGTCACGGCACGACCGACCTTTTCGACGAGCACGTCTTCCCGGAACGACTTCACCAAGTAATCTCGAACTCCAATTTTCGCGACCTTCAGCAAGCTTTCCATCCCTGATTCAGCCGAATGAGGACAGGCGCGCTGCCAAGTCTTCCTTCCTGCCCATGAACCGACCCACCCTACCCCTCCCAGGAGGGGAGTTCTGTCCGTTCCCCTCCTGGGAGGGGTAGGGTGGGTTCAGAGTTGCCCTGCGCGCGCGAAGTCCGGGGTGGTCTCTCCCTTTGCGAGGAACGAGTGGGGAGAGGAGAGCCAGTCTATTCTTTGTCCAGACCCATCCTACGCCCAAGGAGGTGGATGAGCGTTTTTGCGGCAAGCTCCGGCGGAAGAAATGGCTTCGATATGAAATCGTCGCCGCCGCTTCGGGCAAAACGGAGACGGCTCTCAAAGGTGTTCCATCCCGTAACGAAGATGACCGGAGTTTTCCGGTAGTTGTCCGATTTGCGGAGCCTTTCGCAAAGATCATAACCGGTCATCCCCGGCATGTTCACATCCAAGACGAATAAGTTGTAATGGTTGACTCTGGCCAATTCGAGCGCCTCGCTCGGATCCTTCGCGGTGTCGGGCTTAAGTTGAACCAGTCCCAAAGCCCCCGCAACCACCCGGCGAGCGATCGCTTCATCATCCACAATCAAAACGTTAAAAGGATCGTCGTTCTCGCTTGCGCGGCCAAGAGGGTGCTTGGACAGAATATCGAGAAAATTCACAGTTTGATTCACTGTCCGCATGCTGGAGGAATTCACCGCCTGAGGCAGACCAGACAAATCTTTGAGCAACACCACTAACACATTAGCGACTCTCCTCAACAGTGCCGCGTTGCACACCGACTCGTCGGCTGCGAATTCCTGCGCTTTCCGATGCATCTCATTAACCAACGGCGGCTGTGTCGCCTTGTTCTCGGCTTTGAGCAACGATCCCGATAGCTCCTTGAGCTTCACCAAGAGTTTCTGGTGGTCGCTTCGTGCGAATGCCTTGACGACCGACTGCGGCGGCGAATCGGGTTCAACAATCTCAGCTTCCGGAGGCGGCGGTGGCGGAGGGGGTGGTGGTAGTGCTGCGACCGGATGGATTGCACGGGGAGGGGGTGGCTCAGGCAGCAGCGGTGTAAGAAAAGGCGATGGGGTCGGACTCGATCGTTGGACCGGCTGGGATGCCGCAGCGTTGGCTGAGGTCGCCGTCGCTGCCGGTTGCAGAACGTTACGAGCGGCTGCTAACAACGCTTGAGCGCCGGCCTTTGTTATGACGTGGCATTCGGTGGCGCCTGCCATCTGAGCGGCCGCGAGGGTGTCGTCGGCATTTTCACGGGCGAAACCGATGATCGGCAATGCGCGGTGCTTGGACTCCGCGCGAATCGTCCTGATCAGGCTCAGCCCTTTGTCTCCTCCGAGCAGAACGTTTATGAGCACCACTTGCGGCCGCAAGCGATTGATTGCTTCAAATGCGGACCCCTCGCTGGTCGCTCGATCAACGTCGAAACCTGCGACAATGAAGGCCCTCATATAGGCCATGCTTTGCACAGGGTCTTTTTCGACGATCAGCACTTTTCTCATCGCACGCGGTCCCGCAAGGAGCAAATGCAAGCATTCTGAGGCGGATTTCGCAATTTTAATTATTTTTGCGAGAATCGCACCTTGACGATCAGCTCGATTTGCTAATTTCTATTCTCTATTTCACGATTTGATTATACCGACTTCCACCTCAACCCCAAGACAATGATTCCCAAAACTATCGTTTTTGATTTAGGCAAAGTGCTCCTTGATTTCGACTACTCCATCGCCGCGCGCAAACTTCAACCCCGTTGCCGCATCTCGGCGGAAGAACTCCTTAAGATCATTGATCAATCTCCACTCCTCTACCGCTTCGAGACCAACCTGATGACGACCGAACAATTCTTTGGTGAGATCCAGTCGAAGTCTGGGTTTTGCGGTGATTTAGTGGAGTTTGGGGAAATCTTCGGCAACGTTTTTACTCCGATCGAACCGATGCTACAGCTTCATGCCGCACTTCGGGCCCAGCGGATGCCATCTTACATTTTTTCCAACACGAATCATCTCGCCGTTCAGCATATCCGGATGCGCTATCCATTTTTCCAAGACTTCGATGGCTATGTCTTATCCTGCGAGCACGGAGTTATGAAGCCGGATGAGCGACTTTACGAGGTCGTTGAACGTTACACGGGTCAGAATGGGTCTGACTTGCTCTACATCGACGATCGTCCGGAAAATATTGCCGCGGCAAATCGTCGAGGTTGGCAGACTGTTCTCCATGAATCTCCCGTGGGAACGATCGAGGCCGTTCAAAAAGTAGGACTCCTGAATGAACAAAAAGCCAGTTGCCCGTAGGCTCCTTTTTGTCGCCTCCTTCGCTGCCGTCGCTTACGTCGCGAGACATTCGCAAGATTTTCCAAACTGAGTCTCGCGACGGCAGCGACGGCAGCGAAGGAGGCGAAGGAACTCCCAGGCTAGCACCGCCAGAAGCCTTAAGTCTTTGAGCGATGATCTGCCCAGGGGATTCGCCAGCGTTCGTTGGTTTCCGACCATCTAACGCGGGAACTTCCAGTGTTGCGGTACGTAGTCCCGGCTTCAGCCGGAGGGGGGTCGGCAAGTCCACAGGCGTTGGATTCTCCCACGCGATGCCGCCTGAAGGCGGGACTACATGCGTGCCAAAATGAGATTTGCTGGCGGAGCGACGCTGCAACTTGCAATGCACCCCGAGTTCTTCTAGCGTGCAACCGTTTTATGAGCATGACCACGACGGCACAATTTCTTCACGATGACGAGATACATTCTCTAAAACTCCGTGTGCGCGCAGCGATCGTTGAACGAGTCCGAGCCCTTTGAAGACAATATGAGGGTCATAAAGCCTGCCAACGTCGGAGACCTGTGCCACGCCATGGCAAGCGCCCATGCTCGTCATGAAAAAATAGACGCGATAGAAACAAAGGCGCTCCATCGCATTTTGGAACATAGCCCGGAGGACATGACGGCTACGGTAGAAGCCGGTATTGCTCTGGGTAAGCTCCAATCCCATCTTGCTCAAAGGGGACAGTGGCTTCCAATCGATCCGCCTAACCCGGAAAGTTTAACAGTTCGGGATCTGTTGGCATCGAATCGAACCGGCCCGCGGCGTTTAGGATACGGCACCATTCGGGATTACCTCGTCGGAATCAAGGTTGTTCTGCCTGATGGCAGTCTGATTAAGGCGGGTGGCAAGGTCGTAAAAAATGTGGCTGGCTATGATCTTGGAAAATTGTTTATCGGCAGTTTTGACAGCCTCGGAATCATTGTGGAAGCCACGTTCAAATTGCAGCCAATCCCCGAGGCCGAAGAGTTTATCAAGGCAGAATTCGATTCCCTCGATCGCGCGGACGCATTTATCGAAACAGTCGTGGCGTCGGACCTGACACCCTCTGTGATGGATCTCCACAATGTCTTGTCGCCTAGCTCTTCGCCCGCGAAGGCCTTTGCAGTCGTTCTTGGATTCGCCGGGCCGCGCGAAGATGTCGATTATCAACTCGAAAAAGCGCGCGAGTTCGGAACAAACACTCCAGCCGACCTGGATTACGACAGAATGTTCTGGGACCAAGAAACCTCGGCTCAAGCCCAACACATTTCGGTCTTGCCTTCAAAAATCACTCAGCTAATCCGCGAACTCAAACCGGTGACATTCGTGGCCCGGGCCGGGAACGGAGTTGTCTGGTATCGAGGAGGATCAATACCGCCTAAAGATGTTTTACCACTCCATCTCATGGGGAGGGTGAAAAATGCGTTCGACCCAAATCATATCCTTCCGAAATTGCGCTTGTGAAACCGCCTTTTTCCCCGAGCAACCGTTTCCTCGATGAAGCCAAGGCTCTCGCGTGCGTGCATTGTGGGCTCTGTCTTGGGGCCTGTCCCACTTATCTCGAAACTGGAAATGAAAATGATTCCCCGCGCGGTCGGATTTACATCATGCGTGCTCTGCAAGACGGTCGTCTGCCCATGGCCGACGCGGCGGTCCGCCACATAGATCTTTGCCTAGGCTGCCGGGCATGCGAGGTTGCTTGTCCTAGCGGTGTTCAATATGGCGACCTGCTGGAGGCCACGCGCGAGCAAATTGAAAAACGCTACAGCCGCTCCGCGTTTCAGACTTTTCTTCGTCGCACGGCGATCGAACGAGTCTTCCCTTATCCTCTGCGAATGAAGCTCGCTCTGTTTCCGGCGCAGTGGTTGAAGAGGTTCGGCATGGATCGATTCTTGCCCAAGTTTGCCCGAGAAGCGCTCTCCTTGATTCCAGTAAACGCCAAATCCATTCCCTTGCCTGAATTGTCCCCGGCAACGAGCGCACAGAAGCAAGGCCGCGTCGGGTTCATCCGTGGCTGCGTGATGAGCGTGCTGTTTGGCGATACCAACGCTTCAAGCGTCCGCCTTTTGAACCAAGCAGGATATGACGTGCTGACGCCAAAGGCCCAGGGATGCTGCGGAGCACTTTATGCCCACGGCGGAAACCTCCAACGTGCCCGTGAATGCGCTCGGCATAATATCGAGGTCTTCGAGAAACTTGGCTTCGACGCGATCATTATTAACGCTGCGGGATGCGGATCTACTCTCAAAGAATACGGTCATCTGCTGCACGACGACTCAGCATGGGCCGAACGCGGACGCCAGTTCAGCAGCAAGGTCAAGGATCTGACGGAATGGTTGAGCCAACCGGGCGGAGAACCCTCAAATCTCCGATCTCAAATCTCAGATCTCGTCACTTACCATGACGCCTGCCATCTGGCGCATCCACAGCGCATCACCCAGCCGCCTCGCGAGTTGATCAGGAGAGTTGCTGGAAGGCAGTTCGTCGAGTTACCGGAATCCGATGTCTGCTGCGGCAGCGCGGGCACCTACAACTTGACCGAACCGGAGATGGCTGAACGCCTGCAGCAACGCAAGATCGAGAACATCTTAAAGACAGGCGCCAGGACCGTCGTCACGACTAATCCAGGCTGCATCCTGCAAATTCGCGCGGGCTTGGACAAAGCCGGAGCGACAGGCATCCAGGTTCTCCACATCGCCGATTTCTTGGTAGCGACTGCGGAGGGCAAGTAGCGCGGAACCTTTTAGCTACTACTGCGCGGTAAACTCTCTGTCGGCGGTTTCCCACCAGTCATCGACCGTTCGACTTTATTCTAAAATCGTCCATCGCGAACCTCAAACCGAGTCGCTTTGCCGAGAGTTGCCCCACCACTCATGACCCAATGTGCCGTCCAGCCACAAACCATTTCCAACGCTGTTGCCGGTTTCCCCAGGGTCGCACACAGGCGGGCAGGATTGCTCAACAGCGCCGTCTCCGCTTCCGTGCTAACAATCCCCACGGGGCGTCCCATCAACTCACCGAAACGATAGGCTAGCTCGCGCACTGAGAGCGTCTCCGCCCCGGTGAGATTAAAGGCGGTCGGCGGCGTGGAGGCCAAGTCAAGCGAGCGCACGATCATCTCGTTGGCATCGCCTTGCCAAATGCAGTTGAAGTAGCCGGTCGTTACGTCCACAGGCTGGTTCGCCCAAACTTTTTGGGCAATTTCCAACAGCACGCCATAGCGTAAATCGACCGCGTAGTTCAATCGGAGCAGCGCTAACGGAGTGCCGTACTTCCGGGCGCTATACTCAAACAACCGTTCGCGAGCGACGGCCGCATTCGAGTATTCGCCCAGCGGTGTCAACAAATCCGTTTCGTTCGCGCCACCGCTATTCACTGGAACCAATGGATAGACATTGCCAGTGGACAAGGCGACGGTGCGAGCTTGAGGAAAGCGTTCCACGACATGAGTTGGAACCAAGGTGTTGACTGCCCAAGTCAACGACGGATTTTGCTGCGTGCCAAACTTCAGACCGACCAAATAGATCAAGTTAAGTGTGTCGGGCAATTGCTCGAATGCCCCTCGCTCAAGCAAGTCGCAGGTGATGGTTGCCACGCCGCGCGACTCCAGCCACTGCCGCGTTTGGCTGCCGGAGAACCGGCTGACCGCGATGATCTTCAAGTCGTGCCCAGCAGCAGCGGCGGCGCGCTGCACGGACACCGCCAACGAGGGTCCCATCTTCCCGGCAGCGCCTAATACCAGCAGAGGACTCTTCAACGTTTTAACGTGCTCGATAAGCCGCGGAGACGGTCGGGTCATGATCTCATCCAGTTGATCTTCCGATTGAATGGCCGATGGAGGTAGGGCGGGCGAACCCGAAGTTGTGGGGATATGGCTTGTCATCGTTACTGCTACTTTATTGCATCTGATCAATCGGTGAAACCATGCCGATCCCGTTGGTTGATAATTTCGATTTGCGGAACGCGACTTTGTCGAAGACCAACCGCAGCGCATGATTCCCTGTCCGATCTGTCAGGCAACCGGAGAGGCATGGCTGAGATCAACAACGCTATCGAACACGCTCGATTTTCCCGGCGGCGACTTTGATCAATGTTGAAGCGTTTAGACAATCCCGGATCATCCTGACCGAGTGGGATTCGGTCAGAGGCAGAACGTTGGGAGAAACCCCAAACGCCTAACCATCAGCATAAAATTGCGAATTTATTCTTTGGTCGCCTCCGCTGCTCGGATGAGCTTTTCCAGTTCGGCATCCAAAACCTCGTCGCCAGGTGACCCGACGTGTTGGTGCCGGATCACTCCCTTGTGATCGACCACATAGAGCGTGGGCCAACCTCGGATCCCCCACGCCTGGGCAATCGGCCCGCTGGTATTGCCGCCATCCCACCAAGAGCGCCAAGTGATGTTCTCTTTCTTGAGCGTTGCCCGAAGGTGGTCCTTCGGATCACTGTTCACGCCGAGTAGAACAAAAGGCTTTCCTGCCATTCGCTTCACGAGCGACCGCTCGTGCGGGTACATAGCCCGACAGGGGCCTCACCAATCTCCCCAGAAATCAATCAACACGACTTTCCCTCGGTAATCGCTCAACTTAAACTTCTTGCCGTCCAAATCTTCCCCGGCGATTTCCGGAGCCGTCGCACCCACCCGATTTTCCTCGGTGGGCGGTGCCGCCGCGATCTCTTTTATCTCGCCACGGACAAGGCTGATCACCTCGGGTTGCGCATTTTCTTTTCCGTCCGGAAGTATCGTGACACGAACGACCGTTCCTTTGGGACCTCGAATCATTTGCACGATCTCACTGAGATTCTTACCCTCGATACTAACGGAAGCTTTGTCGCCCTGCCCGATAGCAATGATTCGATCGTTTGCCTTGATCTTATTGCTGATTGCGGCTGGCGCTCCGGCCAAAACTTGCTTGACCACGATCCCGTCTTTCTCCTTGTTCAGAATGACTCCGATCCCGGCAACGTCTTGGCCGAGGCAATGCACTCCGAGAAGAAGAAGGCCAATCACCATGAAGATCTCGATTTTTTTCATATCAGCAGAAACCGCGACGATCCACGTTACATGCAAGCATACAGCAACGAGGCGAACAGTGGACTCGACAATTCAAATGCGCAACCGAAAAGCATGTGAGCTCTCGGCCGACCGGCGGAGTCGAGTAAGACGGGAAAGCTCGAATGCCGAGGCTTGACCAACGATTTGTAATGGTAGCTCCGGGAACACAAATGCTAGGCTCAGCTCATAACAGCATGCAAACATCATTGTTGGAGACAAGGCAATCAGTCGAAACCGCGATGGCTTGCGTCAAGCGCTGGCTCAAGAAAACCATGGTCTTTTGGATTGGATTGAGCCAGGTCATCTCAGCATCCGATTCCATTCAAGCACCCAACCGGGTGAAGGGTGATTCGGCAAATCCGGGACAAGCCAACTTTGATCGAGGAGGATCAGGCGCGACTCGTCTCGCGCTGACGAGTCTGATTGTTCGCAAGAACGCTGAGCAAGACACAGAACCGAAGATCTACAAAGTCGAGCGACTGAACGATCTGATCCTTGTGCATTTTGATACCGAGACTGGAAGAGCCTATGTGCTTCAATTCTCCAACTCACTGCTTTCAACAAATTGGTCCGAACTCTACGCAGTGCGAGCGCTGCCATTCCCCAACCATTATATTGTGGCCGACCCGCTGACGACGAATGCGCACAGATTCTATAGGCTCGCCATTTCACCCTAGCACGACCACTCCAGCGCCAATTGTAGGACACCAATGAAGGCCGAAGAATCCTTGGCAACAGACGAGTGATCGATATCGTGTCCACCGCATGAAGCATCCGGCAGCGCTCTTTTTGATGTTACTTGGAATGTCGATTCAGTCCACAGTCGCTTGTGACCTCTGCGCTGTTTACAGCGTCAGCAAGGCTCAGGGCGAATCGAGCGGCTTTCTTTTTACGGCCGCGGAGCAGTTTATTCCCTTTCGCAATTTACAATTCGAAGGGAAATCAATCTCGGTGTCGAATCCCTAATTCCTGGACAGCTCTATCACGCACCTAGTGCCTGGATACAATTTTACGCGGCATTTCGGACTCAGTCTGAACATCCCGATAATCTCCAGGTCGTATCGCTTTTACAATCAAGCAGCCGCCAGGGAGGGAAGTGTTGCCGGCTTGGGTGACATCGCGTTGATTGGCCGCTGGAGCGCTTGGCAGCAAACCAAGAAAGATTATTCCGTCCAGCTCCAGTTGCTTGGAGGTGTCAAATTTCCGACCGGCGGCGCCGACTTTGTGCGGAAGGACGTCGAGCAGGAAGCCTTCTACAATTCATTCTTTCCCGCCGGTCACAGCCACGCAATCAGCGGAGTTCATCCGCACGACTTAGCTCTGGGTTCAGGCTCTTTCGATGGAGTTGTTGGAACAACGCTTAACCTGCGTTGGAAACGTGCTTTTTTCACTACGGAGTTCCAGTATTACCTGCGCACCGAGGGTGAATCCTCTTTTAAATATGGAGATGATCTCATGGTTTCGGGTGGTCCCGGATATTTCTTTCTGCTGAACGAGCGATACAGCCTGAGTTTGCAGGGCAATGCGGTTTACGAAACCATGGCGCGGTCCGAGTATTTTGACCGTAAATCAAGCCAAACCGGCTCTACGGCGTGGTATTTTGGCCCTCAACTTGGCTTGACGATGGGCAACCATTTCAGCGCCCGCGCCGGTGTGGATGTTCCTTTGCAAATCGAAAACAACGGCCTCCAGAATGTCCCCGATTACCGCATTCACGCGAGTGTTGCGTGGAGCTTCTGAACGCCGGTGCCGACCAATCCGTCTCCACTTCGTCCTTGCCGATCCCCGGCTACGGCACTGTCGCCTTAACCCGGTAGAATCGGGCGACACCCGTAATGTTGGTGTCTTGCTGCGATTGTAACAAGTCGGTTCCAGTCACCGGCGCGCCGACTGCTGTCCAACTGTTCGGCGATAGCAAATCGGCCGTGTACTCGAGACTGAACCTCTGATTTGTAATTGAGCCGTACGTCACGGTTGCGACATTGCCGGTTCTCATCAGCGAAGTGATCGTGAGGCCGGCCTGGAAATAAATCGGAAGCGCCTCTGATGGTGTGTGAATGGGTCCCCCGCTCGCGCCATTTGACGAGGTGTCGAATACCCTAAAGCTTACGGTGTACAAGCCCGGCTTTGTCGCAGTGAAACGGCGTCCGTGGAAGTGGCCGTAGGGATCTGAGCCGGGCGAGCCGTCGCTCTCGGTCAAACGCCACATGTTGGTGCCGGTCTGCCCGCTCATTAAACCAATTGTTGGATTCGTTGCGCCCGCGTCCCAGAAACCAAACGACCCGCCCGGCGGCCCATCGACCGAAGCCAGTTGCGCGCGGATCACCGAACCGAGCGCTGGAGCATTGGGAGCGGGACCGCCAAAAGGAGGCGTCGCAGCCAAGGCGGTCAGCGTGATGTTTCCCTGATAATAGCCAGCGTAGGTTCCGCCATTGGTAAACGTGAGTGTTTTGACGTAGGCGGAGTTTGTTAAGAAATCTCCGGCGTTGTCGAACACGAGCTTATCGCTTTGCTTCGTTCCCACGGCTCCGGCGTTGAGATGTCCGTGATCTTGAGCGGAAGCGATACTCGCCGAAATCACGAACGCGATTGTGGTTAAAATTTGAGTGAGAATTTTATTCTTCATCAGAGCTGGAGTCTTCAAAGTGAGGGTTTTTTGAGCTTAGGGATTTCCAGCCGGGTTCACGAAACGGGAGCTTGTTTGATTCAGTTTTCTTTGGACGATGTTCCTGTTGAGTTGCTCGACATGACCATCGACATACAGGTAATTGGCCATCGTCAGATGCCGCTGCACGGCGACTTGCGGAGAGAATGCGTTTGTCGAGTACCCGCCATCCTCGGGATCGATGAAGTGGAAGTGGTCGCTATTCGCGTAACGATCAGCGCACTCGGTCATGAAGAACGTCTCGGTCGGTGACGGGATCGCCGTCGCTTTGGAGTAATTAATCTCGCTCGCAGCGGTGCTTGGCGGCAGTAAGAAATCGTTGATCGCATAACTGTAAGGTCGCTTTAAGTTCGTGTCCTTGGGACAGCGCCAAAGATTTGTGCCTGCTGTGTAAGGCTGCAACGAACCAACCCATGATTGACCCTGGTGCGAGGAACGCGGCAGCGCATCGATGTTGTCATCCGCGTACATGACGCTTGCGAGACCGATCTGTTTGAGGTTGCCAAGGCATTTTGTTGCGTGGGCTTTGGCTTTAGCTCGGCCCAGCGCCGGCAGCAACAAGCTCGCGAGCACCGCGATGATGGAGATGACCACCAGCAGTTCGATGAGAGTAAAACCACGCCTATAACGGCTTTTCATTTCGAGTCAACCGACAGCGCATCGAGTGCTTCGGGATTGGGATAAACGGGCTTAGCCTGGATTAGGCTGAAGGGTCGTAGAGACAACTCAGACGCCATTGCGCTGAGCCGACAAGAGAGGGGAGTTAAGCCCGGCGTGGAGGCGGAGCGGGTGGAGCTTCAAGACGACTGAGCAACAAGGATGGCCGAACCGTAGGCACTCCGAAAGGCTGCGGTCCGAGAAACAGGAGTTGCCGTTCAACGCAAAACAAATTCAACTTGGACATCTGCTGTTGCCGCGACTCATGCTTTTCCTGATGTTTGCCTTTCGCCACGAAGTCGCACAGCTTGCAAGGATGCTGGCCATCGAACGTCTTCCCTAGAGCTTCCTTGAGCGGCACCGTTTGTGAAAAACTGACCGCCATACCAAACCACGCGAACGATTGCAAAACGACCCAGTGCGCGCCAATCGAAAAGACAATCGCGAAAATGGCGGACCATTGAATCAGTTTGCGCGTCATGCGTGGGGGCAAACTAGGGCTACATCCCGGAAAGTCAAACCTGAAACCCAGGAGCTCAGCAATTCTCATTTCGGTCGCTGACATTTTCCGTATTGGCGTCAAAAGCTGAGCCTACAGCAGCACGCCCGCGATACATGCCGTCATGTAGCACGCGAGCAAACCGCCAAACATGGCCTTCATGCCGAGCCGAACCAGATCGTTGCGCCGCGAGGGCGCGAGGGCTCCGATGCCTCCTATTTGGATGGCGACGCTGCCAAGGTTCGCGAAACCACAGAGCGCATAGGTGGCAAGAGTGTAGCTCCGTTCGTCTAGGAGGGCCTTTTTTGCGTTGAGCGTAATGTAACCAAAGAATTCGTTGAGCACGATGCGCTCGCCCAGAATCTGGCCGATCGTTACGCAGTCCTTGGCGGGGATGCCCATGAGCCAGGCGAAAGGCGCGTTCAGGTAGCCCAGGAACTCCTGCAGCGGCTTATCGGTCTGCCAACCCACAGAGCTGACCAGATGGCCGATCAGCCAATTCGCAGCCGCAACGACGGCCGTGAATGCGATCAGCATCGCGGCGACGTTAATCGAGAGCTTCATGCCTTCGCTCGCGCCGATGCATATAGCGTCGATTCCGTTGATGCTCTCGCGCTCGATTTTGGCATCGGCTCCGCCGGCGGTTTCACTTACCTGGGTCTCGGGCACCAGCACTTTGGCGATGAGCAGCGCCGCCGGCGCGCTCATGACGGATTGAGTGATGAGATGGCCGGCTGGGATTTTCAGCATTCCCGAATAAACCGCCAGCACTCCACCGGCGATATTGGCGAACCCGCCGATCATGAGGCAATTCAACTCGCTGCGGGTCATTCCGCAGAGGTAGGGTCGGACGACGAGCGGCGCTTCGGTCTGGCCCATGAAAATGTTCGCCGCGGCCGCGAGTGTTTCGCTGCCGCTTGTGCCCATCACGCGGCGCATTACCCACGCCATCCCGCGGACGATGACCTGAAGCACACCGTAATGATACAGAAGCGTGGAAACGGCGGAGACCAGGATGATGGTTCCTGTCACTGTGATAACAAATAGGAATGTGTTCTCCGGGCCAAACGACTTGGCCAGAACATCGGGTTGAGCCAGCGGGCCAAAGACCATGCGGTTGCCCTCGTCAGCGAAAGCAATGAAGCGGTTCACGGCGCGCTGGCAGCCGTTGAAAAAACTTAAGCCAGCATCGGTGCGGAGAACAAAAACAGCGATGGCGAATTGCATGGCGATACCCGAGATCACGGTGCGCCACGGAAAGAGCCGCCGCTTTTCCGAGAGCGCCCACGCCAATCCCACAATAGCCACGAGCCCAAACGCGCTGATGAATTTGAGGAGCATTAAGGCTCCAGCCTATCTCTGGCACGCACCGTTTGTCGAATGAACTTTAACTTTGTCGCACGCACGTCTTTTGTCGTGACGCCAACGCTGAACCAAATAGTCTGAACGGCCGTGACTGACGAGCCCAAACAGCAGCGTGCGACTATCGGGCGTCCTGAAGATGCAGACAGCGCGACAGAGTTCGTTCACGAATATCAACTGGCCCTCGCCGCGTTAAATCAAAACCGTCCGTTCCGCTCAAGGAATCCTATGAACCATTTACGTTCCGTTTGGCTCTTGCTCCTGACGCTGTTGCTGGCGGCGTCATCGTGCGTCTCTCACCCACCTGAGAATCCTCCGCTGACTCGATATGAATATCAGCAAGCACAGATGGGCTTGCCGTTCCGCATCGTCTTGTATGCTTCCGACCAACTGAGCGCCGACCGCGCGGCCGAGGCCGCCTTTCAGCGCATTAAACAACTCAATGACAGCATGAGCGACTATGAGCCGGAGAGCGAGCTGAGCAAGCTCTCTCGCACCTCCGGCAGCGGAAATGAAGTTCGGGTCAGCCCCGATTTGTGGCGAGTGTTAAAACGGTCGCAAGAACTGGCGGAACGGAGCACCGGCGCGTTCGACGTCACCGTCGGGCCATGCGTGAACCTCTGGCGCAAAGCTCGGCGTGAAGAAAAAATGCCCGATCCCGCGCGACTTCTGGAGGCGCGGCACGCCGTCGGATACCAGCACGTTCGATTGAGGCCCGCGCGGCAAGCTGTCGAATTGCTCGTGCCCAACATGCGCCTCGATCTAGGCGGCATAGCCAAGGGCTTCGCGGTGGACGAAGCCTTGCGAGCGCTGGGTCGGAATGGCATTGAACAGGCGTTGGTGGCCGGCGGCGGAGATATGGCCGTGAGCGGCCCTCCTCCCGGGAAGCGAGCGTGGCATATCGCCATCGCCCCGCTCGATACCACGAATGCGCCTCCCGGTCCCGTTGTTTTGTTGCGCCACGCTGCGATTGCTACCTCCGGCGACGTTTTTCAAAGGCTCAATATTGAAGGCAAGCGTTACTCGCACATTGTGGATCCGCGCACGGGCATTGGCCTGACTGATCACAGCTTGGTGAGTGTCATTGCCAAAGATTGCATGACGGCAGACAGCCTGACGAAAGTCGTCAGCGTTCTTGGCCCGGAGCGCGGCTTGAAATTCATCGAGGCGACTCCCGGGGTCGCCTCGCGTGTCGTCCGCAAACCGGGTGAGCACATCGAGGCTTACGAATCGAGCAGGTTTGCGCGTTACTACGAGAACAAAGACAGCTCAGCCAGGCAATGATCTCGACTCACGTTGAGCAAATAGTTGCTGACCCATCCAACAACCGTCCGGGCAGATCGGAAGAGCAGATTCCAATGAAAAAATCCTTCAGCTTTTCTCTTCCTCGACACCGCTGGATTGGCGGGCCGAAAGGACTCTTTGCGACGGGATATAATTCGCGATGAATTCACGTCGGAACTCAGCAAATGTGCCAGCAGCCAAGTGTTCGCGAATGTCCGCCATTACTTTCAAATACATGTAAGAGTTGTGGACGCTGAGCATCCGCAAGCCCAGAATCTCATTCACATTCAAAAGGTGCCGAAGGTAAGCCCGCGAAAAATTCCGGCACGCAAAACAGTCGCAACCTTCCTCGATCGGCCTCCAATCCGCCTTGTTGAAACCGGCCTTGATGCTGACCGTCCCCTTGGCCGTAAAAGCAGTTCCATTGCGAGCCACTCGGGTTGGCAAAACGCAATCGAACATATCGACGCCGCGTGCCACCAACTCCACCATCTGTGCCGGAGTGCCGAGCCCCATCGCATATCGCGGCTGATGCGTCGGCAAGAATGGCTCGGCGTACTCGACGGCTTTCATCATTTCCGACTCGGGTTCGCCGACGCTGACGCCCCCGATCGCATAACCGTCGAACCCGAATCCGACGATGGCCCTGGCGCATTCTTCGCGCAAGGCTGGATCGCAGCCTCCTTGAACGATGCCGAAGACATATTGGCCTGGGGCTCGAGGTTGTTCCCTGCATTCTTGGGCCCATCGCACAGTTCGCTCGACGGCTTCGCGAGCCTCCTGCTGAGAGCATCCATGAGGCGGGCATTCATCAAAGACCATTGCAATGTCCGAGCCGAGGAACCTTTGAATTTCCATGGCTTCCTTCGGGCCCAGGAAGAGCAATGAACCATCTAGGTGAGATCGAAATTCCACACCGTGAGGTTTGACCTTTCGGATTTTGGCGAGGCTGAAGACTTGGAACCCGCCGCTGTCCGTCAGCATCGGCAGCGGCCAATTGATAAATCGATGCAGGCCGCCTGCCTGCCGGATGATGTCCAAGCCCGGCCGAATGCTCAAATGATAGGTGTTTCCGAGAATCACCTGAGTTCCCATTTCCATCAATTCCCGCGGATCGAGCGCTTTGACGCTGCCCTGGGTGCCGACCGGCATGAAGACGGGAGTATCAATCGGCCCGCGCGCGGTGGTCAGTCGCCCGAGACGAGCTTTCGAAGCAAGGTCGGTCTTAATAAGTTCAAACATCGGTTTGTTTAGAATCTAAACGCTCTCCCAACCCTGAAGCGAGAACGAAGCTGCCGGGAGCTGAAGTTCATATCGGATTGTATTGTGGAATCGTTTCGCGACGGAGGCGACGGAAAATTTTGGTGCCCATCGCGCCTTTTTGCCGCTACGGTGGAGGGCGTTACTCCTGTTCACATTTTGAAAATCTATGAAACACGAACATTCCTTTTCACGCCGCGACTTTCTCGCGCGGATGACTGTCGGAGCAACCGCGATCCAACTCAGCAATCCGGATTCCGCGCTGGGCGCCGTTCAAACGGGGACCCGCAGCAAGATCATCGGATTCACCAAGCCTTTTCAAAAACTGAGCTTCGATGAAACTGCGGATGTTGTCGCTGAAGTAGGATGGGATGGTACCGAATGCCCAGTCCGACAAAAGGGCCAAGTTCTTCCGGAACGCGTCGAAGAGGATTTGCCGAGAATGGTGGAAGCTCTTCGACGGAGAAATAGGGAGCTCGTCATCGCAGTGACAGACGTTCGCAACACGAAGGACCCGTTGACCGAGAATGTTCTTCGGGCGGTGAGCAAGCTCGGGATAAAGTTCTATCGTTTAGCGCACTTAAAGTATGATCGCGTCAAACCGATCCCTGGCCAATTGAATGAAATCCGGGCCGAGCTGCGCGACTTGCATGCCATGAACAAACAACTGGGTCTCTGCGCGCTTTACGAGAACCACTCAGGCGTCGATTCCGTTGGCGCGGCCGTGTGGGACATGTATGAGCTGCTCAAGGATTTTGACCCGAAGTATTTTGGAATCTGCTTTGATATCGGACACGCCACTCTGGAAGGAGGCGAAGCGTGGCCGACCAACTTTCGGCTGATCCAGCCGTTTCTGCGGTCTGTCTATGTCAAAGATTTTATCTGGAAGAAAACCGGGGTTTCGTGGAAAGCAGAGTGGTGTCCACTGGGCGAGGGGATGGTGAGCAAGAGTTTTTTTCAACTGCTGAACATATCGAATTTTAGCGGACCGATCGTGCAGCATCACGAGTATCCACTTGGAACCGGCCGCGAGATGGTCAACTTCATGAAGAAAGATCTTGTCACGCTGAAGAGCTTGTTATAGCTGCTGCCTAAAACAGGAACCACCAAGCTCGTGCATCACTGGTGATTCACGGGCGCGGCAGCCCACGTTGGCGGATTCTGAAGCTGAAAGAGCATTTCGCCCGCCTTCGGCACCAGCAAGACTCCTTCGTCCTCACGGTTGGCGTAATCCCCGGGATGGATGTCGTTAGGGTCGCGATAGCCTAGATTAATTCGTCGGCAGACCTCAGGCGATATGCCCGTAGCGAGCGTGACCCGTGCTCGCGGAAGTTCCACGCCTCCTTCATAAACCCCCTGCCCATAGACGTGGGTCGAATGGGCCAACACTCCCCAAGGATAATCCTTAAACTTCTCCCATTGTTTGAGGAAGTAGTCGCGACAATGATATCCAATTTCGTGGAGGACCTTGCCATGCGCCACGCAGACTTCTTCGATGTGCGGCGCGAAGATGATCAATTCGCCCCCGTCCGCCAGCACGGGCTCCAACTTATACATGCACTTGCCGCCGGTCCAAAGCTCGTCATACATCCTCGGCGCGCACGAGATGATCGTATGAAATGGCTTTTCCTTGTAGGCGATGTGTATCTCGCGAGAAAGCTCGCTCGCACTGTCCCAAGCATTCTCCGGCGTGCCGGCAAAGAGACCGGCCAAATCTTTTCCCGGAGTGACGACCATGCAGAAACAGAGCTTTGGGGTTTGAACCAGAGCGCCCGCGCGGTCCACCACCTTGCGAACAGGTGTCCACTTGTTCCCGATAATCTTCGGATTGGTCACAACCGCCCCGAGCCAATGAAAAAAATTCAAAATCTCCGGCCCGGCGACACCAGGAAAAAGATACTTGTTGCCGCCAGAAAAACCGACGACCTCGTGGGGAAAGACAGGGCCGATGATGACGATCTGGTCATATTCGAAAACCAGTCGATTCACCTCGACCGCAACCTCCATGGAGAACAAGCCGTCCGAGAGATTGCGGATCTCTTCGGCTGGGATGCTGCCGATCTTCTTGAGCGCGGTGGGATCATTCCAGGCATGGTTAAAGAAGCGGACCCGGCGATACTCCTGCTGCCGGTCCGCCTCGGAAATATCCAGCCGTTGACAAATTGCGGCTTCGCTCATCGGCTGATGAGTGCCTAAAGCGATGAGCACATCAAACGCTTTGGTCGATTCAGCAACCTGCCGATGCAGCGTCTGGAAGAGAAGCCCGACCGGAGCGGTGCGCGTGCTGTCGGGCACGATCAGTAGAATTCGTTTGTCGCGGTAATCCTTGTGCGGGCACGCTCGCGCGACAACCTCTGCCACCTGCTGTGACGTCAAACCGGCTCCGGCCCGGGCAAGCTTGGAAACCATAATTTGAACTCAAATCGTTTGTGTCAAAAAGCCGCCATCGACACGGATATCTGTGCCCGTCACAAAACTGCTGGCCTTCGGGCTCGCCAGGAACAGGGCCGCCCCAATCAATTCGTGAGCCTCGCCGAATCGGCCCATCGGAGTGTGTCCGAAAATAGATTGCGCTCGCGCCGTGGGCGTGCCGTCTGGATTAAAGAGCAGGTGTCGATTCTGTTCCGCCGGAAAAAACCCGGGCGTGATGGAGTTCACTCGCACCCCTTTCCGCGCCCATTCCCGCGCAAGGAACTGAGTCAAACTGAGCACAGCCGCTTTTGCGGCCGAATATGCGACCACTCGCGACAAAGGTATGTGCGCTGAAACACTCGCGATATTGATGATGCCGCCTTTCCCGCGCTCGCCCATGCCCGGGCCGAATTCCTGACACGGCAGCAGAACTCCACCCACCAGGTTAAGATCGAAATTAGCACGCCAATCGTCGATCCCGATCTGCTCGAATGGACGCTCCGCGGTGACGGTCACCTTGGGGTCAGTGCCTCCTGCTGCGTTCACCAGGATCGTCGGCGGTCCAAAGCGCTTTTGGATCTCTTGGTGCGCAGACCGCAGGCTGTCGCGTTGCAGTGCGTCGGCCGAAACAAAACAAGCTTGGCCTCCCTTCTCACTAATCGCTTTGACGCGCGCTTCGCCACGACCTGCATTGCGCCCCAAGACAGCGACGCAAGCACCAGCCTGCGCCAAGCCTTCCGCCAAAGCACCGCCCAAAACACCTGTAGCTCCGATGACGACGGCGACCTCTCCCGACAAATCGAACAAGTCCATCGGATTCATTGCAGTTTTGCGTGTTTAAAGTGCTTGTCAGCGAAGTTCAGATATTGTTCCCAGTCGTAGTCAGTCACATCGTGTTTGCCGGTTCGGATGTGGTAGCCAATGGTTTTACCAACGGGATGATTGGCGCTCGGCATTTCATCGACACCCAAGCCGTCTTTGCCAAGCAGACTATAGACTGGCTCGGCGTGCTTAGCTGAGAGAAATTCGCCGCGTGGATCGGCCCATAGATCCTCCTGAGCGCTAGCCACGTAGGCTGGCCGCGGCGCAATCAACGCAATCAACATGTGTTGATCCACCGGCAGGGCATTAACGTCGGTGTTGTATTTCTTGTAGTTGCCACAAAACCAATGCGGAAAGGATGTATTGATCCGTTCAACTGTTTCGCCGAACCAACGCCGGCTCAGCGCCGCCCCGCCTTCGCCCGAGTCATTCGAGATAACCATGGCAAATCGCTCATCCCGCGCCCCAGCCCACAGCGCGGTCTTCCCCAACCGCGAATGCCCCATCACCGTGACGTGCTTCGAGTCAATGGTATTGTCCGTCTCGAAGTAATCCATCGCGCGGCTAAGCCCCCAAGCCCATGCGCCAATCGCGCCCCACTCATCGCCGACCGACTTTGAGCTGCCGGACGGTGCATCCATCACTGAGCGCACACCGACATTGTATCCTTCGGGAAAAAAGTCAGGCTCGATATCGCCGTAATAAATCGTCGCCAAGCCGTACCCGCGCTCGATCATCTTCTCGACGGCCCACCGACTCGCGCTCTTGCCTCGTGATTCCTCGGGCGCTCGACTGCTCACGAGTGGCTTCTCCTTGGCAGGCCGGGTCCAGAGGGTCGCAAGCTTGATTCCGGGATCAGAATGGACCGCATGGTTGCCGTCAAAGTTCAACCCGAGAAAAACGGGTGCTGGTTTCGACGCGCCGTTAGGAACGTAAATGAGCATATCCATTTTCGGCCCCTCCTTTTTGCCTGTGAAATAAACGGATACCTCCTTGCGTGTCGCCTTGCCGCCCAGAGCTTTTTTATCAAGCGAAGTCACTTCGAAAGTCATCCGCGGTGGGCGTCCCGGACTGCGGCCATAGACATGCGTTTCAAACAGTTTAACAATCTCTGGCCGGCGTTTGTCGCGCCAGGCGTTGCCGCTCGTGACCTTGGCCCCAGCGGACGTCGTCAGCGGATCTGGCAGAGTGTAGCTCGGCACTTTGGATTCATCTTCGTTCGACTTCGTCGGCTGAGCTTGAGCAGCGTTGATGTTAACGAGGGGCATGACCAGCAGACTCAAAATGATCGCAATGGATTTTCCGTTCATTGAATTCATGGAAATAAAAATACTGTAACCCGCTTTCGAGAGACAAGAACCATATTGGTTAACTGCAGATCGATTTCGCAGCATTCGAAGTGACGGGGATCACTTGATCTTCGGGACTTTTCAGAGCGCTGCGTTGGCCTCGAATGACCCTGAGATGTTACTCTTCATTCTGGCTTAACCGCGCAAGCACGCTCAAATCTTCCAGCGTGGTTGTGTCACCCTTGATTTCAATGCCGCAGGCAATTTGCTTCAGCAAACGCCGCATGATTTTTCCGGAACGCGTCTTTGGCAGAGCCTCGGCAAAACGAATGTCATCCGGTTTTGCCACCGGGCCAATCTCCTTGGCCACGTGGTTGCGGAGTTCCTCGCGGAGCTCTGGGAGCGCAGGCACGCCGGTCTTCAAGGTAACAAATGCAACGAGCGCCTGGCCCTTCAGCTCATCGGGGCGACCGACGACTGCCGCCTCCGCCACCTTCTGATTGCTGACCAGAGCGCTTTCCACTTCCGCGGTTCCGATTCGATGGCCGGCCACGTTCAGCACATCGTCGATTCGGCCCACGATCCAGAAATAGCCATCCTTGTCCTGTCGGCAGCCATCACCGGTGAAATAACTCCCTTTGACCTCGCTCCAATAAACTTCCTTGTAGCGCTGCTGATCTCCCCAAATGCCGCGCAGCATGCCGGGCCATGGCTTGCGAATAACCAATTTGCCTCCCGTATTGCGTGGAACAGGATCGCCGTTATTATCCACCACCTCCGGCAACACACCAAAGAAAGGCAGAGTCGCCGAGCCCGGTTTGGTCGGTGTTGCGCCGGGCAACGGCGTGATCATGATCCCGCCGGTTTCTGTTTGCCACCATGTATCGACAATCGGACAACGCTTGCCGCCGATGACTTCGTGATACCAAATCCAGGCTTCGGGATTGATCGGCTCGCCCACTGTTCCCAACACACGCAGCGAACTTAAGTCGTGTTTCTTGGGCCACTCGACACCCCACTTCATGAACGCGCGGATGGCCGTCGGCGCGGTGTAAAGGACGCTAACGCTATACTTTTCTATGATGCGCCAGAAACGATCCGGCTCAGGAAAATTCGGCGCGCCCTCATACATCAAGCTGGTGGCTCCATTAGCGAGAGGGCCATAAACAACATAACTGTGGCCCGTCACCCAACCGACATCGGCTGTGCACCAATAAACATCTGTTTCCTGCAAATCGAAGACATACTTGGTCGTCATCTTAGCTCCGAGCAGATAGCCGCCCGTACTGTGCAGGATGCCCTTCGGTTTGCCCGTGGAACCGCTCGTATAAAGAATGAATAGCGGATGCTCGCTGTCCAGTTTCGCGGCGGGACATTCGGCATCGACATATTCGATCTCCCGGTGCCACCAGACATCGCGTCCTTCTTGAATGTGGATGTCATTGCAAGCTCGACGAAGCACGATGACTTTCTCGATTGTCTTGGCGAGCAGATTTCCCTGGGCATCCTTCAGGGCGAGCGCGTCGTCCACATTTTTCTTCAATTGCACGCAGGCACCGCGTCGGAAGCCGCCATCCGCCGTAATGACCATCTTGGCTTGCGAATCGAAAATGCGATCCGCAACAGATTGGGCGCTGTAGCCGCCAAACACGACCGAATGCACAGCTCCAATGCGCGAGCAAGCCAGCATCGCAATCGCCGCCTCGGGGACCATGGGCAGATAAATGATAACGCGATCGCCTTTTTTAATTCCGTTCCGCTTCAGCACATTTGCAAAAAGGCAAACCTCGCGGTGCAATTGCCGATACGTCAGAGTGCGCTCTTCGCCAGGTTTGCCAGAGGCGGCGGGCTCCCCTTCCCAAATGATCGCAGCGCGATTGGCGACGGGCGTCTCCAGATGCTTGTCCAGACAGTTGACACTGACGTTGAGCTGGCCGCCGATAAACCACTTGGCGAACGGCTCTTTCCATTGCAGCACCTTTTTCCAAGGCTTGAACCAGACCAGCTCATTCTTCGCTTGCTGACCCCAAAACTTTTCCGGCGATTTGATCGATTCGTTGTAAAGCTTGCGGTAGTGAGATAGCGACTTGATGTGAGCGTGCTTGGAAAAATCTTTCGTCGGCGGAAACACGCGCACTTCCCGAAGAACCGAAGTGATGTTGGCCGAAACAGGTTCGTTGTATTTACTCATAATCTCTGGAAAACGTTGAGCCATATTATTGAGGCTCTGCCAAGCGTCAATCCTTGAAGCAGGAAGCCCATGAATTCCGGTCCCATCTGAGTATAACTTTTGTTTTTCGCGGCTTGCATTTTGAAACCTCCGGCGTAATCAATTTAAAAGCCCATGCAAACTGAAGGGCCAACCAACCATCCAAGTCCGGGATTCAATCTGATCGAGCTTTTGGTCGTCATTGCCATCATCGCGATTCTGGCGAGCCTGCTTTTGCCAGCGCTCTCCAAGGCAAAAGAAGGCGCACGCTCGGCGAAGTGCAAGAGCAACATGCGCCAAGTCACGCTCGGATTGCTCATGTATGCGGGTGACAACTCGGATTACTTGCCTTGGGCGGGGGGCGTGGATCGAGATCTGCCCGAAGACTGGATGTTTGGCGGACAGCCGGATGCCGACACGGTCAATCCACTCAATTGGCAAAACCCTCCGCGCACCCATGGGTTTCATGCCGAGGCGGGTTCTGCGTTTAGTTATGTAACCGGGCTTCCAATACACCGACTGGCCGGCAACAAGGTGGACCTGAACCATACGAATACCTACGAGATTTACCGATGCCCAAGCACTGGACTGCCGGGGAAAGCGTTGCGGGTCAACTACAGCGTCAACAGCTTGCTCGACGGATTGGAGTATCCTCCGCGAGGCGTGCTGCTCGCGCGCGTGATCAATCCTGTGACGAAGACCCTTTTGTTTAACGAAGATCCGAAAACCATGGACAACGCCAGTTTCCGGCCGGGTGGGAGCGCGGCGGGAGGCAAGTTCGTGATGCACAATGGCCGCATCAACGTTGTCTTCATTGACGGTCACATCGAAGCCATCAAGCACCAACGTATCCTAGATATTCAGCGCGGCGCGGATGTGGACATTTATTTTACGCCGTATAAATAGGCCGCTAACGAGCTGGCAAGAAATAAAGGTTATTCGAGTTCCGTGACGCGGACGCGTTTTCGATCCCGGCACGCCTCGACATTCTTTCGCAATTCCTCGCGTAAATCCGAGGCACCCCGGATGGCTTCGATGCGAAGGTTTGGAGTGGAAGCGTCGTTCGTCGTAATGTGGATGGTTCCCAGTCCGAACAGGCGTTCCCCTAGCGGTTCCATCAGGGTGATGTCCTGGACGCGGTAAAGTTCCATTTCATCGGTTCTTCGATTCACAATGCCCGTCCTGATGCGGATACGCTCCGTGGTGAGTTCATAAACCCGGCATCGGATGATGAACCATCGCGCGGCCACATAGACGCAAGCGACCCCCGCCAGAATCAGCAGCCAGTAGGAAATCACAAACGAGAACACAACCGATGCCACGAAGGCAATTCCCGCAAGAACGAAGCTTCCGCAATTAATCATGGGAGAGGATGAACCTTTGAATAATATTGTTTCTTCAGCCATATCGCGTCGCTTCCTTTCTTTTCACGTGAACTGCCAACAGGAGCAAGGGAAACTCGTGTTTCGGTTATGGCAGGGATCGCCCGGTTCAGCAATGGATTTTTCCCAGAGATATTCCGGGAATCGATGAGAGCAGGTTCAAACATTCTTCCGACACGACTTTCCAATCTGCCGGGTGTTAGCTCATTAGCCATCGAATGGAAGAGCACTTAAATCGACAATCCAAAAAGCGAGCGCGTCTCTTGCTGGTAAAGGCGATTTTAGCCTTTGGAATCATCCTGCTCGTGGTTTTCGTGAGCATCGGAAACGGGAACGGCTCTGCGACCTGGATGACCAGCATGCAGCTCAATGGGGAGAGGTTCACGGTTGCCGAACTGGTGCAGGACAGGGTGATCGCGACAAACGACTGCATGCCAGAAATTGAGTTCTTGGCTGCGGCTGTTCGAAGGTCTTTGAGATGGTCCGGCGCTCCCGCGGTCGATCAAGGAACCCCACCGCCGGGCCAACGTCGCGTGGGCTGGGCAGAGCGAAGCCTCATTGGCTATGACGGCCGGCATCTGAGCTGGGAGACAGCGGAGCAAGAGATCGCAATCCTCCGTGATCCACTGAACAAGGTTCACCGCGCGCTCAACAATCCGACCCGTGATCCCGGCTGGGATTACTCCATGATCCCGATGATTGGTTCACCCGGGAACTTTGTGGCGAAGAGGGTTACTGCTCAGACGCTGGGCAATGCAATGCTTATTGAATTGCGCGCCACAAATGTCGTGGCTGCTCAGCAACACCTCGATGCTCTCGTGTCGATGGTTCGCGTACACGATCAAGGATGGACCCTTGTAAACCAAATGATCCGTGTGGCCATCATTGGCCTGGCCGCGGATGCTACTTGGGCTGCCCTGCAGGCTCCTGGCTGGACAGAACCGCAGTTGCAGAAGCTGCAGCAAGCCTGGCGGAGCCACGATCTAATTCCGGCGATGGCTCGCACGCTGGAAATCGAACGGGCCGCAGCCATCCTCTATTTTGATTCGGTCCGGAAGAGGAATGGAGGTTCAATTTTTTCCATCGGGGCAGGTGGCTCGAACTCGGTCCAACTTGCCTTTGAAAAAGTGATTATCGCTCCGGTGTACGAGCTGGTGTGGTCTCAGGGCGACAAACTCTTTTACCTGCAATGCATGCAAACTTTTATTGAGACCCTTCGAGACATGTCGAACGCGAAGTCGTGGAAAGCGGTTCGGCCCGCGATCGACAGCCAGTTTGAGGATTACATGAGGCGCCAGACCGGTTTCTTTGGCTATCGCTATCCGATGACCCGTCAGATCATGCCGAATATCCTCAAGGCACTGACCACGATGACCAAGAATCAAACCTTGGAGCAACTCGCTCTGGCTGCTCTCGCTATCAAACGTTACGAACTCGGACACGGGGAATTGCCATCGGACTTGAAGGCGTTGATCCCGGACTACCTCTCAGAAATGCCAACTGACTATTGGGACGGTCAACCACTCCGTTATCGAAAAATTGCGACTGGGACTTTCTTGCTTTATAGCTGCGGCGAAGATCTCCGCGACAACGGCGGCAGCCCGAGCGCTGACACAATTTGGGAGGCCCCAATCTGGCCGGACCATTCCGAGTGAGGAATCGACACGGCTTCACCGAAAATCTTCGTCAGCTATTGACCAGTCGAGCCAACACTTGCGAAACCGGCGGTGGCGCCCACGGAGCTTCAATGCCGAGATCAGCCAGGATCACTTGGGCGCAGTTGTAACCGGGGAGTCCGGTAACATTGCCTCCTGGGTGACAGCACGAACCGCAGAGATACAATCCGCCGAAATGTCCCCGGTAATGGCCAGCCCCGGGAAAAGGCCGATGGTAGCCAACCTGTCCATTCGCAAAAGCTCCCACGAGCAAGTCGCCGTTTTTCATGTTGGGCAGGGTCCGTTCCACATCGAGCGGACTGGCTGTGAAAGACTCGATTAACGAATGCTCTATATTTGGCGCGTACTTCGACCAATGTGAAAGCATGATTCTGCCATGATCGTGCCTGGCTCTGTCCCACTGTTGAGGCTCGCCGTGCAGATTATAAGGCAGCTTCTCCCACATGAACGCGGTGTGCCGGCCCGACGGTGCCTGCGACGAGTCAAAAATTGTCGGGGTTGAACCCCACATGACGGTTGGCGGAATCGTGCCTGATTCGTGGTGCCGGACGATTTGTTCGAACTGATCAGGGTGGTCCAGCCCCAAAATCACCATGAACGCCTGGTCGATCTCCGGACAGCGCTCCGCCGCCGAGTAGCGAGGTGGTTCCGACAGATTAGCGTTCAAGGCAAACAACGGCGCGATCAAGTTGTACTGAAAACCCTGAACCTTCTCGATCAAATCACTCGGCAGGAGCGGCTCGCCGATCAGATCGAGGAATGTCTGATGCGGATTGAGCCCCGAGGCCACAAATCGACGGGCGCGGATGACCTCGCCATCGGCTGTTTCGACTCCTATGATTCGATCCGCCTCCACCAGAATCTTACGCGGCGTGACGTTGAGTCGAATCTCTCCACCCGCCTCGCGGACCGCTGAGGTCAGTGCTTCGGCCAGCCGTTTGGAGCCGCCCACGCACATTTGCGCCATCCGACCGCTGGCCAGCAACGCAGGAATATGGTGACCGAACCCGCGGCAACGAAGATCCACTTCGCGCAGTCCGTTGAAAAACAGGAGGCCCGCCTGGACGACGGGATGTTCGAACTCCTGCCGTACGAACTCCAACGGCGATGCCTCGCTGACTCGCAGGAGGAACCGTCCTTCCGCGCTTTGCGAAAGCAACGCCCGCCGTTGATCGGGCGGCAAGGGTGGCGATTGGGCTTCAGGGATCAAGATGTGCGCGACGATCGGACGGAAGAACTCACACCATCGGCGAAGAGCCTGAGCATCTTTGCTGCTGAACCGCGCAAAGGATTCAACAGTCTTCTCGAAATCGGTCCACCATTCGAGCACACGTCCGTCCCCGGCGATCAGCGCTACATTCAACGCTGGCTCGATGTATTCCGCCCCCAGACGTTTCAGGTCCAAGTCCGAAAACCACGGCAGCGCTGTGATGCCGCGGTGATAGAATGAATGAGTGTTGTGAAGAAAACCGGAACCTGGCGGTTGTTCGACCGTCATCAGCCCGCCGCCCGCAACGTCGCGCGGCTCCAGACAAACCGTCGTTAATCCGGAACGCGCCAGGTAAGCTTGAAGGACAAGACTGTTATGTCCGGACCCGAGAATGATTCCATCGTATTCGTGGTTATTCAAAAGAACTCGAAATTCGGACAAAGAATACGGCGATAAAAAGCGAGGTCAATCCAAGGGATTTGTTTTGGCCGAGTCACCGAGAGTCTTGAAGTTGTCGGGTTCCTGGAAACTTTTCCTTGAAACGCCTTTCACCTCGGGTTTAGCGTGTGGAGCCTCGAGTAGATCCCGAGAACGTGCCGCTAACCCAAAACCACATGATATGAGAATCAACACCTGTCCAACTCTTCTTGTCTTCACCCTGCTTTTCTTGAGTTCGACCTCACCAAAAGCAGCGGATGTTCTCACCCCTTGCTTCCTCAAGATCTCGCTCTACACCAACATCACTGGCACGGCGGTCGCGGACTTGGTGGCCGATCCAAAATATCCAGCCAAGCCGGACGAAGTTCGTTTCCTCAGATCCTTCAACAGCCGCGACGCTTTGCCGACGGACGCGCTGGAAACTTTCGGCGGCCGGATCGAAGGTTTTTTGACTCCGCTCGAGTCAGGCGATTATCACTTCTTCCTCAGGAGTGACGACGCTTCGGAGTTACGGCTGAGCACGGATGAGTCAGAGGCCAATGCCGCCGTCATCGCCGAGGAGATGGATAGCGGCGACCCTTTTATGGAACCTGACACCGGCGATGCGGCCACCTCTGCTCCGATTACTCTAGCGGCTGGGAAGAAGTATTTCATCATGGTGCTCTACAAATCGAGTGCGCTGGCGGGCAACAGCACCGACTACGCCCAAGTCGCTTGGCGGAAGGTGGGAGACACAACGCCTGCTGTTTCGCTCAAGCCGATTCGCAGCGCGTTTCTCTCGACTCTCGCCAGCGACGCTCTGAGCCCGAAGATCACCATTACCCTGCCGCCGAAAGATATCACGGCTGAAGAGAATTCCAGAGTCACCTTCTCTATCGTCGCCACGAACACACCCGCCAGTCCCGTTTGCATCCAATGGCAGAGAAATGGTGTCAACATCCCGGGAGCTACCGGAACGAGCTATGCACGGTTTCTCGACAAGGCTGACAGTGGCGCGAAGTTTCGCGCTGTGGTGGCGGTGCCGGGAGCTTTCGTGAACAGCGCCGAGGCTACAACCACCGTCACCGATGACAAGACGCGCCCAGTGCTGGCGAGCGCGAAAGGCGGTCCAAACCGACCCGAGGTAACATTGACGTTTTCGGAAAGGTTGAACCAGGCTTCCGCCACAACGGTTGCGAATTATAAGATAGCGACCGCCGCTGGGACCGCCCTCAGTGTGACTGAAGCACTCCTATCCACGGATCGAACGCAGGTCACTCTCAAAACCGCGGCGCAGGCGATTGGGACCGAATACACCATCATTGTAAACAACGTTTCAGACCTCGCGGCGTCGGCGCCAAATCTTTTGGCCGCGAATAGTTCGGCGAAGTTTTTCGCCCTGGGACCGTGGATCCAAGGCGAAGACGGGTTTGTCGTTTGGGAAGCAGAAGACTACGACCGAAACCTCGACGGCCTCTGGTTTGCGGACACGGAGCGCGGCGTGGCGTCGGGCGGGGTGTCGATGGTCAATTATAACGGCGCCGGCGGTGGAGAGAGCGCCACTAAACTGGAATACGATATTTTCTTCAGCAAACCCGGCACAAATATCATCTGGTGGCGCTTCAGCGGGAATGACGGGAATGACGACTCCGCCTATGTGCACTTGGATGGAGCACGCCCGGTCGCCAGGGAGGCGGGAAACTTGGCTGCTCAGAGCGGGACTGGAACCAGCCTCGCAAACGCTTGGGGTTGGACGGCGAGCCCGTTTGAAGGCGGCAGCCAGATGACCTTCGTCATCGAAACCCCAGGAGTTCACTCCATTGGAATTGCGCGACGCGAGGATGGCTCGTTTGTTGATAAGTTCGTGATCACAACAGACCCGAACTTCAATCCCGCGACGGGTTTTGGCACCTTGGGGCCGCCGATCACACTGCGGCAAGGCGAGCCCGCTCCCGCCGGTGCCAGCGCGGAAATCACAAGGCAGCCGGTGAACAGCCAAGGGACGGAAAATACGTCTTTTACAATGTCGGCTGGCGTGACGGTCCCGACGGGTTCTCTATCAAGTCTCCAATGGCAGAGAAAGCAAGGTAACACCTTTGTGAGCGTTCCTGGAGCCACCTTGACGAACTTAACGATCAATCCCCTCACGATCGACTGGAATGGTGCCGTGGTTCGACTCCGAGCAATCGCCGCCGGCGTCAGCAAGACTTCAGACGAAGTGACCATCACAGTGATTCCCGATACGACAGTGCCCATTGTGATGCGCGCTACGGGCTCGGCTCTCGACAAACAAATCGTGATCCTCTTTTCGGAGCCGGTTACTACAGCCACCGCTCAACTTGCCGCGAATTACAAAATCGACAGCTCCGCGGGCGCGGTCACGGTAACTTCGGCGACGCTGGCACCCGGTGGGCGCATTGTGACTCTCGATACAGGCGCGCAAACCGCGGGCACCAAATACACAGTGACAATCAATGGCGTCGCTGACACCGCGGGGAAACCGAACATCATGGCCAGCGTTCAGACAAAGCTCTACAGCCTCGGCGCGTTGCAGCCGCAGGGCGCGGATGGATTGCTCGTGTTCGAAGCGGAAAGTTTCGTGCGCAATTCAGACAACCTCTGGGTGAAAAACGGCTCGCGCGGCAATCCTTCCGGTGGAAGCTCGGTCGTGGTCCCGACGGGCGGGAGTGAAACCGCGACGCAGCTCGAATACGACCTCACATTCACTCAGACAGGCACCAACATTGTCTGGTATCGAGCCAGCGGCAATGATGGCGGCTCGGACTCAACATGGCTCTGGCTTGACGGCGCGCGTCCGGGCAATAGAACGAATGCCAACCAGGCCTCTATGACAGGGTTTTCCGGCCAGCTCGATTTTGTCTGGCTGAGCGCACCGCAGGATGGCGGGGGCCAGTTCACGATCGACATCAAGACAGCCGGCGCGCACACGATCGGGATCGGACGTCGCGAGAACAACGCGTATTTCGACAAGTTTGTAATCACCACCGATCCGAGCTTCAATCCTTCGAACTATGGCCCATTCGGACCGCCCGAAACCCGGGTCGGAGCGGTGGCGTTGCCGAAGCTCTTGATCACCTCGCCGGCCACCAGCGCTCAGTTCGACGTGGGCGTTGAAATCCCAGTCGCCGTTTCCATCTCCGCAACCACACGCGCGATTTCGAAAGTAGAGTTTTTCCGCAGCACAACGAAGCTCGGAGAATCGGCTGCCAGCCCGTTTAACTTTACCTGGCAAAACGCGCCGGCTGGCACCAATAACATCACGGCGAGACTCACGGACGACGTCAATGATGTAGTCCAGTCAACCGCAGTGGCGATCATCGTCAATGCCGCGCAATCGATCAAAGTGACCGCCACCGTGAATCCAGGAGGGCTAACGCTAGCTTGGCAAGGAGGCGCTGGCCCCTTCACGATTCAGAAGAAGACCAGCCTGGCGGATGCGGCGTGGGTGGACGTCGTGACGACCAGCGACACGACCGCTACGGTGCCGCTCCAGGGCGCCACCGGGTTCTTCCGGGTCAAGGCGCCGTAAGCACGTTGCAGGCACCATCCGGCAGATTCGATTCAAAGAAAGACCGCGTGTTCGCGGTCTTTCTTATTACTGGATCGAGGCTGTGTGGGCGAACTTCAGGCCGAAGTCTGGTCAGGCGCTGTAGCGTGGCGGAAGGGTGATGGACCAGAGCTTGTCGCCGGCAACATTCCATTGCGTGACCGTCAGTTCCTCGGTGTGACTGTCAATTCCCACCGTCCCGGAGAATTGGAGGCCATCCGACGGCGGCCGGTCCGACTTCATGCTCTTCGGGATGCCGAGGAATCGCGTTTCCGGTCCGAATGTATTGTCGAGTGGTGGATGCCCGAAAGTGCCCGCATGGAGTGGGCCGCTGATGAATTCCCAGAATGGCTCAAACTCCTGGAACACGGCCTTGTTCGGATCGTAGTAAACGGAGGCGGCATGGTGAACATCCGCGGTGAGCCAGATCGTGTTGCGAATTCGATTGTGCTTGAGGAACTGCAACAGCTCGGCAATTTCGAGTTCACGACCCAGCGCGGGCCCGTCGCCATTGGAGCTGTTTTCGAAGTCCGTTTTCCCATCGCCAACCATCAAGCCGAGCGGCATGTCGCTGCAAAAGACCTTCCAGGTGGCCTTCGACGCAAGGAGCGCACGTTTGAGTTCATCGAGTTGAAAGCGTCCGAAATAGGCGCTGGATGCGTCCATCTCGGTCTGGCGATTGGGGGAGTTCGCACCGCGATACGACCGTAGATCGAGCAAGAACAACTCAAGCGACGGGCCATAGGGGACGTTGCGGAAAATGCGTTCGAGCGGATGCGGCCGGATGGGCAAGCACTCGAAGAAAGCACGGCGGGAGTGCGCCGCCAATAGCGAGACGTTCTTCTCGGTGTAACGAGTGTCGTCGAGGATTTTCCCCGGATACCAGTTATCGAGCACTTCGTGGTCATCCCACTGAAAGAAGACCGGCACTTCCGAGTGGAAACGGCGAACATTCTCGTCGAGCAAATTATAGAAATGATTGCCGCGAAACTCCGAGATGGTCTCGGCAACTTTGCTTTTTGCATCAGTAACGAGATTCTTCCAAACCGTGCCATCGTCGAGCTTCAGCTCGGTTTCGAGCGGCTTGTCCGCATAAATTGTGTCGCCGGAATGAACAAAGAAATCGGGCTTGAGCCGGCGAATGGTTTCATAGGTCTTCATGCCACCGCGCGAGAGATCGATGCCGTAGCCTTGACCAACTGTATCTCCAGACCACGCGAAGAGGATGTCACGCTTGGCCAATGGTGCTGTGCGAAAGGAACCTAAGACCGGTTCGGATAGAAGGCTGGTGTCAGTGATGTCCTCGAACGCGAGGCGATAGAATATTGTCTGCCCCGCCGGCAAATCCTGGACGGTAAGTTTCGCCGCGAAGTCGATGTCATCGAGGGCCGCCGGACCCCGAACCCGACTCGCGTTCTGGAACGATTCGCGAGTCGAAAACTCCAGCAACATCGTGGCTGGCCGGTCACACCGGCTCCAGAAGACAGCGCTCTGGCCTATTAGATCGCCCGTGATGGCTCCTCCGATCACCCTCGGACGTGAGCTGACCGCGAGACCAGGAGACTTTTGCGCGCGTAAAATTTCGGGGAGCAGCCCGAAGCCAGCCATCGCCCGAACAAGTTGACGGTTAAAATAGCGACGAGAGAGTTGCATAGTTTGAATCGGTATCTCAGCAAACCGAGTGGGTCACTAGCTCAACGCATGGAGCACTCCGACAACTTACACCCCACGACCTCGTCTGAGAAGCCAATCCTTTCAAGCCGCAACCAACACCACAGCGAGACTTTCGGAGCTCGGCGCGGTTTTTTAGAGTAAGAATAAGAGTAAGATTAGGATTACGAGTAGGATTCACCCAGGCCACTTGGGGCAACCTCGACGCATGCATCCTCTCCCGATGCGGAAAATGATTCTCCCCCTCCTCCCTGGGAGATGGCCGGGGTGAAGGGAAGCGGAGATTCATCCAATCCCAACACGCTCGACTCCTCTGTCGCCTCCTTTCCCCTCACCCTCACCCTCACCGCCGGAGCCCACTGCCGTTGAATTAAGCGATAAGGGGTCAAAACACAGCCTTTTTGACACGTCTTTGAAAATGATAGGAACGGTGAAATGAAGGTCGGCTACGTCGGAGCACTTTGCGATCCGGGCGTGCGGCCACGGGACTGCCGGCAAAG
>SIBE01000013.1 GCA_009695265.1 Pedosphaera sp. | reverse complement strand
GCCTCTACACTGTTCTACAGATATTCAGCCTGACGCTTTTCGAGAAAATGCCCATTTTACAGGTTCTTTCTCAACAACCACCGCCAACCCCTATACTCGACCCCGACAATCAGCCCTGTTTACCGGGGTTTTTCACCGGACAGTAGTGTGTATATTATTATTCGAGCTGTATCTCGGTTCTGCGGCCAATATGGCGAGGATTTATTGGACGGCAGTCAAAAGACCGGGCATGGTATGGCGCGTTTGCGATAGCACCATGGCTGAAAATGAAAATCAGATGTCGGTAAGTCTGCCAGAGGCCCTGCGCCGGCAGTTTGTGGAACTTGAGCGTCGTCTGTGGATCCTGGAGACGACCATCGCGGTGTGCTGGGCGGCGGGAGGACTGATCGTTTCTTATCTCGTTCTGTTTGTATCTGATCGTTTTTGGGAGACCCCGGTCTGGCTTCGGGTGTTGATAACGCTTCTCGGGCTGGGAATCTTGGCCGGCACCGGCTTGTGGTGGGGACGCACATGGGTTTGGCTCCGACGCGATTTTCGGGAGCTCTCGAAGTTGGTCCAGCAAAAATATCGACGGCTGGGCGATCGTTTATTGGGCATTGTGGAACTTGCAAATGAAAAGCAGCGGCCAGCCCATTTTTCCCCGGCGCTCTACCGAGCTGCCATCCAGCAAGTGGCTACGGACGCGCTTCAATTCAAGTTTAGTGAAGCTGTCAGCCTGCGTCCGGCGAAGGTCCATGGCTTGTTGCTCACTTGTCTCCTGATGCTGCTGCTAATGCCGGTGTTGTTGGTGCCCGCAGCGGGATGGAATGCATTCCTCCGTTGGATTGCACCGGGCGCCGACATCGCGCGCTACACCTTGGTCAATCTGGAGGGTTTGGCTGCCGAGCAAATCGTGCCGCACGGAGAACCTTTTGAAGTGGTCGGGGCGGTTCAGTATCGTTCGTTTTGGAAGCCGACCCGTGCCAAGAGCCAATACGAACGGCAGCCAGCAATCGCGGTTACTGTTCAAAGCAACCAAGTCCGCTTCACGATTCCGGGTCAAGTCCAGCGCGGCGTTTTGACAGTGCGAGTGGGTGACGTGAAGCGCGAAGTGACCGTTATTCCCACCCATCGTCCGTCGCTTAAGGACCTCGCCGCTTCCATCGCACTGCCCGATTACCTTCGATACCCGGCGCTCGAGCAAAAGATTGAAAACGGTTCGTTGACCGTTCTCGAAGGGAGCCGCGTCGCTTTTCAGGGCCGGACCAGCCGGGCACTCTCGGCTGCCAATGTTCGGATCGAGGGAGGGAGTCCACTGAACCTCAAGGTGCAAGGCGAAGGCTTCTCCAGCGAATCGCTGGCGTTGGATGGCATTTTTCAATGCGGCTTTACCTGGGCGGATCAATTTGGATTGGACAATGTTGTTCCTTGGCGTTTGACCATCCAAACGCAAAAGGATTTGCCGCCAGTGCCGGAACTGCCGGACATCGCTCGGGAGATTGCCATACTCGAGACGGAGGTGCTGGAAGTGAAAACCGTTGCCACGGATGATTTCGGAGTTCGTGAATTGGGTTTGAACTGGAAATTGCTTTCCGATTGGCAAACCACCAACAGCTCTCCGACGCGGACGTACAAATTTGAAACGAACTCATCTCAGCAGAAGAAACTGGAGCAACGTTTTCGATTTAATGCCGCGATGTTAGGAGTTCCGACCGATTCGTCAGTGGACCTCCGCGCTTACGCCAAGGACTTTTATCCCAACCGGGAACCTTCCGAGTCGCCGGTGTATCGCATCCATGTTTTGGGCAACGAGCGACACGCTGAGCTTGTTCGCCAACAATTGGAATCGGTCCTGGCTCGGCTCGAAGAAGTGACGCGGTTGGAGGAAAAAGTCACAGCGAGCACTCGCGAACTGAAGGAACTGTCAAACGAGAAGATGTCCACCGAAGAGGCTGGCGAGCGGGTGAGCGAAGCGCGGGCCGAGCAATCGCAGAATGCCGCCGGCTTGGAGCAGCTTGCCAAGGAGGGGATGAAAACTTTGCGAGAAGCGCTGCGCAACCCAACCATGCCGGCGCAGACCCTCCAGGATTGGGCGAAGAACGTGCAGGAGATGCAGGAGCTTTCCCAAGGAAAAATGCAGCAGGCCGCCAAGTCGCTGAAAGCGGCGCAACAGAATGCCAAGTCTCGGCCGGAAGAACTGGCCAAGGCACTCGAGAAGGAGGAGGAAGCTTTGCAAGATTTGGAGCGTTTGCAGAAGAAGGTCAATCAAGCGCTCGATGACCTTCAAGCTCTGACTCTCGCCCAGCGTCTGCGCAAGATTGGCTCGGAAGAAAAAGAAATCCAGACGCAGCTCCAAAAAAATGTCCGCGAAACGATCGGTCTTCTGGCCAAGGATCTATCGGCGAAACACAGAGAGGCGAATGCTCATCTATCCACCGATCAAAGCCAAAGCCAGGCTGAATCACAAATCTTGCAAGGCGAGATCAGTCGTTTTTTTGAACGCACGCAAAAGAAAAACTATGGGGAAGTCAGCCGGGAAATGACCGAGGCCAAACCAGGAGAGGAACTGGATAAAGTTCGCGGATTGATTGAGGAGAACATCTCGATGGAAGCAATGCGGCACCTGGCGGGTTGGTCTGAGCGGTTTCAGAAATGGGCCGAGAAGCTCGAGCCCAAACCGGATTCGTCTGGTGGCGGGGGTGGTGGCGGCGAGGGCAACGCCAGTGATTTAGCCAATAAGCTGATGAAAGAGCTTCTGGATTTGCTCCGCCTGCGCGAAGGTGAGATGAACCTTCGTGAACGAACTCAACTGTTGGAAAACCAAAGGGCAAGCGAACCCAAGTATGCTGATTCCGCGAAGGCGCTGTCCTCCAGCCAGCGGAATTTACTCAAGAAATTGATCGATATCCAAACAGAAAACCCGCTGCCGGGTCTCGTGGAGCCTCTCAAGGATATTTTCGAGCCGATGCGCCAGGCTGAGTCGCTGCTCTATAAACCTCAGACCGGCGAAGCCACTGCGAAAGCCCAAACAGACGCCATTGCCCTGACTTCCGATGTCATCAATTTGATCAACGAACAGGCTCAACAGAGCAGCAGTTCCAAAAGCCCCAGCAGCACCAGCCAGGAAATGGCGTTCCTGATGCAGATGATGGCTCCCGAACAGGGTCAGAGCGCCGGAATGACTGTGGGGCGTAATCCCGGTCGCAGCACGTCGGGAGGCACAACGGACCGGCCGGCCAATCCGTTGGAAGGAGACGCTCGCGGCAAAGGAGGAGAGGGTAGAAATGTCAATAAGGCAAGCGGTGTTACGGGCAACTCACCTGTGGAATTTCGTGACGCATTGGAGATGTATTTCAATGCGATTGAGAAAGAAGGCGACTGAAGCCAATGGCACGGATTCTCGGAAGCACTATGCTCCTCGCATCGGGCGCCGTTCTGGGTGGTCTCGCTAATTCAAGTGGAGCCTCTTCGGAACGATCGACGCTTCAAACCAGCGTTTTCTTGAGCCTGCTCTTAATCGCGATCGTGATTTCTGCCCCTCTTCATTGGCTACAGGGGATGATGAGGAGTCAAAGGAACGGAGAGAGTCGTCTCAAGAACTCTGGCGGCAAATGTTGGCATTGCGCCCTTGTTCTCGTCATTGCGCTGGCAAGTTCTCCCACATCATTCAGCCAGCAACTCTTTGTCGATAAGTCGGACATTGCTCCCACGGAAGTCGATAAAATTTACGTGAAAGGTTTGCAGTTTTTGAATCGAACCCAAACTCCGGAGGGGAGCTGGCCTGATCGATCCTACGGAACCGAGCCGGCCGTCGTCGGTCTCGCCGTGGTCAGCATGCTGGCTCATGGAGACGATCCCAATTTTGGTCCTTACAGCCAATCGATTCGGCGCGGCCTGGATTACATTTTGAAACAAATGAATTCACAGACGGGCTACATTGGAAGATCGATGTACAACCACGGTTTTGCCACTTTGGCGTTGGCCGAGGCCTACGGCGCTGTCGATGACCACAGGCTAGGCCCAGCTTTGGAAAAGGCGATTAGCCTTATTCTTAACGCCCAAGCACAGAATCCTTTTGGCGCGTGGCGCTATTCTCCCGAGAGCAAAGATGCTGACACGACAGTGAGTGGGGCGCAGATGGTCGCCTTGTTTGCAGCGCGCAACGCCGGGATAGCGGTGCCAGAGTCAGCGATCAAAAAGGGGTTGGCATTCTTTGCCACCTGCCAAACTCCTGACGGCGGGTACGGCTATACCCCTGGATCCTCGGCGAACGCGGCGCGCACCGCCATCGGCTGCCTCATCCTGTCCTTGTCGAAAGATAAGAGTTCAAAAACTTTCCAGACCGCAGCTAACTTCTTAAAGAACGCTCCTGCGGAAACCAATTACCAGCAGTACTATCTTTATTATGCTTCCCAGGCTTTTTTCCATATCTCGCCCGAGGCATGGAATGGTTGGAACCGGAAAAATGTTAAAACCTTGGGCGCGACTCAGAACGCCGAAGGAAACTGGGATGGCCAGTTCGGGTCCACCTTCTCCACAGCCTCCTCCTTGCTGTCGCTGGCCTTAAATTATCGTTTCTTGCCGATCTATGAACGATAGAAAACTGACGCCGAGAGCCCTCATCCATATCGAATCGAGGACGTTTCGTCCGGGTGTTTCCGGAGTTATCGGCGCCGCCGAGATATCAACCTCACGTCTAAGCCCTCCGCTTGCGGACGAGGGGCCTGTGCTGCTGCGGGCAGTCGCGAGCCTGGCAGCGGCTATTTTCTGTCTGATCGTGTTAAGCGGGAGCGCGGCCCAACTCGCAGCCCTCAACCCCCAATCATCGACTCCCGCTTCGCAACCCTCGGACTTGCTTCAATTTTTGGATGGCGCTTCGATGCACGGATACTTACGGGCGATGGACACGGAGCAGGGAGTTCAGTGGGACTATCCGGCTGCTCGACAGATCATCAAGTTCAAGCCGAACAACATCGCTTGGATTAAATTCGAAAATGCCAAGCGGGTGGCGACGCAAGCGGGGCCGCTCTGCTGGTTTCAGTTCAACAATGGCGACGAAGTTTTCGGAAGCTTGAAGTCGCTCGATGGAGGGAAATTAAACTTAGAAACCTGGTTCGGGGGCGATTTGGAAGCTCCCAGAAAGGCGTTGCAATCGATCACTTTTTTCTCGAAAGGTTTTGCCATTCTTTACGAAGGCCCGACCGGCATTGACGGCTGGAAACTCGAAAAGGGGCCGAAAGGCTGGCAGTATCGAGACGGCTCCTTTGTTGCCAACAGCGTTGGCATCCTGGGGCGCGACCTGAAGTTAACCGGTTCTTCAAGTGTCGAATTTGATCTCTCTTGGAGCGGGCACTTCAGCCTGAGCTTCATTCTTTATGCGGAGTCGATCGAGCGCTTCGATTACAGCACCAGTTGCTACATGTTTCATTTGGCCCCGGGTTACATGAATTTGCAGCGGGTGCAATCGGGTGCGGGAGTGATGAGCCTGGGTCCACAAGTTCAAATCCCCGATATGCTCAAAAAGAATAAGATGCGGCTGGAAATTCGGTCTAATAAAGAGGAGGCAACGATCACGGTGTTGACAGATGGAGTCGTGGTCAGCCGTTGGAAAGACCAGGCCGGTTTCGCCGCCAAAGGATCGGGGATCGTCTTTTCGTCGCAAATGGAGGGGCCCGCCATCAAGATCAGCAATATGAAAGTGTCCGAATGGGACGGCGCATTTGAGCCTCGCAGTATGACGAATGCGCCGGCCAAGGATGATCTGGTTTTTTTGGCGAACCGCGATAAGGTCGTTGGGAATTTGCAGAGCATTCGCGACGGCAAATTGACCTTTGCTGTTTCGCAGACAACACTTGATATACCGATGCAACGAGTGACGCAGATTGTTTTCGAACAGCCCGAGACGAATGCGCCCGTACAAATCCCCTGGGAAATTCGAGCGCATGTCGCCGGCGGCGGGACGGTCTCCTTTCACCTCGAGAAATGGGGCGCTGAGCAAGTTTTAGGAAAAAGCGTCAACTTTGGCCAAATGGCGCTCAATCCACAATCGATCCGCCAGATCCAATTTAATGCTACCCGGTCAAGAACGGATTCCGATGATCTGGAGCTCGGGCGTGAAGAGATATGGGAATTGGATGAGTAACTGGAACCAAATCCCTAGCCGATTGAGTTTCGCTGTCGCCACAGTGGGGTTGGCATCTCTGCTTTCTTTTGGGCAGGACCGGATCGATCCGGCTCCAATCAAGGCGCCAAAGGAAACCGGCTCCGGAGCCTCGAAAGGTCCATCCCAGAAGCCGAATTCGAGAGATGCGCTTTCGTTCCGCAACGGCGATCTGTTGTACGGCAATTTGCAATCGATCGATCCAGCCGACGCTATTTTATGGCAGCATCCAGACACGCTGCAGCCGATCGCATTCAAGCCAGAGACAGTGTCAGAAATCCAATTCGGTTATCGTGAGCAGCCCAAGTTCAAAGCGGCAACTCCCTGTCAGGTGCGATTGATCAACCAGGATGAACTTGCGGGCGATCTCGTTTTTGGCGACACCGAAAAAATTATTTTGGAAACCTGGTATGCTGGGAAAATCGAGATTCCACGGAAGCTAGTGCAGTTTATCATTCCGCAGCTTGAAGAAGGGCCTTTGCGGTTCGCGGGCCCCACTGGATTAGAAGGCTGGACCATGGGACAGGTGACGATCGCGGTCCCGAATGGTGGCGAGTGGAAATACAAGAGCGGCGCCTTTTATGCCACGCGTTCAGCGTCGATTGCCCGCGACCTCAAGCTTCCGGATATTGCCAAGATCGAATGCGACATTACCTGGAAGGGCATGCTCTACTTGGCGATCGCCCTTTACACCGATTACATGCACCCGGTCAATCTTCAGTCTAAGGAAACGGGGCCCGATTTCGGCGGGTTCTACAGCCTTCAACTCAATAACTACACGGCCAATCTTTTGCCTGTCACGAAGAATGATCCGTTGCGCTACCTTGGCCAGGCGTCGGTTCAGGCTTTCAGTCAGAAGAATAAAATTCACATGGACATACGGGTCAACAAACCGAAGCGAGCCATCGCTTTATTGGTCGATGGTGTTCTGGTCAAGGAATGGATCGACACCGAAGAATTTGTCGGCAAAGGAACGGGGATGCGTATCGTGCATCAGGGGCAAGGAGCAATCAAACTTAGCAACCTGCGTATCTCGGATTGGAACGGCCAGTTCGAAGAGAAGCCTTCTCCGACGCCGAACAGCAAGGAAGATATAGTCAAGTTGCAGAACGGCGACAAGGTGGTTGGTCTTCTGCAGACCATCCGCGATGGGAAGTTGACGTTTAGCCCCACAGGAGGGACGGCCCTCGACATCCCATTGAATCGGGTGAAGCTTTTGGAGATGGCGGCACAGCGCGCCGGCCGCGCCGACGAGGGAACAGTGGATATGCGGGCCACCTTCAGGAACGGCGGAAGCGTCTCGTTGCATTTGGAAAAATGGACCGAACAGGAAGTGGTGGGAAGCAGCCCGAACTTCGGAAAAGTGACTTTTAATCCGCTCGCTTTTGAGCGGGTTCAATTCAATCTCAAGCTCTCTTCCAAACCAGCCGCGGCCCTGCCCGCGCAAGACTTTCAGCGCGGTAAGGCGGTGGTCCGTGCGGTGCGCGGTGTTGCTGATTTTTACATCGGCGAACGCAACTGGAAGAAGCTTCGCGTGGGACAAACCCTTCCGTCCGGCAGCACCGTTCGCACTGGAGATGATTCACAGGTGGATTTATTTTTGGGCGACAATGGACCAGTCGTCCGCATGACCCCGGGGAGCACGCTGGGCCTGACCAAGTTAAACTTCCGGAAGGATGGTTTTGAAACAATTAGCGAAACTCTGTTGAACCTGGAAAAGGGTCGCATCTTGGCCAACGTCCGCAAACTCACCGCCCGCTCAAAATACGAGGTGCTGACTCCCAAAGGGACGCTCGCTCTGCGGGACGGCGGCGCCGAGGTAGCTGCGGATGCTGAAGGACCTGAGTAATAGTCCGCTTGGATCGTTTCCGAAGAAATCACACGGTAAGCGGTTGCTTGGTCCTTTTCCCATCATCGCGCAATCCCATGCCTGGAGCCGTCCTTTTGCTCGAGGTGACGCACGCTTCGCTTACTACGCACGTCGTTGAAGGTGTAGAAAATCCGGGCTAGAACCGATAGCCCACCGAGAAATTGACGGCGTTGTTGAAGAATTTGTATTGGCCATCCGCGGATTCGCCGATGAGGGAGGTCGATTGGTTATCGCGCACGGTTCGCCACGACCCCGTGAGCAACTGATAGGTCACAGCCCAACTCCAGTGTTGCGCCTGTTTGCCTACGCCGACGCTGAAGCTATGTTGATCCGTATCCGGCACGGAGGGATTAAAGTTTTTATCGGGCGCAGAATTCTCACTGAAGAAGTATCCGCCGCTGACGAAGTAGCCATGGTTCAAATACCGAGTGATTCCGAGGCTGTACATGAAGCTTGATGTGAAGTTTAGCGGGAAATCGGAGTTCCCGGAGAGTTTCTTGAAAGTGACTGTGTTGAGCGCATCCCAGTCGCACCAATCGACATCGACTTCAATGTTCCAATCTTTCGTTGGTCGATAGGAAATTCCGCTGATGACAAATTGAGGAAAATCCATTCGAGCGGAAGTATCTTCAGCCGGAGTGTACGGTTGGGCTTTCGATTCATCTTTGAAATTAATGTCCGTGGCGCTGCGATAGCTCAGCCCGAACGACCATTGCTCGTGAGGTTGCCACAAGAGTCCGGCGTTAAAGCCTATGTCGGCGCCATCTCCCTTGAACAAAAAGGAATCTCCGGGCGCTAGGAGCCCGCGCCGGAAGCGGACTCTGCCCACATTCACTGTTGGACCCACCGCCAGCGATAAGGTGGGATGAATTTCCCATGCAACCACGGGATTAAGGCTTACATAAGCGAGCCTGCCTTCCAGTGTTAGAGTTCGAAAGCCGCTGTCTTCAGGCCACTCCAAACCGAGACCATAAGGCGAATACAGGCCCAATCCGAAGGAAAACGGCTTTTCTTTTGGCGAGAAGACATAATAGAGCTGAGGAGCGCCTTGGACTTCAAACTTGGTTTCAGAGCGTTCTCCCCGGGGACTCCGATAACTCGATTGGGCGGCAATCGCGTACAAGCCGAGTTGCATATTCTGACCTTCGAGGCGAGTGATGCCGGCCGGGTTATAGTAAATGGCCGAAGGATTATCAGCCGTGGCTGCAAAAGCGTTCCCTCGGGCGATGGCGACAGGATCCTGATTCGGCAAGCGGAAGCCAACACCATGCACAAGCCAGGGCGAAAAGGTGATTAAAAACAGACCGAACACGTGTGAGTAATGGAGTCTCTTCATAAGAAAACTGGTGAATGATTTCTTTTATGACAATGGGCGAGGATTTGCCAGAAAAAACCTCCCGATCTCCAGCGCGCCGCGTCATGAAACCCTTGCACGAGCAGAGCTAAAGCCGCGAGGCCACCGAGTTTAAAAACTTGTCCAAGCCCTGTCTTTTCGTTTAGTAACAGTATGGGCGTTTTGGCGAGGTGAATATGCCGGCTTCCGGCGTGTGGTCGTATCCATTCACTTTTTTTGCATTGCGTTAGGCTTTGCCACATCCAGACATCGAAGATGGAAAATAAAGTTCTACCGTTGCTGTCGGGGCGTAAAGACAGCTTCATCGTATGCCGCAATAGCCAGGGAGTGTCGGTGCGTGGATCTCTCATGCACTTCAGCAATCACAACGCCATTTTTGAGGTCTATAACCCTTTCAGCATCCTCCAACTCAGCGAAGTTCTGAACGAATTCCGGATTGTCATTGGAGAACGGACGCTTTACGCAGGGCGCAGTGTCGTCAGCAGCCTGGCCAACACAGGCATCATGCTGGTCTGCGAAGTGACGCTCGTCGATGCGTGGATCGACGTGGATGTCCTTTCCATTTTGCTGAATAAGGACCTGATTCGCGGAGAGGTGAAGCGGTTCGTTTCGGATTGGAAAACCAATAACGATATCCTTCCGGAGTTCAAGATTCTGACGAGCGATTTCCAAGGTTTTCTGTCGGAGCTCAGCCTATGGCTGAAGCAAGTGGAAATCTCCGTCACCCAGTCTTCTCGTGAGGTTTCCGAGGAATTCAATCTGGATCTGGTTGAACGAGTGATCGATCCCCTCCGGCCCATCGCCGCCGAGTTTATGACAAAGCTGGAGTGCTTGGCCGAGAAAATTCCTCCCGACCAAGCCGCCATCCACAAAGCCTATCTTCGGCGCGATATCCATCCGCTCACGCTCTGCGCCCCTTTTGTCCATCGGACCTTCACCAAACCGCTGGGTTATGCGGGCGATTACGAGATGATCAATATGATTTTGGATCGCCCTTACGAAGGAAGGACCCTTTTCGCAAAAGCCGTGAATAAGCTGCTGCTCGAGTCCGCGCCAGCGGAAGCTCACCGCAATCGTGTTATCATTTTGAAGCGTTTGCTCGAGCAAGAAGCCGGGCGTGCGCAGAAGAGCCACCGTCGCTTGACCGTGCTAAACATAGGCTGCGGACCAGCCAGAGAAGTCAGGGATTTCATCGCCTCCTCACGGACTTCTGACCTTTGCCAGATGACCCTAATGGATTTCAGCAAAGAAGCGCTCGACTACGCCCGAACGGCGGCTTTGGAGCAAAAGCGGATTTCTGACTCCAAAATTGAACTGGAGTTCGTGGAAAAATCGATCGACGAGCTGCTGCGTGAATCCATTGCCGGCGCCAAAGAAAGGAACGTGGACCAAAAGCGCTACGACTTCGTCTATTGCGCAGGCCTCTTCGATTACCTGACCGACTCGGTTTGCCGACGGCTCATCGCCCTCTTTCATGATTGGCTAGTGCCGGGCGGCCTGCTCTGCGTGACCAACATTCATCCCTGCAACCCGCAACGGCATCTCATGGAGTATTTGCTGGAGTGGAATGTGATCCATCGCTCGGAACGAGAATTGGAAAGCTTGAGCACATCGGATGGCGAACATGAGATCATCGCCGACCAGACCGGAGTCAACATTTTCCTCAATATCAGAAAGAACCCCTGATCGGTATGAGCGAGGCAGGCCAGATCACCGATGCTTCCCTAGAACACGAGTATAACACTTACCTCTCTGATTTATGGATCAGGCGCACCAAGACATTATGCCTCATTGCCATCGCCACCATTCCTTCCGGTGTGGTGCTGGATCACTTCATTTATCCGGACCACTTCAGCTTGTTTCTGATTAGTCGATTGGTGGCGGAGTTTCTCTTGGGCGGTTTGCTCCTGTTGCTTTACTCCCCGGTCAGCCGGAAGCATCCCAAGCTGCTTGGCTTGCTCTGGATGGCGCTGCCGATTGGGCACATCTGCTTCATGATGGGTGCATCCAATGGAATTGTTTCGCCTTATTACATCGGGAACATTTTGGTTTTCATGGGAGCTTGTTTACTTCTGCCGTGGACCTTTCGCGAGTGTTCTGCCGCCTGCATCATGACGTGGGTGATGTATGCGGCAGCCTGCCTGGTGAGTTGGCTCAAGGAACCGCCTCACGCCGTCGCCACAGCCGTCGGCAATGCGTTTTTCATGGTGATCTTTCCGGTGATCGGCCTGGCGTGCAGCCATGTCGCCGAAGGATTCAGGTTCCGGGAATTCAAATTACGTTTTGACTTGGATCAGAAGAAAAGGGAACTCGAAGCCTCCTACCAAAAACTGGCGGAATTGGACCGAGCCAAAGGTCAATTCTTCGCCAACATCTCTCATGAGCTGCGCACCCCGCTGACTTTGATCCTATCGCCGATGGATCAGTTGCGAGCCACCTTGCCCCAAATCGAGCCGAAAGCGCAGCAAACGCTCGACACCATGTACGGCAACGCTCTGAAGTTGCTTTCCCTCATCAACGATCTTTTGGATTTGGTGAAGCTTGAAGAACACGGTCTCGCTTTGAGTTTGGAACCTGTCGATTTGAAGGAGTTGTTGCCCGGGTTGGTCAGTTCCATGCGCGGAGCGGCGGAAAGAGCGAACGTCTCTCTCGCAACCCACATTGAAGAGGCCGACGCTTTAACCGTTCCAGCCGATAAAGACCGTCTCGAAAAAATCTTTATCAACCTGCTTTTCAATGCCATCAAATTTACTCCCGCGGGCGGCCAAATCCGATTGCTCGCCCGTCGGGAGAACAGAACGGTTGTGGTAGAGGTTCAAGATACCGGGATCGGCATCGCGGTAGATAAGTTAAGCTCCGTCTTCACCCGGTTTTGGCAGGAAGATGGATCTGCCACGCGCACTCGCCAAGGCAGCGGCATTGGTCTGGCTCTCGTCAAAGAGCTCGTCGAACTTCACCAGGGAACTGTCTCGGTAAAAAGCACCAAGGGATCAGGTTCAACTTTCACGGTTCGCCTTCCTCGTTACGAAGGCTCCCTCTCCCCGCGATTAACGGACAAGCGCGAAGATGAGTGGATGGCTGACCTCTTCAAAAAGGCCCAGCATTATCACGAAGAGATCAGCTCCGTTTCAGTTTCTCCGGCGGCCGAGCAGGCGAAGAGCAGCCGCAGGCATACGCTGCTTTTGGTGGAGGATGAAGCGGCCATGCAGCGATTTCTGGAGATGGAATTGAAGGAGACCTACAATGTCGTTCTCGCATCCGATGGCCAAGCCGGTTATGAAATGGCCGAGGAGCACCAGCCCAAGCTCATTCTAGCCGACATGATGCTCCCAAAAATGGACGGCATCGCGCTTTGCAGAAAACTGAAGGCGTCTCCAACGCTTCTTCCGTCGAAGATCGTCCTGTTGACGGCGCGGACCGACGATCGCACGAAACTGTTGGCGCTGGAGGCTGGTGCTGACGATTTTCTGACCAAGCCGTTCAGCCTAGTCGAATTAAAAACGCGGTTGGCCAACTTGCTATTGACCGCGCAACTCGAACGGGAACTCCAGAACCAAAATCAAGTGCTGGAATCGACCCTCAAACAATTGAAAGCCGCTGAAGTGCAACTCATCCAATCTGAGCGGCTTTCCGCGTTGGGCAATCTTTCGGCAGGCATCATGCACGAAATCAACAACCCAATAAACTTCATGGTGACGGCCATTCACTTCCTCAGGAGCGCTGTGCCAAATGCCTCTCCCGATGCGAAGGAAGCGATCGATGACATTCAAGGTGGGCTCAAACGGGTTCGGGACATCATTGCCGATCTACAAGGCTTCGCCTACGGGGGCACCTCGGTGGCCATGAGTGAATGCGATCCTAAAAAACTTGTTCGCACAAGCAAACGGCTGCTCGCTCAAGAGATCACAAATGACATCAGCCTGGAAGAGAGCATCGCGGAGAACGTTGATGTTTATGGCAACGAAAACCAGTTGGTGCAACTGCTCGTGAATTTGTTACAAAATGCCTTTCAAGCCACGACGGAAAACGCTCTGACCAACAAGGATCGTCAAATAATCATCCGGATGGAGCTCGACGACAATCATTTCATCATGACCGTGCGGGATAATGGAATGGGCATTCCGAAGGAAAATTTGCCCAAACTTTTCGATCCGTTTTTTACCACCAAGTCCGTCGGCCAAGGAATAGGTCTCGGGCTCAGCATCAGTCACACGATTGTGAAGCAGCACCACGGAGAAATATCGGTCAAGAGCGAGTTGGGCAAGTTCACTGAGTTTACAGTAAAACTGCCCCTCGGCGGGCAAACGTCGGCCAGCCTCAAAAAAGTTTCTTGAGACCAGAAATCTCTCAAGTTGTGGTGATCGCGGTTGCAACACGCCCGGCCAATTCCATGATAGTGCTCTCTGCGATTTCGCGCACGGAAATCGAGACTCCCAAATGCAACTCAAGCTCGCTCTTGATTTGAACTGCCATAATTGAGTCGAGCCCCAAAGTATTCAACGGCCGGTTAGAATCCAAGCTGGCGGGATCTCTTTTTAAAACTTCACCGAGAAATTTTCTGATTAAATCGACGCTCCGCGCGCTCCGCTCTTCGGAGCTGCCTGAAAGCTTGGCCTCAGGGGTTGGCAGTCCTCCTACATTCCAGTCGAGCGAAGACTCTTGATCGAGATTTGATTCAGTGATTTGCGACAGAAAGTTGCTGACGGTCGCTCGGACATTCTGCTGGAAGTAATGATTCCAATCCGCCGACAGGATAGCGAGTTGAGTAGCCTGTTGGCTGAGGGCATACTCGAAACCCATCAAGGCTTGTCTGGGCGAAATACTCAAAATGCCTTGTGCCGACAGCCGCTGTCCACGGTCACCTAAGCCAGCCATGCCGACCCGATCCCAAGCCCCCCAGTTAATGCTGCAAGCGGGCACTCGCTGCGCCCGCAGCTGGCTGGCCAACGCATCCAGAAACGCATTGGCGGCAGTGTAGCCTGCGCATTCTCGAGCCCCGAGGAGGGCCGCCGCCGAGGAAAAGAAAATGACAAAATCAAGCGAGCCGGTCGGGAGGTGTTTCAAAAGCAAAGATGCTCCAACGATCTTAGGCTGGAAGACTCTCGACAATTTTTCTCGATCCAAGTGCGTCAAAGCAAGGTCTTCAATAATGCCGGCTGTGTGAAAAACTCCGCGGATCGGCGGCCATAGTTCGTCCTGAAATTTCTTCAGAAACGCTCCGACCTCGTGTTCGTTTGCGACATTGATGGATTCGACCTGCACGCTGGCTCCGAGAGATTCCAACTCCAGCACAGCATTGATTTTATGTGCTAAAGCCTGATCTGTTTTCCGGCGGTGTTGCCAATCAGAACGAGCTGGAAGTCCGCTGCGGCTCAGAAGCAGCAGCCTACGAGCGCCTCGTTCCGCCAGCCACCTGGCTACTTGAAGGCCAATTCCGCCGAGGCCACCCGTAATCAGATAAGTGGCGTCGGCCGAAAATGATTTCGAGCTGACTGGAACCGGTGAAACATGATGACGGACGAGGCGGCAGACATATCGCCACCCATCGCGAAAGGCCAATTGATCTTCCCGATCATTCGCCGACAGAGCTTGCGAAAGGATCTCGGTTTCACCTGCTGGCGCATTCGGATCCAAATCAATCAACCCGCCCCAGAACGGAGGATGTTCGACGGCGATGCTGCGACCAAGACCCCATAGCACCGATTGAGCGACGGCCAAGCCTTTGTTTGCCGCCTCGATCACCCGTTGCGCTCCACGCGTGATCAGCCAGAGACGAGGAAACTCGCCCTCGGCAAAGTGGTGAATCACCATCTTCTGCAGAAGCCCGATGACTTTGTCACAGCCAAAACATTCTGACGGATCAATGAAATCGGAGTCGGCTGATGCTTTGAAATCGAGGCTCCATAAATAGAGCACGCCGCGCAAACGCGATTCGGGTTCAAGAAGACGAGTCTCACGAAAGAACCGATCAACTTGGTCTGGGCTTGAGAGATCAAGACGCCAATGGCCCTCATTTAAACTTTCAAAAGTTTGCCCAGGCCAAACAACAATGGCGCGGTCTCCTCGTTTCACAAATAGCTCACCGAGCTTTGGTCCAAGCCCGCCAGCATCTGCGAAAATCAGCCATGTCTCGGGCGCTGTTCGTGTTTGATTCTCACTGGAAGCCAATTCCTTTCGAATCCAGCGCACTTCATAAAGCAGATTGCCTATCTGCGATGGGTCGCCCGGATCGGCAGCGTCGCCAGGGGGTGTCACTTCGCTGTTTGGTCTGGCCGAGGACTTCACTTTGGCCGCGATAACGGTTTGACCCAAGGCTGCTCCTTCGCTTCCTACTGGAGGGAATACTTCGATCGTTTCAAAATGTGATCCCAAAATCTCGTTCCATTTTTCGGGCGAGAGCAACGGCTGATCCGGCCGCAAGTGATGATCTTCAAACCGTTGCCACCCTTCCAAAGGAGAAAAGGAAATATCCATCCAGGTTTGTTCTTGCGTCGCTTCCCATAAAAAAAGGAGACCACCGGGCGCTAGCAAGGTTCGCACATGGTCGAGAGTAGGGGCCAAACTGGCGGTGGCATGTAGAACATTCGCCGCGATCACCACGTCAAAACTGTGCGAGGCAAACCCCTGATCCTTCGGTTCCTTTTCAATGTTCAGCAACTGATATTCAACGAATGGAAAGGCGGCAAATTTTTCTCTCGCCTGTTGCAGAAAGCCAGGTCCTAAGTCGGTGAATGTATAGCTCGTCGTGGATGGAGGGAGCACGGGCAATAGAAAGCGCGTGGTCGCTCCCGTTCCCGCGCCGATCTCGAGAATCCGGATCTGTTTGTTCTGATCCGTGGACCGGATCGTCGCTTCGACAAGATCTTTCAGAATGCCGTTGCAATACCGAGCCAGACTCGACTCCGAGTAAATCTTCTCCATGATCTCACTCGATCCTTTGTGAAAAACTAAAGTGAGCGGATCGATTTCGCCGCTGAGAACATCGGCCAGGTTCTGGCCGCAATGTCGGACCAGTTGAGGCAGATAAATTTCGTCCCGCCAAAGATCAGCCACCTTTTCCCAAAGTTCTGTCGAATTGGTAAGCGTCTGATGGTCCCTGATCGACAAATGCCTCAGCCACCCGGCGACGGCTTTGAGGTAGCACTTTTGAATGGGTGAATTGCCAATCTTTTCCAAGGAGTTCTCATCCTTTGCGGCGGACACGCCCAATCTCTTGAGAGATCGAACCAGAAGGGATTCGCTGAGATTGTTCAGCGATTCAACTTTCTCTTTCTCCTTTTCGAATGTTGAACCGACGGGACCGGCGGCAGCTCGTTTCCGACCGGCCTCGACAATATTGTTCCAAAGGATAGCAGCGGCTCGCGCTCTGCTGACGTCTTTCGGAGAGGGAAAAGCCGCGATGAGGGAAGGCGTCGGTTGCGCGGAGGTCACACGAACGTTCACCCAAAATCGCTCCCTTTGAAAAGGATAGGTCGGGAATGAAACGAGCTTTCGCCCGTGGCCAAGGTCGAAGCCCTTCCAATCAATCGAGGCTCCCGAAACGTAAAGGCGACCGACACTCTCCAATAGTGTGCGCCAGTCATCGCCGCGTTTCCTGAGCGAAGGCAACCAGAAGAGAGTCTCTGATTGTTTGTCGCAAGTTGCCGCGCAACGCTTGCCCATGGCGAGCAGTGTTGGCTGAGGATCGCATTCCAGGAAGTGGGTGAAATTGGCCTGCAGCAGCGTCGTGATCCCACGCTCAAAGAGGACCGGCTGCCGGATATGTCGCGTCCAGTAGGCGGCGTCGGGCGCAGCATCCGCCAGCATCCGGTCTCCTGTCACATTGGAGATAAGCGGAATGCGCGGCGAGCGATAACGGATTGTCCGGGAAGCGTGGTCGAAATCTTTGAGAATCGGCTCCATCAAAGGGGAGTGAAATGCGTGAGAAACGGTCAACACTTCGTGGCCGATCTTCTCCGCCTTCAAAGTCGATAGTATCTCAGCAATCGCCTCCCGCCTCCCGGAGATCACCGTAATCGCGGGACCATTCACGGCGGCGATGGCCGCTTCACCAGCAAAGCCTGTAATCGCTTTGCTCACAACCTCCAGACCCGCGAATACCACCGCCATTTGGCCGTCGCGCGGCAGCGCGTCCATCAACCGGGCTCGCATCGCCACCAGCCGTAGTCCGGATTCGAGATCGAACACGCCGGCCACGCAGGCCGCAACATATTCGCCGACGCTGTGGCCCAACACCGCGTCCGGCGTGATTCCCCAGGATCGCCAAAGTTCCGCCAAAGCGTATTCGAGTGAAAACAAAGCGGGCTGCGCATAAACTGTTTCGTTGAGAGGCGAAGCGTCGCCGGCCTTTGGGAACATCACCGACAAAAGGGAGCGATCCAGATGCGGGCAGAGGATTTCGTCGCACTGATCGAGAACGCGTCGAAAGACCGGCTGCGTCTCGTAAAGGGTTCGTCCCATTCCGACATATTGCGATCCTTGACCCGTAAAGAGGAAAGCGATTTGCGGACGAGTGTTTCCCTTAATTTGCCCGACATAGACACCTTCGGCTTTTGGCTCGGGCCCGAACAGAGACAACCGTTCGCGCACCTCGGCAAGAGACTCGGCCACTACGGCGAGACGGTGCCCAAAATGAAAACGTCCCGTCGCTGCGGTGAAGCAAAGGTTTTCCAGGGACGCGCTGCGCGGAGCAGCAAGGTGCTTTACCAACGCACCGGCATGCGCTTGCAAGGCTTTGGCGTTCTTGGCGGACAGCGTTAACACGTGCAGCGGACGTCGGATCGCGCTTTGGACAAATTGGGGTTCCGGCCCTTGTTCAAGAATGAGATGGGCATTCGTTCCTCCAAAACCGAAAGAGCTCACCCCGGCGAGCCGAGGACTTTCGGACTTCCATGCTTCGGATCGGACTGGAATTGCAAACGGCGTGTTCGCTAACGGGATGAGGGGATTGATGTTTTTAAAATGCAGGTGCGCCGGAATCTGTCGGTGTTTTAGCGAGAGCATCACTTTGATAACGCCTGCGATGCCTGCGGCGGCTTCGAGGTGGCCGATGTTAGTTTTGACTGATCCGATCCAGCACTTCTGATGGTTCTGTCGGCCCGGCCCGAGCACATTGTTGAGCGCTTCCACCTCTTGCGGATCACCGAGCGAAGTTCCAGTGCCATGGCATTCCACAAAAGAAATCTCCTCGGGCCTGACGCGAGCTTGTTCGAGAGCCTTTCGAATGACAGCCTCCTGCGCCGGCCCGTTCGGGGCAGTCAGTCCGTTGCTCCGTCCGTCCTGGTTGACGGCTGAACCTCGGATCAAAGCTGAAACCGTATCACCGTCCCGGACAGCATCGGAGAGTCGCTTTAGGACGATGACGCCGCAGCCTTCCGATCGGACATAGCCATCCGCGCGGCTATCGAATGTCTTGCACCGGCCATCCCCGGCCATCATGCGGGCGTGCGATAGAGCGATCGTCAATTCCGGGCGGAGTATCAGGTTCACCCCACCCGCCAAGGCAAGATCGCACTCGAGCCGCCGCAAGCTTTCGCAAGCCTGGTGGATTGCCACCAAGGAAGAGGAGCAAGCTGTGTCCACCGCCATGCTCGGCCCGCGCAAGTTGAGAAAATACGAGATGCGATTTGCCGCCACGCTATGCGCCAGGCCAGTGCCTCCGTAGGCGTCAATCTCAGAAGGTTCTCCGAACTGAAGGAGCGAATAGTCGAAGGTGCTAACGCCGATAAAAACGCCGGTCATGGTGCCGGAAAGTTGAGGCGGCGGGATGGCTGCGTCCTCGAGCGCTTCCCAAGCCACTTCCATGAGAAGACGCTGTTGTGGGTCCATCTGCATCGCTTCTCGCGGAGAGATTTCAAAAAAGTCGGCGTCAAATTTATCCACCTCCTTTACAAAGCCACCCCAGCGCGTGCTCATTTTGCCTGAGCTCCCCGGCTTCGAGTCGTAGAGCGCATCGATGTCCCAGCGATCCCCCGGCACTTCAGTAATGGCATCGACAGCGTTGCGAAGGAGTTCCCAGAATTCCTCCGGATTCTGCGCGCCAGGAAATTTACATCCCAAGCCGATAATGGCGATCGGTTCACTGGGGGAAACTTTTTCGACACATCCAGATGCGGAAGGCGGATTAGCGGGAGTTTCCAGATGGCGAACCAGGGCCTCGATCGACGGGTAATCAAAAAGCAAGGATGAGGCGAGTGATCGCCCAAGCTTGTTCTCCAGTTCGCCAGCCAAGCTCACTGCCGCAAGGGAGTCCAATCCGTAGCGTGAAAACGGCTGGCGAACATCAATCTCATCAGGCGGTATCTGGAGCAGGTTCGACAACCGACAAACCAGCCAGGTCTCCAAAGATCGAGCGAGCTCAAGGTTATCCGTTGACTCGAGCCGCGGTGGTTCGGATTTGTTTTTCTGGTCGAGTTCAGCGCGCCACGCACGCTCCACGTCGAAGCCGCCGTCCAGAAACAATTTGCGAGCGGCGTGCCGTTGGATTTTGCCGCTCGAAGTTTTCGGAACGTTGTGGGGTTTGATCAACTGAAGCCCGAAGAGCTGGACTCCGTGGGTTTCGGCGACAGCTTCGCGGATAGCAAAGATGACCTTGTCCAAATCAACCTTGTAATGCCGGACCAATTCCTGAACCACGACAAGCCGTTCTTCTCCCGCGAGGTCGATGGAGAAGGCAGCTCCGGCGTCTGGCTGAAGAGCGGGATGGGCTCTTTGGACAGTCAGCTCAATATCTTGTGGATAATGGTTGGCGCCTCGAATGATTATCAAATCTTTCAGCCGTCCGGTAACGAACAATTCGTCATCGTCGAAATAACCGAGATCGCCGGTCCTCAGGAACGGGCCTTCATTCGTATTCGAGATAAAAGCCTCGAAAATCTCCTTTGTTTCCAGTGAGTTTTTCCAATAGCCCTTTGCTACGCTCGGGCTCGAGAGCCATATTTCGCCGACTCTTTGAGGCGCACAGCGTTCGAGCGTCTCCGGATTGACGATGACGATCTTTTGGTCGGACGCGCCTTGGCCGCAACCGATGAGATACCGCGTCTCCTTCGTTTCCGGCAACGCTTCGATGAAGCGATGCTCTTCGAAAGCGTCTTTGTCCATGGCTTTGCGGCAGTAAAGTTTCAACTTCGACTCGATGGAAACTCCCAACGTCGCTTCTGCCAGGCCGTAGGCTGGCTTGAAAAACTCAGGGCGAAAACCACACGGTGCGAAAGCGACTGCAAATCGCTCCAAAGTTTCGATTCGGACCGGTTCCGCAGCGTTCAAAGCCATGGTCCAGCGCGACAAATCCAACAGCTTCTTCTCGTCTTCCGAGACTTTCTGGACGCAAAGTTCATAAGCGAAATTAGGCGCAATGGCGGTGCTGGCAGCGTGCTTTGAGATCGCATGGAGCCAGCGGAAAGGGCGTTGCAGAAACGAAGCAGGAGCCAGAAGAATAGAAGGAAAGCCTCCATACAAGCTTTGCAGGACACCGTAAATCAATCCCATGTCATGAAAGAATGGAAGCCAGGAAACAATCTTCGTATGACCACGTCCCTCGCACAGAAACCGGAGGTTATGCAGCAGGTTGCCGTGGCTGATCATCACGCCTTTGGGCGCGCTGGTGGAGCCCGAGGTGTATTGCAAGTAAGCGAGCGTTTCTGAGTTTGCATCGGCAGGTTCCCACGGATGCGGCGGTTCCCCGGTCAATTGGTCGGTGGCGATCCAGACCATTTGTTCCAGCCCGGGGACGACTCCAAAAAGTTCTTTCGCGCGAGCGAGAACGCTGGAGTTGGTGAGGCAAAATTTCGCTTCGGCGTCGCCAGCGATAAGCTGTATTCGCGGCACGTTGCGCGAATTCCGGGGCGGGTAGGCCGGGACGGCGATGATGCCTGCATAGAGGCAGCCGAAGAAAGCACAGATGCACTCAAGTCCGGGCTGATACAAAAGCAGCGCCCGCTCCCCTGCGGGTGCCATGGACTCGAGTCTTGCGGCGATGATGCGGGCTTTCCGATCTAATTCGCCGTACGTCAGATGGACTTCCTCGGATTCTCCATCGGTCAGGAAAGTGTAAACCGTCTCATCAGGTTGGTGGCTCGCCCTCCAGCGAAGTAATTCCACGAGTGTGGACGGCGCACTGAATGCATTCATACAACAGGCTGCGAACGATTACGGAAACAATGGCTTCCACTGTGTACTGAAATCTCGAATGGACGGCACTGAAAAAGATTAAGTTTATCCCGTCAACTTTCCGGAGCGAGCTTGCCAGGCTTCGATTCATGCCGGCGATTCTTCGTTGGCTTCAAGTCACACCGAAGCACAATTCCCATCGCGAATGGCAGATGAATGCGGGAAGTGTCGCAGAAAACGACTCCTTGCTAAAGCAGGGCGAACAGGAGTACTTAACCCTTAATATGAGCAAGCTAAATCAATTCAGCATTCTTTATGTGGACGATGAGTTTCTGGCGTTGAAATATTTTGAAAAAGGCTTCTCAGGAGATTTTACTATTTTCACAGCGTCGAGTGCCGCGGAAGGCTGGGCGATTATTGAAGAGCACCATGCCGAAATCGGAGTGGTGCTGAGCGACCAGAAAATGCCAGGGCAGTCGGGTGTTGAACTGCTCGCAAGGGTTCGTGAGAGGTATCCGCACATTATCCGAATTCTCGTGACGGCGTATTCGGATGTCGAAAGCGCGGTCGCTGGGGTGAACGAGGGAGCCATCTACAGATACATTAGCAAACCGTGGGACGTGGCCGATTTGCGGGTCAATCTGCTTCGAGCGTTGCAATTTTTCGAACTCCTGACGGAACGAGATCAACTACTTCGCGAAAAGTTGTCGGTCTTGCAGCAAATAGTCCTGAGTGATCGCACCAAAAATCTCGGCGTTCTGGCTGCGGGTCTCCAATCGCGCTTTCGCAACGCGTTGAGAGCGGCAACCGCCTTTGTCGGCGCGGTTCCGCAGGCTTCACTGGAGCCTCCCGTCCACGGGTCGGGCCAGAGCGGGATCGGAAAAACCCTCGAACAGCGGATCTTTCAATCCGGCAAACATGTTTCACGCATCGCCTCCGCGATGGCGGAATTAGCTGAAGCGGCTTCGAACGTCTCGCCAGACCCTTTGTCGCTGCAATTGTTGCTGTCTTCCCTGGACAAGAATCCTTCGTTGGCTGCGTCGTCGGTTGTTTCGCTCAGGATCGATCCTGCAATTCCTCCCTTGAAGGTTAATCCGAAGCAGATGCTAAGACTGTTTACCATTCTGACTTCAAATCTTCTCGCCGTGGCGGAAAACAATTCGCCTATCACGATTGAAGCTCGAGAAACCACCGACGAGCGCGGCGTTAATATGATCCGCATCCTTTTGTCCGATGGCCTCCCAGGGTGGACGTCGGAGCAGAGGGTTCGCTTTTTTGCTCCGTTCTCCTCGATCGTAGAAGCAGGCGATTCGCTGGGTTTGGATTTGGCGGTCTGTTTTTTTATCGTCCATCATCACGGAGGGCGCATCGTTGTTGGCGGAAAGCAAAAAGCGAAAATCACGATCGATATTCCCGTCGATCCCACGCACTCGATCGGAGATCCATTCGACCCAGGCCTGCTCGATAAATTATTCCATTATGAACGGACCTTCGAAGACTTTGTGACTCGACAAAAGCCAACTGTCACCGCTGCTTAGTTTTGAGCAAAGGTCCACGACCGAAATGTGGTGTGTTTATGCAAAGCGCCTATAACTACAAGGAGTTCGCAATTCTCTATGTGGATGACGAAGAGCAATCCCTGAAGTATTTCAAAAAAGCCTTCGACTCGGAGTTTCGCATTTTCACGGCGACCAATGTCCGATCTGGCTTAAAGACCCTGGAAGAGCACAGAGACGATATTGGTATTTTAATGACTGATGAGCGGATGCCAGGTGAGAAAGGAGTTCACCTGCTCGGGCAGGCACGCCAGCTTTGTCCCCGCGTGCTGCGTATCCTAGCGACGGCGTTTTCCGATTTTGATGCCGCAATTCAAGCGGTGAACTCCGGGGCTATTTACAAATATATCAGCAAACCTTGGAATGTCGGTGAGCTGGAAATAGCGCTGCGGCAAGGGTTGGAGTTTTTCATGGTCCAACGAGAGCGTGATCGATTGTTGAAGGAAAAGCTCTCTGTCTTGCACAATATGATGATCACGGATCGCCTGCTGAGTCTGGGCATCTTGGCGGCGGGATTGAGCCATCACATCCGGAATTCATTGGTCGCTGTCAGAACTTTCATGGATTTGGCGCCGTCGAAATTGCAGGAGGAAAACGTGAGATTGGATGACCTGCGGAACCCGCAATTCTGGAGAGAATTTTATGACCAGGTCCAAGCCCAAATCCATCGCATCACAGCCATGCTCGCTGACTTGGGAGGTGCCTCGGACAAATCCGCTTTATCATTTCTCGACAAAGTGAGTCTGTCCGAGGTGCTAGCGTCTGTTTTGGCGAAGCTGAAGGGCAAGTTCGACGAAAAGCAGATCGTCGTGGAAAACCAGATCCCAACATCGCTTCCCCCCTGATGGTGGATGAGCGGAAGTTCCATCAGTTGTTCGAGTTATTGTTAACCGATGAATTAGTCAGCCTTCCTCAGGGTGGCCGGATCCTGCTTCAAGCCCGCGCTCTGCTGCCGTCCGCTTCCTCTGATTTGCAGGTGCAATTTGAACTTTCCGATGATGGCCCAGGTTTGCCGGAGGCCGCTTTGAGGTCTGTCTTTGATCCATTTTTCGTCCGTAACGACAATCCGCAGGAGTTCGGGATCAACCTGATGGTCTGTTACTTTCTGGTTTATCACCATGGCGGAACGATCAAAGTGCAAAACCAGGAAGGGCATGGCGCTGTGTTTACGCTGACATTCGCAACCAACCCTCAGATCCGGACCCCTAACGCAGACGAAAAGGATTTCCTGCCGAGGATGCTCTTGAATGAAAAACTCTGGGAAAAACTGTTGGCGGGCAGCTAGTAATCCGCTCGAAAGTATTGCGGCAGTGCTGGAAGAACCTTGTTTTTCGTTTAGCACGTTCCCTTTTTCTTCCTTGAATCGCCGTCCTTGGTTTGAGATAACGATGCGTGATCACGAACGCCTGCAGTAGTCAATTTCAGGACGTCTCACCCTCTCCCACTGCGACTTTCAAGCTCTTCTCTTTCGATAGCGCCGACATCGGGTGGAAAACACCAGCGGCTTTTCTCTCCACCCATATAGGGGAAACTCGACCTCGCGCGCTTTCATAGCGGCAGCGTTATCGCTCCATGAATATTCCTGCTCTATCTGCCGAGAGTAATCCGCCCGAGCCAATTGTGGGCAAAGTGGATGAAAGCGCAAAAACCAAACGGACGCTGTTGATCGTCGATGATGAGGAAGGGCCTCGGCAGGCGCTCCTGATTCTCTTCAAGAATGTTTACCATGTGCTTCTCGCCGAGAACGGTCCCGAGGCGATTGAACTGGCCCAACTCCATTCCGTCGATGCGGCGGTGCTGGATCTGCGCATGCCCGTCATGTCCGGCATCGAAGTGCTCAATCATCTTAAGAAACTGGACCCAGGGATCGAAGTCATCATCCTGACCGCCTACGAAGCTCTGGAAACAGCGCGACAAGCCCTCCGCTTGGGAGCTTGCGATTACTTAACCAAACCATTCGAAATATCGACCATGCGCGAGGCGGTCGCCACAGCCATGGAACGTCGTTCGCTCTCCAATGAAATCAAAGGTTACAATCGGAAGTTGGTGCAGTTGCAGGAGGACATCCATAACCAAAAGCTCCATGAAGAAATCACGCGCGGCCAAGGGGAGATTTACGCGAGCATCATTCACGATATCAACGGCCCGCTCACCATCATCTCCGGGTTTGCTGAATTGATCAGCCTGAGCATCCGCAACTCGTCGCGGATCGAGGGAGACAGCTTGCAAAGCGTTAAAATCCGCATTTCGGAGGTCCTTCTCCAAGTCAATAACTGCATACAAATTTCAAGGCGGTATCTGAGCTTTCTTCGAGGGAGCACCGGTCAAACCACCCGTGTGAGCGTGAACCAGGTCCTCGGTGATTTGAGAGAGCTTTTGAAGGCGCACTCAGACGTCCAGAAAAACTCATTGATCATTGTGCCGATGCAGAATGAAGTGACTGCACAGATCAATGGCACCGATCTGATTCAAGTTCTGCTCAATCTAACGATCAACGCACTGCAGAGCTCAACGCAGCCTCATCAGGTTGAGATCCGGGGTCGAACCATTTTGGAGCAACTGAGCCTTTCATCGTTCGTTGACACTAGCGAAGGTCGAGTTATCAACCGCGACGGATTCCGGAATCACCCGCCGCTTGTAGCGATTTCCATCGAGGACAATGGCCCTGGAATTTCACCCGAAACTCTGGAGCACATTTTTGAGCCGTACTTTACCACGAAGCCGGCGGGTCAAGGCACTGGTCTCGGTTTGTCGATCGTAAGGCGCCTGGTCGAACAGGCCAAAGGGGCCATTCATCTCCAGACGCGAGTAGGGCGTGGCACTTCCTTTACTATTTACCTGCCGACGAGAGAAGCCAGTCTCACTGCTTGATTCGTAGCGCGCCACGGAGGTGCCGTCCGCCTCATCCGAGACCAACGCAGGCTTCAGGAAGCATCGTGAGATGGCAGAACGGGTGGAGTAAAAAATAATTTGAGTGATTAAAGCGGAACGAGCGTATAATGTGTGACTTCAGATCGAGTGAATTATGAAACTATCTAAATGTCTAATTGTAAGCCTCCTCGTTACCGGCGTCATGGCTGCGCCCCTTTCAGTGTTCGCGGCGGACAACAAAACCGAGAAGACACCCAAACCATACCCTCTGAACACCTGTGTCGTTACTGGCGAAAAATTCGGCGGCGACATGGGCGATCCCTACGTGTTCGTCCAGGATGGACGCGAGGTCAAACTCTGCTGCCAAAATTGCAAGAAAGATTTCGACAAAGAGGTCGCCAAATTCGTTAAGAAAATCGACGTCGCGGCCAAGAAAGTGAAAGCTTACCCGTCGAACATGTGCGTTGTTTCCAATGAGAAACTTGGCGGTGACATGGGCGAGCCTGTCGTCTTTATCCACAACGGCCAGGAGGTGAAACTCTGCTGTAAGGATTGCAAGAAAGATTTCGACAAAGATCCGGCAAAATTCCTCAAGAAAATGGCCAAATCAGACGCAAAGGCTAAAAAGTAATTAAGAGCAACTTAGTGCCAGATCGATTCAATCCATCCGCGTATTTCTGTCTGCCGTGAAGATTCTGTTCGCCATTCTATTCAGTCTTCTGCTTGGCTTGGCGCAGAGTGTCTTCACGGCAGCTCAAAGCGCTTCACCAGAGTGCGTCAAGTGCTCGTGCGAAAACAAAAAGAGTTGTTGCGTGACGCGATCCGTTCCTGTTTCGCAGCCTTTGCCCGCCACACAACCTCGCGCCGCCGCACACGACAGCTTCCATTTGCTGCTTGACCTGTCGGTTCAGTTGTTCGACCTCCCAACTGCATTCGTGCCTGTCTTTTGTTCGTCTCCATCTCCTGTTCAAAAAATAGCTGCCCTTCCCCTTTATCAGCAAAATTGCAGCTATCTGATCTGATCGATTCTCTTCCTCGCCCGTAGTGTGCCCCGTGTTGGCGCATTGTGGACTTTTCCTGCGGTCTCTGAACCAATCCAATCCGTGTCTGCGCATGAAAACCGTTTCGATCATCTTAGTTTTTGTCATCGCTCATCTGCCACTCTCAGCCCAGCCGGCTGGCCCAGCCGACCCTAGCCCCGATGTGTTGCCGGTGACCGCCGTGTTGATCAACCGATTGGCCGAAGAGGCGCGGACGAACAATCCCGCGCTGCATGCCGAGGCCGCGAAAGTACAAGCAGCTCAGGCCAACGTTAAGTCCATACGCGCTTGGGACGATCCTTCGTTTATGGCTGGAGGTGTCGCTGCCAGCCGATCGATGCGCCAGGAGGAGGGAGATATTATTTACGGTATTGAACAGCGACTCCCTCTCTTTGGGAAACCTCGAATGGCGAAAAACGCCGCCCAAGCCGAAGCCGCAACGGCCGGGGCGCGGGCCAATTTCAGGTTTCAAATGCTCCGTTTAGAGATTGCCAGGCAACTCCTGAAGACTGCTGTCGCCGATTACACCATTGAGATCGGCACCGAAGACCTTGCATGGCTCGGGAGCACGACCGAGGCGGTGGAAGACTACTATCACACCGGCGCCGCGACCCAAACCGAAGTGTTGCGGATGCTCAATGAACGCTCCAAACGAGCGCAGCAATTGCGGACGGATATCAGCCAGCGCGACCAAGAACGCATGTTTTTGAATCGACTGCTCAATCGACGTTTAGAAAATCCTTGGCCAAAACTGAGGGTCCCCCCGGTCGGGCCGCAGGTCATCTACAACGAACTCTTGAAAAAAATGACGCTCGAGAACGAAGCCCGGCTCAACGTGATGCGGCACGAAGTCAAGGAAGCCGAAGCGGTCGTCCACTCAACCAAGAGGGCGCGACTGCCGGATGTTAGCCTCGGGCTGGAAGGTCGTCAGTACAGTGGGGATGGCGAGTTTCGAGAAGGCTTGTTTACCTTCCGCCTCAGCTTGCCCTGGTTCAACCGGGACAAATACCGCAGCGATCTGGAACGTGATCGAGCCAAGCTCAGAGTGGCGCAGTTGGAGTTGGCGGATTACGAGTTGTTCGTTCCGACCGAAGCGAGTCGGTTGACTGTGCGAATCGAAGCCGCCCGTCGCGAAGCTATGCTCTACCGCGATGAAATCATCCCACGTTCCGAGCTGGCGTTGAGTTCTGCCCGATCCGCATGGGGAGTAAATCGCGGAATGTTTTTAGATCTGATGGAAGCGCGTCGGCTGTTGCTCGAGAGCCGTCTCACGTACGTTCGCGTGGTGGCGGAACAGTATCAGTTGCTCTCGGAACTGGCGTTATGCTGCGGCGTGGGCGATCTCGAGGCGCTCGAGATGCTGAGAGCACCTGGCGATTCCGGAGCTCCATTACCCAAACGACCCTGAGGCACTATGAAAGCAAGTTATCTGATTTTGACTCTCCTTTGTGTGGTACTCGCTGCGGCTGGAGGCTGGTTCGCCGCCCGCCGCTTCCCCTTCGAGAGGCATGGACCGGATTCGAGCGCCAGCAAGATTATTCACTATCAGAGCGCGATGCATCCGTGGGTCAAGTCCGACAAGCCAGGTAATTGCACGATTTGCGGAATGAAGCTTGTGCCCATCCATGAAGGTGAGAAGGGTTTTCAAACCAGTTCCGGCATGGTCACCCTCAGTTCGAGTAGTGTCAGCGTCATCAACGTTCAAACAGAGCTAATCCGCCGCCGTGCGTTAGTTCGGACACTGCGTGTGGCCGGCCGAATCGAGGACAACGATGCCAAGCACCGCATTGTCTCCGCGTATGTGGATGGCCGGATTGAAAAGCTGGCTATCAACTACGTGGGCGCCGAAGTCATGGAAGGCGCGCCATTGTTGACCTTTTACAGCCCCGCTCTCTTGACGGCGGAGCACGAATATCTGGCGCTGATCCATCAAAGTCAGTCCACAAACACCTTCACCCTCCGAGCCGAGCAGCGTCGCCTGATTGCCGCCGCGGCGTACCGTCTGAACCGGCTCGGCTTGACCGAAGGACAAATCAAAGAGCTGGGGCGAACGGAAGAATCGCAAACCCAGAGGGAGATACGCGCGCCGATCTCCGGCACGGTGGTCCAGCGATTTATCTATGAAGGCCAATATGTCAAAGAAGGCGACAAGCTGTTTGAACTCGGCGATTTCTCTACCATGTGGTTCCAATTCGATGCTTACGAGCGCGATTTGGCTTGGCTTAAAGCCGGTCAAGTCGTGGACGTCACCACGCCAGCCGTGCCTGGAAAGACCTACTCAGCGCCAATCACGTTCATCGATCCTAACATCAATGAGGCGACCCGAACTGCGCGGGTGCGAGTCGAAATCCAAAATCCGTTGATTGAAGAAAACGGAGGACGCGGACGGGAATTATACCACCGTCTTTATGCTGAAGGCCTCGTGAAATGGGAGGCACCCGAGATCCTGGCCATTGCCCGAAGCGCTGTGATTTCGCCCGGACCACAGGCGCTGGCCTACGTGGATCAAGGGGGTGGCAACTACGACCAGCGCCGTCTCAAACTCGGCCGCCTGGGAGATGAATTCTGGGAAGTCCTCGACGGCGTTGCCGAGGGCGAGAAAGTCGTCACCGCTGGCAACATGCTCATTGATGCTCAGGCGCAATTGAACCAAAGCGCCCATCCCATAGCGGAGCTCCCTTCAGCGAACGGAATCACAACGCCTCCTCACGAGCATTCGGCAGAGGATGCTCCGACAACTTTGAAAACTAGAGGAGAAGCAGGGCCCATCGAAAAGTTGACTGAGCCGCAGGCGAAAGTGGCTCGGGAGTTCTTGGTCGTCGCAAATGCCATCGCTCAAGCGCTCGCTTCGGACAACGTCGAGCAATATAATCAGCAGGGTCAGAAACTGCACGCCGTGGTGCCCGCCCTCTTCCAGGCATTCGCAGAGGCCCCGTCCTGGCAGCCGTCAGTTCAAGCGCTGAATTCGACAGGTCACTTGCAGCCAGCCTCGGACCTGCCAGCCGCGCGCAAGGCGTTTCTGCCGTTCAGCATGGCCACGGTGGAATTCGCAAAGCATCTGCGCGCTCGGCAGGATGAGTTCAGCTCTCTCAAGATCTATAAATGTCCAATGGTGAACAGCGCTATTCCGGGCGCTGCCAAGGATGGCTTTTGGGTGCAATCGGAAACGCCGTTGCGAAATCCATTTCTTGGCGCGCTGATGCTCTCTTGCGGAACCGAGGTGAAAAAGTGAGACACCGTCAGATTGTAGATTGTTTTGAGGGTCAAGAGCGGAGCCGGACCGAGCCCAAAGCCTTATGATCAACCGCCTCATTGAATGGTCGTTGCGCAACCGCTTCCTGATCATCTGCGGAGTGCTCTTCATTATCGGGTGGGGTGTGAGGTCCGTGTACCTCACCCCCATCGATGCGATTCCTGACTTAAGCGAGAATCAAGTCATCGTCTTTGCCGACTGGACCGGCCGCAGTCCGCAAGAGGTCGAAGACCAAGTGACATACCCTCTCTCAGTCAACCTCCAGGGGTTGGCCGGCGTCAGAGCCGTGCGGGCGGCCTCAATGTTCGGCTTCTCACTCATCACCGTCATTTTTGATGACAAGCTGGACAACTACTTTGCTCGGACCCGCGTTTTGGAACGTCTCAATTATCTAGGCGATATACTGCCTGCCGGAGTCACGCCCAAGCTCGGTCCCGATGCCACCGGGCTCGGTTGGGTTTATCAATATTATTTGAAGGTTGATGGCTCCAAGGCGCCCCAGGGCGGCTACGATCTCGGGCAACTGCGCGCCATCCAGGATTGGTTCATCCGCTACCAACTGAACGCAGTCCAGGGCGTGGCTGAAGTCGCCAGCGTGGGCGGTTTCGTCCGGCAGTATCAAATCGAGGTTTCGTCAACTAAGATGCGGGCGGCACAGGTCTCTCTCGAAGAGATCATGGGAGCGGTCCGCGAAAGCAATTTGAATGTCGGTGGCAAAGTCGTCGAGGAAAACGGAATGGAGTTCGTCGTCCGTGGGATCGGCTTGGTCAGCTCGACGGCCGATCTGGAGAAAATTGTGTTGGTCGAACGCAACGGCATTCCTGTCTATCTCCGAGATGTCGCGACAGTCCAGATCGGGGGCGACTTCCGCCGCGGAGCGCTCGATGTGGATGGAACGGAGGTCGTCGGTGGAACTGTCGTGATGCGCACGGGAGAAAACGCCATGGGTGTGATTCGGCAGGTGAAAGCCAAGATCGCGCAGATCTCGGCGAGTTTGCCTCCGGGAATCACGATCACGCCATTCTATGATCGCAGCGAGTTGATCGACAGGACCATCGACACACTCCGGCATGCCCTGGTCGAGGAGATTGTCCTTGTCACCTTGGCTCACATCATTTTTCTCTGGCACTTCCGCAGCATCCTCATCGTCACTTTCCCGCTCCCGGTTGCAATCTTGATTTCGTTCATTCTGATGAATCAGTTTGGGATCACGTCGAATATCATGTCCTTGAGCGGTATTGCCATTGCCATCGGTGTGCTCGTGGATGCAGCCATCGTAATGACGGAAAACGTGATCCGTCATTGCGAGCGAGCGGAAGGACTGAAACGAGCGCGAGCGCGTTCGTCTCGTTCGCAAGGTTCTGAACGGACTATTCTTTCTGACGATGAGTTGGCTGAACAGCCGGGCGAGACGTCTGCGCTCTCGACTCGCGAGATTCGGTTGACTGCCGCCGAAACGTTGCAAGTCACCCTCGAGGCGTCCAAGCAAGTCGGTCGGCCTCTCTTCTTTGCGATGGTAATCATTATCCTGGCATTTGTTCCGGTCTTCGCGCTGTCTGGACAAGAAGGAAAACTGTTTCACCCACTCGCCTTCACCAAGACCTTCGCCATGATCGGATCAACCCTCCTCGCCATGACGGTCGTGCCAGCATTCTGCGCTGCCCTGGTGCGCGGACCGTTCCACGCCGAAGATAGGAATTGGGTGATGAAAAACCTGCTCCGACTCTACGATCCCGTGCTCAATTGGGCGCTAGGACATCGCAAGACGATTTTAGCGGGTGCCGCCTTTCTTTTGACATTGGCGTTGCTCTTGGCGTTTGGCCTGCCGCGGGCAGTCGTTAAGCAATTCGAAGCCTTGAAATGGGACGGTGCGGTCCGATTGGCCAAAGGGATCGGGCAGGAGTTCATGCCGCCGTTGAACGAAGGCAGTTTGCTATTCATGCCAGTCTTGTTGCCCAGCACCTCTCTCACGGAAGTAAAGCGGATCATGGCCTGGCAGGACCGAGTCATTCGGCAAACAGCCGAGGTGGCGTCCGTCGCCGGTAAACTGGGCCGTGCTGAAACGGCGACCGATCCCGCGCCGGTGGAAATGATTGAAACGACGATCATGTTCAAGCCCGAGTCCGAGTGGGGTGCCGGAGTCACAAAAGAAACTCTCCTCGCGGAAATGACCGAGAAGCTGACCCACGTACCCGGCTATGTTCCAGGTTTTTTGCAACCGATTGAAAATCGCATTCTGATGACCAGCACCGGAATTCGAGCACAAATTGGGATCAAGATTCTGGGGGAGAACTTGGACGCGCTGCAACAGAAAGCCTTCGAGGTCGAGCGCGTGGTCAGCCAGATCCCAGGGGCCATCGGAGTTGCATCGTCGCGTGTTCAAGGCAAACCTTATCTGGAGATCGAAGTGGATCGCACGGCCATTGCCCGTTACGGGCTGCGCGTCGCGCATGTTTTAGATGTCGTGGAAGCGGGTCTCGGAGGGAAGAACGTGACCACGACCATCGAGGGCCGCCAGCGTTTTCCCATTCAAGTGCGCTTGGAACGTGACGAACGCAATGACATCGAGCGCCTTGGCGACATCCTTGTGGCCACGCCGTCCGGCAAACACATTCCGCTCGGACAACTCACCCATATCAAGCGAGTGCTGGGACCCAGTGAAATCGCCAGCGAGAATGGTCTCCTGCGAGTGTTCGTTCAGGCGAACGTTCAAGATCGCGACCTTGGCGGCTTCGTGACTGAGGCGATGGAACGAGTCAAACGTGAAATAACCCTTCCCGAAGGCATGACCATTGAATGGAGTGGCCAATATGAAAACCAGCTCCGAGCTCAGCGCACCTTGAGGATCATTGTGCCAACTGTGCTCTTCATTATTTTCCTGCTGCTCTATGTGGTCTATGGCAATTTGAAAGAAGCCGCGCACGTCATTCTGGCGGTGCCCTTTGCTTTGACAGGCGGCGTCTTCCTGCAATATCTGCTCGGCTACAATTTCAGCGTGGCGGTTTGGGTCGGTTATATTGCGCTGTTCGGCACCGCCATTCAAACGGGTATCGTCATGGTGGTCTATCTCGAAGAGGCTCTAGCGAAGAGGCGGCTGGAGCGCGGCGCGGCATTCAACCGCGAGGACCTCATTCAGGCGGTGAAAGACGGAGCACGCCTTCGACTCCGGCCAAAAGTGATGACCGTGGCGACCATCGTTGCCAGCTTGCTCCCCATCATGTGGAGCCAGCGGGCTGGGGCCGAAGTGATGAAGCCATTGGCCACACCGGTCATTGGGGGCATGGTGAGCAGCCTCATTCATATCTTGATTGTTACTCCCGTGATTTTTGTGTGGTTACGGGAACGGGAACTACGCAAGGAATTAGCGACGCTCAAGAACCCGCAATCCGAAATGAGCGGATCCGAAACA
>SIBE01000012.1 GCA_009695265.1 Pedosphaera sp. | reverse complement strand
CGTTTCCGATCCGATCCGTGACGCAGCCGATCACAGTGGCGGTGAAGGGCGATTTGTCGAATGAAGATGTCGAACGGTTCTTCGTCAACCTGAGCAGTCCGACCCATGCCGTCATTCTCGATGGGCAGGGCATCGGCACCATCGCGGATAACGATCGTTTGCCCGAAATATCAATCACCGATACCAACGTGATCGAAGGCCGAACGGCGTCATTTGCAGTTCGTCTTTCGACGCCGAGCGGACGCAAAGTGACCGTTCAATTCGCCACATTCAACGGCGCTGCCGATGCCCCCTCCGACTACACGACAACTACGGGAACGCTAACGTTTGATGTCGGTGAGACGACGCGCACGATCGAGGTCGCGACGGTTGATGATCCATTCGACGAACCTGACGAGACCTTCTCAGTGCGTCTCACAAGCCCTGCGAATGCGGCTATTGCTCGCGGTGAAGGCGTGGGAACCATCGTTAGCAACGACATTGCTCCCACAATTTCAATCAACGACGTGGACGTCACAGAGGGCGATACGGGAACCGTGAATGCTGTTTTCACCGTGAGCCTGAGCGCTCCGAGCGCTCAACAAGTCTCGGTGAATTTCACAACGACCTCGGGCACAGCCACGTCTCCGGAAGACTTTGCCGCGAAGGTCGGAACGTTAGTATTCCCGCTCGGAACAACCAGTCAGAGCATTACGATTGCCGTCAACGGCGATAGAATCGATGAACCGCGCGAGATCTTTTACGTTGATCTGAGCACGCCTCTCAACGCTGTCCTCGGCGTTAAGCGCGGCACAGGAACCATTCTCGACGACGATGTTGAACCGACCCTTTCCATCACGGATGCAGCGGCACTGGAAGGCAGCTCGGGGACGAATCAAATGATCTTCACCGTGCGGCTCTCGGCTGTCAGCAGCCAGACCGTGACAGCGACCTTTACGACGGTGGATGGAAGTGCCGTTGCAGGCCTCGACTATGTGCAGACGGCGGGCTCGCTGACGGTTTTGCCCGGCACCCTCACCAACGTCATCCAAGTGCCCATCATCGCCGATGCTTTCCACGAAACGAACGAAACGTTTGAGGTGAGGCTCAGCGAAGTCAAGAACGCGCGACTGACTGACGGCTTGGGCCTTGGCACGATTATCGACGACGATGTCCAGCCGACTCTGACAATCAGCGACGTGGTGATTGCAGAGGGAAATTCCGGAAGGACGAATGCCGCGTTCGTGGTCCGGTTGTCAATTGCCAGCAGCGAGCCGGTATCGGTGGATTTCAAAACAAGCGACGGCACGGCTTCGGTGGGCGCAGATTATTTGGCCGCATCCAGTAGGCTGATTTTCCCGCCTGGAACACTGACTCAAACCGTGCTGGTGGATGTAATCGGGGACACCGTGTTTGAGGCCAATGAAACATTCCTTGTCACGTTGACGAGCCCTGTTAATGCGGGCCTTGCGGATGATCAAGGGTTGGGGACGATTCTGAATGATGATCAGGCCACGAATCAACCTCCAGTCGTGCGGTTGACCTCGCCGGCAAACGGGTCTGCTTTTACCACGCCGGTGGAAATTCCGATTACGGTCGATGCCCGCGATCCCGACGGCAAGATTCAACGCGTGGATATCTTCGTCGGATCAATTCTGCTCGGCCGCATCACCACTCCGCCTTTCAGCCTTATCTGGACTAACGAAGCAGCCGGCGCTTATTCATTGAGCGCGACTGCGGTGGATGATCAAGGCGCTGCGACCACGGCGAGCCCCGTGACTATTCTGGTCAGCCGAAGCGTCGTTGCTTCTGACGTCGCCATCGTGCGAAACTTTCCTGATCCCGAGATTATCCAGATGCAAGACTATCTCTTGGAATTGGGGATCAGTTCTCAAGTTTTTGACCAGGAAGGCCTCACTTTTGAAGCGATCAAGGATTACAAGCTGATCATTTGGGACGATCTAGGGTCCGCCGCCCAAGGTCTAACCGACAAAGATGTGGGGATATTTCGGGAAGCCTTTGACCACGAAATCGCGATCTTCTTCATCGGTGAAGCTTTGTCCGCTTCCGCGAAGAACTTGAGCGCGCTCCAGCGAAATCAGTGGATCAATTTGATTCACCTCACCCCGGATGAGAACCAGCGCGGCAACGGAACCGTGACGCTCGATCAAAAAACCGGCCATCCAATCATCAACGGACATTTCGGCATTATCCCGAGCTTCGTCTGCTCGACAAACTTGAGCGGAATCGCCCAGCCAGCGCCTGGAGTAACGCTATTGGGAAGGTCTGGGACGGCCGATGTTCTACTCGCTTTTGAGGACGAAATCCTAGGTTCTCCAACGAGAACTCTGACGCAAAGTTTTGCGGCCGTGAACGGGTCGGATACCCTTGGCCTCGCGGAAAGGAAAAGGCTGTTCAAGAACGGTGCATCCTGGCTGCTCCGGAAGGGATTCCAATCTCTGACTGACTTGTCGATCGCGCTCACGGGCCCGCCTGACCGCGCGACAGTGGGCCAGCAGCTCACCTATACGGGCACCATTGGTCACCAGGGTGAAATTGCGGGGTCAGGTGTTACCGTGACGATTCCTTTGCCGTCGAACGCAAAATTTGTGAGCGCCAGTTTCATCCAAGGGAGCGTCAGCGAAGTCGGCGGCGCCCTCATTTACAATCTCGGCAATATGGAGAGCGCGCAGCAAGCCACCTTTACATTCGTCGTGACTCCGACCGAGCCCGGAAAAATCACGATCCGTGCGAGCGTGACTGGCAACGAAGCCGACCCCGGACCGTTCAACAACAGCGACAGCGTGGAGACGGTCGTGGTCGGTGATCCTTCCGAAGTTCCCAAGTTGATGGTTGCGCGGCTCGAAAATCAGATGTTGCGATTTTTCCTGAGCGTCACACCGCAAAGGACGTACAGTCTCCAGGCCTCAACAAACCTTCTGAGCTGGGTGAACGTGACAAACTTCAATGCGAGCAGCTCGAGCTTCAGCTTGGACCCCTCCACCGCGGCAAAGTTCAAGGAGCAATTCTTCCGAATTATCTCCCCTTAACCTCGCGTCTAACCGCCAAATTTCCTCGCCGCGATGGTAGCGTTGTGGCCGCCGAAACCGAACGAATTATTCAGGACGGCATTGACCTTCATTTCGCGCGCGGTGTTCGGCACATAATCCAAATCGCATTGCGGGTCGGGGTTCTCGTAGTTGATGGTCGGAGGGACGATGTCCTCGTAAATCGCCTTGGCGCAAATAGCCATTTCGACGCCGCCGGCTGCGCCCAGCATGTGGCCCGTCGAGCCTTTCGTGGAGCTGACCGCGAGTTTGCGGGCGTGCTCGCGAAAAACGGTTTTGATCGCCAGCGTCTCGCAGATGTCGCCTTGCGGCGTGGAAGTGCCGTGCGCGTTGATGTAGGAAATCTCCTCCGGGACCATGTTCGCCGAACGCAATGCCATTTTCATGCAGCGCGCTGCGCCCTCGCCATCGGGAGACGGCGCGGTCATGTGATTGGCGTCCGCCGTATTTCCATAACCGACGATTTCACAGTAAATGCGAGCACCCCGAGCCTTGGCGTGGTTAAGTTCTTCGAGAACGACGACGCCCGCGCCTTCGCCCATGATGAAGCCGTCCCGTTCTCTATCGAATGGACGTGACGAGCGCTTTGGCTCCTGATTACGGGTGCTCATTGCCCTCATCGCGCAAAAGCCACCGATGCCAAGTGGAACGATGGTGGCTTCCGTGCCACCGGCAAACATCACTTTTGCATCTCCCATCTTGATGGTCCGCCAAGCTTCTCCGATAGCATGGGTGGAAGTGGCGCAAGCGGAGCAGGTCGCCACGTTTGGGCCACGCAATTTGTAGAACATGGAAAACAATCCCGAAGCCATGTTCAAGATGAGCATCGGAATCATGAACGGAGAGACACGGCCCGGACCTCTCGCCAAAAGGACTTTATGCTGCTCTTCCACTGTGCGCAGTCCGCCGATGCCTGAGCCGAGAAACACGCCGATCTCATCGCGGTCGCATTTCTCAAGTTCCAGCCCGGAATCAAGCAATGCCTTGTGTCCGGCGGTGACTCCAAACTGAGTGAAACGATCGGTTCGCCGGATTTCTTTGGCAGATGGAAAGGACGGTGTTGGATCGAAATCTTTTACCTCAGCGGCAATTTGGCAGTCGTAAGCCGAGGCATCGAACAGAGTAATTTTGTCGATGCCACATTGGCCGGCCAGGATGCTTTTCCAGGAGACGTCGATACCATGCCCCAGCGGAGAAATCACGCCAAGGCCCGTCACGACGACCCTGCGATCAGCGACATTATTTGCCATAAAAACCAACGGGGCAGCTTGCGCCAACACAGCGTCGCTGCCCCGTCTAAATCTCGCGGAAGCTATTTCTGTTGGGTGTCCTCGATATATTTAATCACATCGCCCACGCTCTGAAGCTTCTCGGCTTCCGTGTCCGGAATCTCCTGGCCAAACTCTTCCTCGAGGGCCATCACCAGTTCCACCGTGTCGAGCGAGTCAGCGCCCAGGTCCTCGATGAATTTGGCATCGGGAGTGACCTGGTCCGCATTTACGCCCAGTTGCTCCACGATGATCTCTTTGATCTTCTGTTCAATCGATTTATCAGCACCCATGAATATCTCCGTTTTAGGTTTTGTTGTGTGTCTATGCGACGTGCAGGAGGGCGTCAAGCCCTGATTCTTTAAATTCTTTGCGCTGGCTGTTTTTGTCCTTCCAGCATCATTTAATTGTTTCGGTTAGCCGTGTTCTCTACCGAGGAGCTTAGGTTCCGTCCAGCCTGAAATCACATTACCATTCCACCATCCACGGTGAGCACCTGCCCTGTGATATAGCGAGCCGCCGGACTGACCAGAAACAAAGCAGCACTCGCTATATCATCCGGTTGCCCCAAGCAGTTCAAGGGAATCTTTTTCAACAATTCTTTGCGCAATTCCTCGTTGAGACCGGAGGTCATGTCGGTTTCAATGAATCCCGGTGCCAGCGCGTTGGCCGTGATTCCGCGTGACGCCAGTTCTCGAGCGACCGACTTCGTAAATCCAATCAACGCGGCTTTGCTCGCCGCGTAGTTGCATTGTCCTGCGTTGCCAATCAAACCGATTACTGACGACACGTTCACGATCTTGCCAGAGCGCTGTTTCATGAAGCTCCGGGTGAATGCCTTGGTGAACAGAAAGGCGCCCTTCAAATTCGTGTCGATCACGGTGTCCCAATCCTGCTCGCTCATCCGCATCAAAAAGCCATCGCGAGTCACCCCGGCATTGTTCACCAGAATATGCACCGACCCAGCCTCAGCCAATATGCGCTCCGCAGCAACCGCGACAGCCGTAGGGTCCGACACATCCACCGCAAAGGCCCAGGCTTTCCGACCCAAGGCGCGGATCTCATCGGCCACGTGCTCGGAGTTTTCTGCCGTGCGAGAGACGCAAACGACATCGGCACCCTCGGAAGCAAATTTCAGGGCAATCGCGCGGCCGATCCCGCGGCCAGCGCCAGTCACAACTGCAAGCTGATTGGCAAGTTGATTCATTCGTTCGTCAGTTGTCAGCGGTTGCTCCTCAGATGTCAATCTGGGAAGCGCCACTCGAAATCCGCGACCGATCATTGAACGAAAAAGAGCCGATACAAACCGAAATCATGTATTAAGCCTCAAGCCTCGCTCATTGCGTCAACGCCTTGACGGTCATCTCGAAACTCGCCACATCTGCCACATTGAGCACCTGGGCATTCTTATCAATCCGCCTCATAAAGCCGCTCAATGCGGTGCCCGGCCCCAACTCAATGAAGCGGACGAACCCTTCGGACAGGAGATGACGGATTGATTCCTCCCAGCGCACGGGCGACGTGACCTGGTCCACGAGGCGCGCATGGATTTCCGAGGCGGGCCCATGCGGCTTGGCCGTGACATTGCTGATCACCTGAACCGCGGGCAAATGAAGTGGGATGGCCGCCAATGCAGCCTGTAATTTGGGTTGAGCCCCCATCATTAATCGAGAGTGGTATGCCCCGGCAACGGTCAACGCCAAAGCGCGCTTAGCTCCCCGGGACTTGGCCAGATCACATGCGTGGCCGATTTTTTCGCTGTCGCCGGAAATGACGATTTGTCCAGGACAGTTCAAATTAGCCAATTCGACTCCGGCCTCGCGGCAGACATCGCGTGTGGCCGCTTCGTCGAGCCCGATGATCGCCGCCATCGCGCCGCGAGTCGCTTCGCAAGCCTCTTGCATGAATTGTCCACGCTGGCGCACCACGCTCAGGCCGTCTTCGAACGACATCACTCCCGCGGCGGCGAGGGCAGTAAATTCTCCGAGGGACAATCCGGCTGTGGCTTGAAATGTGAAGGATGGCACTCGCTCTCTCAGCAACTTGAACGCGACCCAACTAACCAAAAATATTCCCGGTTGAGCGTTGTTTGTTTTCGTTAACTCCGCTTCAGGGCCATTGAAACAGAGAGAAGCCAAGTCGTAGCCCAGCACGTCGCCGGCTTTATCGAAAAGCGCTCTCGCAGTGGGAAACTGTTCGGCCAGGTCCTTGCCCATGCCGACCTGCTGGGCGCCTTGCCCAGCAAAAAGCAATACTGTTTTGTGCATCTGAAGCCTGAATAAACATGAACAGAGGTAAATGGCAAAGGAGATTTCAGAGCTGGAGATTCAAAGATCCGACGGCCCGGCTTCTGGCGTCCGATGCCCGCCCCCTGACGTTTGACGTTTGATGCCTGATCTCGGGCTATCGATCCGGTCGTCGGCATTTGAAAAGCGTCGGACGAAGATCTCGTGGGTATCGAACCCGCCCAAGTCCATTGTTATCCGTAACGACCCAAATGAACTCGGGATCGACGGCCAGCCCTTCCATGGTGCCAGTCGGGTAACGCGTGCGGTAGAGCACTTCAGGGCCGCTTTCCATTTCGCTGAAATTGTATTCGACGAGCACCCGATGGCTTTCCGGATCAATCTTGAGCACGCAGCGGCTTTCTCGAAGCAACACAAAGAGGGCGTCATCGAACCAACAAAGATCCGAGTAATGAAGATCCCGGGCGTGGCTGGCGCTAGGACGAACGGAGAAATCATCGATGATACCGAGTGTCTTCAGATCCACCACGATGATGCGGCATCTCTGCCGCTCGTTCGCGACATAAAGCCGCCCTTTTCCGGCAGCGACTCCTTCGAAGGAAGCATTCAGATCGACCGCATCAAAATACTTTTGCACCGGAGACCAATCGATCTTCAACAGTTCCACCTGGTCTGGTCGCGGATCAGCGCGGAAAATCCAACGATGGCTTTCTTCGCAGATATAAAGCCGACCCTGTTCGTCGCGTCCAATCCCTTCGACATCAAATCGGCTCAAGTTTTCGCCCGCGGGCCCGGCCATTTGTTCACGTGTGAAGAGTTTGGGGAGGAGAAGGAGGTTCGCTGCATTTGTATTTTCCTGAAATTGGATTTGGTAAAGAGAGGATCCTCGATCGCTCACCGTGAGCAAATCGCCCTCTGGCGTGAGCAGTAATCCTGAAGCGTCGAACCGTTCCCCATTCGGAAGATTCAACTGCCATGTTTTCTCAGCGCGCAAAGTATAGCGAATGCCACCAGTGGATGGCGCGGCATTGTCACGATCTGCTCCCGTCCCTCTCTTCTGTGCGATTGGAAAGCCGGGTCTCGGATTGCCACCGCAGCCTGTCAGCGCCAGCAATATCAGAGCAGCCGATGCGGAGGCCCACGGGGAGATAGAGTTCACACGAGGGTTGTAACAGAACAATTTCATCAGGCAACGTCGCTCGCCTGCGGCATCGACTTGGCGATCTGCTGGGAGACGCGTTGCGAGGGTGAATGGATACCGGGTCCGCTCATGCTGTGTCTCGCGACGGCAGCGACGGAATGGCGGAGCCTCTCTCCGGCGCGGGACATTCCTTTGCTGAAGCTCACGTAATTCAAGCAATCAGTTAATCCGCTACTCCAGAGGCCAGGAGGATGCGAGTGCTGTCGGGCGCGCTGCGATTTTGGCTTTGAACTCTTCCGCTCAATGATTAGTTTCCCTCCCTATATTACGATGAAAATACCGACTCCCTTGAAACCACGTCAAGTTTACCTCATAGCGAACGGAGATCTGCGGCTCTCGGCCAATCAGAAATGTTGGCCTGAGCAATCGGCGATGGAAGCCACCCTTGCCCGTGCTTTAAAAGCAGAAGGCTGGACTGTCGTGCGCGCTCATCCTTACGACAAGACCAAGCAGCACGGTTTCATTGATTCGCAAAAGATGGGAATGGATGTTTGCCGAAAGCTCGATCCCCAAGCCCCTCTCATCGTAGCCGAATGCGTCTGGCAATATAGCCAGCATATTCTTCCAGGTCTGTCCACCCACCGAGGACCTATCTTGACGGCCGCTAACTGGAGCGGCACTTGGCCAGGATTGGTCGGGATGCTGAATCTGAATGGCTCACTGACTAAAATGAACGTTCCTTACAGCACGGTTTGGAGCGAGAAGTTCAGTGATCCCTTTTTCAAGAATGCACTTCATCAATGGCTGAGCGAAGGGATCGTCACACACGACCAAAGCCACGTTCGTGATTTGGCATTGCTAAAACTGCCGCTGGCCGACGAGCAATTCGGGAAGCGCGCGGCGCGTGAGCTGAAACAACAAAAGGCCATCATGGGAGTTTTCGATGAAGGATGCATGGGCATGCACAATGCAATCATCCCCGACGAGTTGTTGAACTCGACCGGCTTGTTCAAGGAGCGCCTCAGCCAATCCACGCTCTACGCCCGCATGTTGCAGGTTTCCGAAGCCGAGGCACGCGCGATCTTTGACTGGCTCAAGAAAAAGGGGATGACATTCGCTTTGGGCGCTGATGAAGCGACAGAGCTGACTGAGAATCAGATTCTGCAACAGTGCAAAATGTACATCGCCGCGGTCCGCCTCGCTGATGAATTCGGTTGCGCGACTATAGGCATTCAATACCAGCAAGGCTTGAAAGACCTCGCTCCCGCCAGCGATCTCGTGGAAGGCCTGTTGAACAATGTCGATCGGCCGCCCGTTAAGTCGCTGGCAAACGGGCGAGTCCTCTTCGAAGGCGAGGCTGTTCCGCATTTCAATGAGGTGGATGAGTGCGCAGGATTGGACGGGTTGGTGACTTACCGGCTCTGGCGCGAACTTGGCTTCCCTCCCGAGAACACGCTCCACGATCTGCGATGGGGCCAGCATTACAAAGGCGAGGGGACGGACGATTACGTCTGGGTCTTCCTGATTTCGGGCGCTGCACCGCCCGCCCATTTCATTGGCGGCTACAAGGGCACCACAAGTGAACGGCAGCCGCCGATGTATTTCCGGCTCGGCGGGGGGACTGTCAAAGGCATATCCAAGCCGGGCCATATCGTCTGGAGCCGCGTCTTCATCATGAACAGCCGTCTCCATTGTGACCTGGGCGTGGCCAAAGTTGTTGAATTGCCGCAAGCCGAGACTCAACGCCGATGGCGTGAGACGACGCCGCAATGGCCGATCATGCATGCCGTTCTTGATGGAATCACACGCGACCAAATGATGGCGCGGCACAAGTCCAACCATATTCAGGTGGTTTATGCACCAAACGAAAAACAAGCCCACCGCGCCGCACGCATCAAAGCGGCGATGCTGAGGGAATTAGGCCTGGAAGTGCATCTCTGCGGAAGAGTGGAGCTGAGTTGATGGCGAGTTCGAGAGCTGCGCATCCCGAGCCCGCGCTCGCTATTTTTCGAGATGAACGATTGAAAAATCGGATCTCCGTGTTATGTTCCGCGCTCAAGCACTAAGAAAATTCAATTTCGCGCTTGTCAAGCGTGTCGCGATTGATAGTCTGTGCGGCCTTTGTTATGAAAGCAGAAATTCATCCGAAATATCAGGAATCAGAAGTCCGTTGCGCGTGTGGCAACGTGATCAAGACGCGTTCCGTCAAGCCAGTCATTATCATTGGCATTTGCAACGCGTGTCATCCATTTTACACCGGCACTCAAAAATTCATTGATACTGCGGGACGCGTGGACAAGTTCCAGCAACGCATGATCAAGACTCAAGCGGCCCAAGCAGCGGCGGCCACGAGCAAGAAGAAAAAGAAGTAGCGCTTTTCCCCGTTTCCGCCCGTAGCGTTTTACAACCCTGCGGGCGGTCTCTTTTTTCAAGGGTGAGTACGATGACTCCTTATGATCGTGACTTTATTTGCGCTGCCGCCGTTGTTCGCGCCTTGTCTGCGAACAATCCGTGACAGCAAATGTTACGATCCTAATGCGTCAAGGCACTAGCTATGGATTTGCGCCCGCACATCGAGAGATTCTCGCGACGGTTTGCCGAGGTTGAAGCCGCGCTGAGCGATCCCAAAGTTTTCGATAGCCCTCAACGCGCTCAGGACCTGTCGCGCGAATATGCACGGTTAAAGGAACTCGTCGCGCATGGCAATGCATGCTCCAAGGCCACCGCAGACCTCGCGGAGAATCGCGCGCTGCTCCAAAGCGAGCCTGCTGGTTCCGAGATGGCTAACCTCGCCCAGGAGGAGATAGCTCGCTTGGAACTGGATGAAAAACGGCTCTCGCTGGAGGTTCAACGTGGGGTGCTTCCGCCAGACCCAGCGGACTCTCGCAATACGATCATCGAAATCCGAGCTGGGGCGGGCGGTTCGGAATCGGCGCTGTTCGGCGCTGACCTTTACCGCATGTACACCCGTTACGCGGAAGCGCGCGGTTGGAAGATCGAGACGTTGGATTCGAGCCCTTCGGACTTGGGCGGATTCAAGGAAATTATTTTCAGCGTTACAGGGACCGATGTTTATAAGCGTTTAAAATACGAAAGCGGTGTCCACCGGGTCCAGCGCGTGCCCGCCACCGAGGCCCAAGGCCGAATCCATACCAGCACGGTGACTGTGGCCGTCCTTCCGGAAGCCCAGGAAGTCGATATCGAAATCCGGCCCGATGACTTGGAGATCACCTGCTGCCGCGCTTCCGGTCCCGGCGGCCAAGGGGTTAACACGACTGATTCCGCGGTGCAAATTATCCATAAGCCATCGGGGTTGATCGTAAGGTGCGCCGACCAGCGATCCCAACAAAAGAACAAGGCCCGGGCTCTCACGGTGCTCCGTTCCCGTCTCTTGGAAAAGAAAACAGCCGACGAGAACGCCAAGTACGCCGCGCAACGCAAAGCCCAAGTCGGGACAGGTGAGCGCAACGAGCGCATTCGCACCTATAACTTTCCCCAGAATCGCGTCACTGATCACCGCATCGAACTGACATTTTACGACCTGCCAAACTTCGTCGAGGGAGAGATCGACTCCATGATCGAACCGCTTATGACGCACGATTTGGAAGAAAAGCTGGCGGCGATTAAAATCTAACCTGCAAGCATTTTAGCCGCAAACGAGCGCCTAGATCGCAAAGACCGAGAACGTTTTGCAAGTAGTCTCCTTCGTCGGAGAGCAGATAGATACGCCCACCGGCGCTCACTGGCGAAGCTGAGAAATTTCCGCCGACCCGTTCCTGCCACAACAGTTCGCCGGTGTCGGCCTTCATGCACGTCGCGATACCGCTGTCCGCCATCGCGAACAGATGCGGCTTCAGGTAGAGCATCGACGGCACTTTCGGCATGCCCTTGCGCTGCTCCCAAACAAGGTTGGCTTCCTTCATGTCGCCACGACCGCCGAGCCGGAATGCTTTGACCGTCTCTTTGCCGCCCCAGCCGCCAGAGGTGAAAGCGACTCCATCACCTATTCCGACAGAGGGAACTTTTCCTTCACCAATAACTTCATTCGACCACAGACGGTCGCCAGTAAGGTAATCAAAGCCTTGAACCACATCGCCCGCCTCGCTGACGACTTCAACCCTGCCATCGTGCTCCCAAATGTTCGGGCCGCCGTGCGAGATGCGTGAGAGACCGCGCTTGCCCTTCCAACGCTCCTTCCCGCTCTTGGGGTTGAGCACGACTACGTAGGACTGATCCCATGGCTTCTGCCAGCCGAGCTTCTTGTCCTCGCCTTCGCTGCTGCCATCGCGCGCCATGATGAGCAAATCGCGATGGAGAATTGGCGAAGTCCCAAGCCCGTGCTCGCCATAAAATGTGTAATCGCGATTCGTCCAGTCAACGTCACCGCCGAAGCTCAACGCCACAAAACTGCCATCGCCGAAGCAGGCGTAAACCCGTTCGCCGTCGGTGGCGGGCGTGGGCGTTGCGTAAGTGTTGCGGCCTTGCTTGTGCCGCGGCACTTGTTGAAACACCTCACGGTTCCAAACCACCCGGCCGGATTTGCGATCGAATGAAAGCACGCGGCACGTCGCTCCACTGTCCGTCGCCGTGGTGATGAAAACCCGATCGCCCCACACGATCGGGGATGATCAACTCTCCCCGGGAATCGCAGCCTGCCAGAGAACATTCGACTCGCTGCTCCAGCGGAGCGGAACTTTCTGCTCCGAAGACACCCCCTGATGAGTGGGCCTGCGGAACTCCGGCCAGTTTTCCGCGTGAAGGACTGCTGCGGAGATGAGCAGCATTGGAAAAAGCTTTGGAATTCGAGTCATGTTCGTGGTAGATCCGTGTTGAGTTTGACTTCGATTCTGCTGAAGCGTTCGTTGTCACCATCGCGGAGGATGAGGACTTTGCCATCCACCTCCTTGCGATCGAATTGGTGAAGGTGGGTGACTTTCACACCGGTGTCGAGGCGGACGACCGTGGCGCGATCCATTGGGTTGAAGGTTTGCGTGGTCACTTGATGGGGGAGAAATCCGCCGCTTTCATCTTGAAGGCCTCGACACCGCTCCGCAGCTTGCCGTCCTTCTCGGTCTCCTTCTCGATGCCCTGCCATTCAACGTCCTTGTGAAACTCACTGATCGATTTCTGAATCGTGTCGAAGCTCCCGCCTGCGAGGAGCACGATGAATCGGTCGTTCCCCTGCGCATCCTTCTTCTCCGCCACCCACCAGCCGATGCTGTGCAAACCGTGCCGCTCGTAAATCCGGACCGCATGATCGCGCCAGCGATCGCGGAAGGCATCGAGCTTGCCGGGCGACACGGAGTAGATGCGTAAATCGAACTCGCGTGGAGTTTTGCTCGTGGTAAAATCGAGCTTCGTCTCAGACGCAACGCTCAAAGGTACCGTCACTATTTTGTCCACCGTCTTGCCGTGTTTCTTGTTCGAGTTCGCGTAGCCCGCTTTAAAATCAGGGTCCGCACCGAACTTTTCCTCGCGCTTCTGCAGCTCTTCTTTGCTGGCTGCTGCCATCAGATAGATGAATTTGTCGCCGTTCGTGGACCCCGACGTCCAGTAGCCGAAGCATTCGATGCCGTGCTTTTGGCGCACGGGATGGACCGTGTCTCTGAACCGCTCGACCACACCGTCAAGCTTGTTCGAAGTCACGTCGTAGATACGAAGTTCGTAATAGTTGGGCGCTGGCGACTCAGCGGCGGGAAGGCTCGCGATTCCCGCGAGCAATGCGATGCCGATCAAAAGCGTCTTCATGAGATTCCGTAACCATTCAAGCTTGCTCCCGATTCCATAGATGCACTCATTTACGGCGAATGAACAACCACCCTATTGTGCCGTCCTGAGTCGGTGGTTCAGGAAGATGTCGATGCTCTCTGGCTTCTTTCTTGGAGCTGCAGCTTTAACTCTGAGACTTCCTCTTGGAGGGTTGCAACCATGGTCTTCAACTCTGTGTTCGCGGCTCGAAGCTTCTCGAATTCGACCGATTGATCCGGAGTGCTGGCCGCATGCAACGAGTCCATCCATCGAATGCGCTCGACGAGCGTGTGCATGATCAGCGGCGCAAATTCAGGTTTGTTCTGAAGCAGAGCGAGGAACCGTCCTTTATTGATTCGAGCGAGCTGGCAATCCGCCTTGGCGACGACGGTGGCGCTTCGTGGCCGGGAGTCAATCACGGCCATCTCGCCAAAAATTTCCACCGATTCAAAGGTTCCGATCACCTTTTGTTGAATTGTCACTTCAACCGTCCCTTCGAACAAAATGTACATGAAATCGCCAGGTTGCCCTTCTTTGAAGATGGTCTGACCCGACTTAAACGGGAGGCGAACTTCCGAGGCAGGGACGAGATCGTTTAGTATCATAATCGGGGGCTATTTGTTTGGCTTGATATGACCTATTTCGGTCTCTCAGTCAACGATTCTGCGGACGTAATTCCGACTTGCTTGCAAGTTGGAATAAGTTCTCCAAGCTTGCAGGCCTCATCTGACATTACTATCTTGTCGCAACGCTGGCGCGGACAGCGGTTACGATCCCAGACAGGTTTAACCCGCGAATCTGATCATGCCGACAATCACAAATACTCCATCAGGTCTGAAACGCTTCCTCCCGCCAATTGACTCCCCGGGGTATTACATCTTGCTGGCTGCGGTGGCGATTTTCATTCTGGGACCGCTCGGCGGCATCTCGGCAGCTTATATGAATTTCTCCCTCGGTTTCTTTGTCGGTGGGCAAGTCCTCGCTGGCATCCTTGGGAGCGCGGTCACCTACGGCTATGGCCCGGAAGGAAAGCACGGTGCCAATTACATGCAAAGCATGGCTGCATCAGTCGCCATGATGTCAGGCATGGCCGTGCTCATCCAAGCGATGGAATGGCTAGGGTTGCCCGAGCCTCCAGCTTGGCAACTGGTTCTCTACTTTACTTGCATCGGGATGTTCGGAGTGGGCGTGGGCATGCTCTACACACCGATCTTGGTGGACCGGATGCAACTGGTCTATCCTTCGGGCTTTGCCGTCGCGAACATCCTGCGCGCTCTGACGGACAAGGAGCTGCTGAAACAATCGATTGGCAAATTGGGCGGCGGGACTTTGGGAGGATTTGTCGGCGGGGTAGCCGCGATGCAAATTGCAGCAGTTGAGGCCCTTGGAATTTCCACATCAACCATCGGCGCCGGCATGGTCGTCAGCGCCCGCATCGCAGTTCCCGCCCTGCTGGTGGGGTTGATCGGTTATTCTCTGACGCCATGGCTCCGGACTATCGGCTGGCTGGGGCCGAATGATCCGTTCCGCAAAATCGGCTTCATACTCGCGCTCGGGACGATTCTCGGCGCGGCAATCGTGGATCTTTCGTTGATCGGTTACGAAGCCGTGCGACGCTTTCGTGAGAAGAAGCACGAGATTGTCCCGCCATCGGAAGATTGGAAAAGAGTGAACACCTTTCGCCTCGTCTTGTGGGTTGTTACTTGGGGGGTGGCGTTGGCTTTCGTCGCGAGCAGCATTCTGCAACAACCCCTGCTTTTTGTCATGACGGCTATTGCCCTGGTTTTTATCTTCCTCATCGTAAATGGAATTGCCACCGGCATTTCGGACAGCAACCCCATCTCAAGCGCATTTGTCGTGGCGGTATTTTTGATGACCTTCATCGGCTTGAAAGACCCTGGCGTTGGATTGATGTGCGCATCGATTCTGCTCATCTCCTGTGGCATCGGAGTCGATATGCAACAAGACCGTTCCACAGGCTGGAGGCTGGGGACGAATCGAGTGATTCAGTTCCGCTACCAGGTGATTGGCGTCGTGATGGGATCGATCTTGGCGGTCGTGTTAGCCAAGGTTTTTATGAACGCCTACCCAGTCTTGAAAGTGGATAGCTTCAGCAATCCGAACGTCCCAGGCGCTCAACAATGGCAATCAGCGATGACATACAAATTTGTCGGCGCGTTGAAGGGCTTAACCGATCCCAAACCCTACATCATGAAAGCGCTCGCTATCGGTATTGGAATCGGGTTCTTGACCGAAGTGCTTCGCAAATGGATTAAAGGGCGGGCGGCCTATCGAGAGTTCGTGCGATCCGCCAAATTTGGCTCAACGGCAGACTTTCTCCTGGACGCCATCGTCTTGCCGAGCCCTTATGCTTCTTCTTTCGGAGGGTTCGTCAATTTGTTGACCAGTTTCTGGTTCACTTTGGGGGGAGTCATCACCTCTGTCATAGAAAGCCTTTCAAAACGGAGTGCCGCGGGTCAGGCCCAGCCTGCTGAAGGAGAAGTGCCCGCCGACATGAGCACGGCGTCGCTGGTGGGAGGCGGACTCATCGCGGGCGACTCGTTAGCCGCCCTGGCCGTCGGCATCTACGGCCTGCTGCGGGCGATGCTCTAGAGCGAATGCCTAACGGCCCCTCGGAGCACTCGCAGCTGGACCGATGCCGAGCATCTTCAAAAACGGTTCGATCGATTGCGGGCGTCCCAGAAACTTTTGAATCGAGATGTTCACGTCCCGCGACGCGCCCGGAGCATAAATCTCATCGCGCAAACGCCGTGCGGTCTGAACATCGAAATAGCCGTTGGGAGAGCTCTCAAAAATGGTCGCCATATCCGCTGCGATCGCATCTGCCCAGGCATACCCGTAGTAGCCTGCATCGTACCCTGTCAAATGCCCGAAGTAGGCCGCGAAAGCTGTGCCTTCTGGAACTGGCAGGAACACTTCGCTCGAAATTTTATTCGATAGCTTGACCGCATCCGTGTGCCTCTCTGCGTTGATTTCAGAATGCAGCGACAGATCCAGCAGCGCCATGGAGATCTGCCGTTTATAGAGCGTTCCGACCGTCGCCAGCTTGGCTTCCTTGAGCTTCGCAAGAATTTGCTGGGGAATCTTTTCGTTCGGATTTCGGTAGTCAGCGGCAAAACTGTCGAGCACCTTTTTGTCCCAAACCCAGTTCTCGAGCATTTGCGAGGGAGCCTCCACGAAATCTCGCGGCACACTCGTTCCGGAGAAGCGAACATACTTGGCTCGCGTCAGGATCGAATGCAATGCGTGGCCAAATTCATGGAACAGCGTTTCCACCTCCCGATGCGAGAGCAGCGACGGTTTGTCCTTTTGCGGAGGGGGGAAATTGCAGACCAACGCGACAGTAGGACGTTGGTATTTCCCGTTTGAAAGCAATTTGCCTTCGATGATGCCGAACTGAGCGAAGTGATTGTATTTTCCTTCGCGCGGAAACATATCGAGGTAAAACAAGCCAAGGGGCTCGCCTGTATTTGAATCCGAAACGATGTAGAGGAGCAAGTCCTTGGTCCATTTGTAGGGCGCATCCACGGGTTCAATTTTCAAGCCGAAGATGCTTTGATAAACGCGGAACATTCCCTGCAGCACCTGTTGGTAGGGGAAATAAACCCTCAGTTGCTCCGCATCCACTGCATACTTTTCCTTCTTCAACTGATTGCTGTAATAGCGCCAGTCCCAGAGTTGAACCTTCGCGTTCGGGTCCCCTGTTTCCTTCGCCTTCAATGACTGGTACTCGGCCAGCTCCCGATCGAACTTGGGTTGCAAACCTCGATCCAACTTCACGAGAAACTCCCGCGCAGTCGCGGCGTTCTTCGCCATCTTGGGCTCTATCTGGTAATCGGCCCACGTCGCGTAGCCGAGCTTCTTAGCGACCTTGTCGCGAAGCTCGACAATTTGCTGAAGCAAGGGACAGTTCGCCTCTTTGGCCAAGGAATAGCGGGCTTCCTTGACCCGCTTGCGAGTCGATTCCTTTTTCGCGTTCTCCAGCACAAGGACAAAGTGAAAGGTAATGTTCGCCATCACTGTGAACTGATTCTCGCCCGTCTTGATTCCTGGCTGGTCAAGAAAGCTTTCCGGAACTCCATCGAGCTCCTCCTTCGTAAAAAGCAGCGCCTTTTGGGCTTTGGTAATGTTGACATCAAAGTCGGTCTCCAATCGGGAGAGCTCCTTGCGCATCCGCTCGATTTCATTGCGCTGCTCCTTGGGGAGCTGCAAGCCGGCGCGCCGATAGTCCCGCAGCGTTTCCTCGAAGAGCTTGAGATCCTCGCCTGCGAGCCGCGGCATTGTGTTGGCGAAGGCCTGAACCGCGGCATAGACATCCTCGCGATAATCCAGACTGACCACCCACTCTTGAAAAGCTTTAACCATCTCAGTGCTGGCGTCGCGGAGAGCAGCATCTTCGCTCGTCTCCTTGATCAGGCCAAGACGATTGGCAGTCAGCCCGGCTTGAAAGGCAATATCATCCAAGGCCTGGACCGTCTCCTTGAAGTTGGCCTTCTTCGGATCTGATTGGCCGATCCGATCCAAGGCGGCATTCGCTTTGGCAATGGTGTTGGAAAACGATTGTGTAATCCCTTGCGCGGTGGTCTCGAACGCAGGCAGCGCCAGAGTAGATCCAAACTTCTCCGCTGCCTTTTGGTAAGTGGCTAGGGATTTCAATCCTGCCTCCGGCTTCGGTTCGGCGGCATAATCCGATGTAATCAGCGATACGGCCATGATAATGAAGAATCCTGTGCGACGCATAAACGCGGGGAAACTACTGTTGAACTCACCGGAGAACAAGTTGATTTCGACTTCGATTCCCTCGGAATTGCGAGTTGACGATTGCGAATGCGACAGAGACTCTTGCCAGTGCTTGCGGGGGTGAACGATCCGGGCGGCGCAGCCCGCTACCACATCACCGCGATTCGACTATGCATATCGTTCAACAACTCGCCCTCTTCGTTTCCAACCGCCCCGGAATGCTCGCTCGCGTCTGCGATGCCTTGAGCGCTGCGAAGATTAATATCTACGCTTTTTCGACCAGCGATACCGTCGATCACATCGTCATTCGAATGGTGGTGAGCGACGCAAAGAAGGCGCTCCGCATTTTTGAAGAACATGGATCATTGGTGGTGGAGACCGACGTGTTGATGATTGACGGCACGAACAAGCCCGGTTCGCTAGCGAAGATTGCCAATAAGCTCGCCGAAGCAAAAATCAATATCGAATACGCCTATTGCGCGACGAGTCCAGGCGCTCAAAAAGGGCTCCTCATCCTGCGCGCTTCGGATCCAAAGAAAGCGCTCAAGGTGCTGAACAGTTGAAACGATGACGCTTGGAAGAAACCCAAACATCTACTCCACACCGTCAGGGGGATAGCAGAACGCCGATGCGCCATAAGTCACCTCTGACAAATTTACGAAAGGACGATGAGTGGAACACGTTCAGAAATCGCATCTTGACACTCGCCAAGCACGGAATAGCTTCACCCACATCGTTTGACGAATGCCAATTCTCCGCTGCTGGCGGAGCGCCAATAAATAACCTCCATCAATCCGAGTGTCAGTCAGCTCTGTTCGATTATGAAAATCCTCCTCGCTTCCGTGGCCGTAATGTCACTGGTCCTCGTGCCCGCTTCGCCGTTCGCCGGTGAGGCCGCGAAGAATGCGGCTTCCAAATCCGCCGCCATCGAGCCGCTCAAGGTCGGTCAGATTGCGCCAGAATTCCGTATCAAGGACAGGACAGGCAAAGAAATCAACCTCGCCGAACTCAGCGCCAAAGGGCCGGTGCTCGTCCGCCTCACGTGCGGCTGCCTGGGCTGCGATAAGGAGTTGCCCTACTTCCAGGCCCTGCACGAGGCTTACAAGGCACAAGGACTCGTCAGCCTCGCCGTGTTCAAGGAAGCCGACGACAAGGTCGAGGCTTACGTGAAGGAGAAGAAGCTTAATATGCTCTACGCAGTGGACAGCCACGGTGCGAGCTGGGATGTGTGGCACACCAAGACGATGCCGAGCAACTTCCTCATCGAAAAGGGCGGCAGGATCGCCGCGATGTCCATTGGTTGCGACCCAACCGGCCTCACGGCAGAGCGCCTGTCCGAGAAAGCTGCCGGCCTCACTGGGTCCAAAACGGTGAATGTGAAGTCCAGGGTGGACGTGAACACCGCCGCCTTGAGCACGCCGAAGCAGTGAACGAACCGATATGGGTCTTGCGAAAGGTTTGATGGCGCGCGAAGCCTTCCTGGTCGAAGACCTCGCCGCCTTCTACCCACGACGCTGAGACCTGCGACGTCCCGAATACAAGGGCATCCATCCCCTGCCCCGTCGGACGTTTCAGAATTCACTCCTCCCAATGACCACCTCCAACCTGGACTGAGACTCGGACCTGACTGACGGCGTCGATATCCCCTTCGAACCGAGCAATACCCGCACTGCATGGGCGGAGATGCGGGCGAGAAACGAAGCGGATCCAAGTTGACGAATCTAAAAACCAAACCCCGAAGCTGAGGCCGAACTTCGGCTTGAATCAAATAGCCGCCATGTCCTACGCTCAGTGAGCTCTCTCGATCGACACATGTCCTCGATTAACGAACGCAGATTCAGACTGTCCCGCAACATCGAAAGGAAACTCCTGCCCGATGGGACCTTGCTGATGAAACAGACGGTCCGCGGCGAATACCTGGCGCTACGACCGGATCAGCAGGTTCTCCTCGATACTTTTTCCGGAGGTCCCACGGTCCAGGAAATCCTTCAAGTTCAGCTCCTGCAAAAGGGCCACCTTAAGATCCGCGCCTTTTATGACCTAGTCATCAACGCACTGGACAAAGGCTTTCTGGTGGAAGGAGACGCCGAGCCGGCGACCACGCCTGCGACCAGCTATCGTTGGAGGGTCCGCTGGGGTGCCACCTCGGCGATAGGACTCTCGGTTGCGATGATTCTTGCCGGCGCCTCCGCGCTGTGGTCTATGCCGATCACGCTGGTTCATTCCTGGGCGGATTGGCTTACGGTCCTCTTGTTCATGATGCTCGCTTTGAGCTTATCCAACGCGCTGGCCGGATGTGTGCTGAGTGGTTTCGGTCGGCTGGTGTCGGGTGTCCGAGTCAGAGTCGGCTGGGGAATTCCATTTTTCGCAGTGAACACAAGCGACGCCTTCATGGGTGGCCGCCTCTGCGAGATTTGTGTCGCGCTGCAAGCGCTGGCCACGCCTTTCGTCGTGGCGCTGGGCGCGATGGTCTGGGACTCGCCGTCGGGCTTGCTGGCAGGATGGATCACCGTGCTAATGGTCGGTTCCCCGTTCGGTAACACTCCCGCCCACCGCGTCCTCCATGCCTGGTGCCGCAAGGATTATCAGCTACCCCGTTGCGCGGAAAAATTCATGCGCAGCCGCATGGTGAGCCAATTGTTCAAATGGAACGACTCACTCCGCGAGGAAACCTATTTCCTCGTTTATAGCACCTACGCAATTCTGTGGCTGGGCGCGGCCTTCCGCTTCGCCTCCCAACTGTTCGATTTGCAGCAAATGCACATGATCCAGGATTGGCTGCGACTCGACAAACCAGGCGCATTCTGGGGGCCGCTGGCCGAGTTCCTCGCCTTCGTTTTGCTGGTGGGCGCGCCGGTGGTTTACCTCGGATTGGTATTGATCCGAGGTCTGCACCGGGTTGCTGCGGCACGCTGGTTTACCGCGGAAAACAGCCTGGATCGCAAGCAGGCCGGTGGAACGCGGCCATCTGGTGGCGATATCCTGAAATTCCTCCAGAACACACCCTTGTTTTCTCAATTGCTGGCGGCGGACTTGAGCCAGGTCGCAAACGCAATGAATTACGTGCGCGTGCATCCGGGAGGGTGGATCATTCGGGAAAACGAGCTTGGCGAATCGTTGTTCGTTATTCTTGGAGGAAAGGTCGAGGTCTTGAAGGAGAACGAGGCGGGCGAGCCACGTTGCGTGGCTACCCTGGGTCGAGGCGATGTGTTTGGTGAGATCGCCCTGTTGGACCACGTGCCACGGACTGCCAGCTCGCGAGCAGTGGAAACCACCGACCTCCTGACGCTGAGCAAGGCGGATTTCGAACGGGTCCTGGTCTCTGCTTTGGGAGCTGCACCCATCAAGTCCGCAGTTCAGGTCAGCGCATTCCTCAAACGCAATCCTCTCTTCGCCGACTGGCATCCACAGCCTCTTATCAAATTATCGAATGAGTTTTCTTTCGCGGAGTACAAATCCGGCGAGGTCGTCATCCGCGAGAACCAGCCCAACGATTCGTTCTTCCTGGTTTATGAAGGCGAGTTCCATGTACGCAAAAGTGGCGAATCACGCGCCATCCTCCGGGCTGGCGATTTTTGCGGCGAAATAAGTCTCCTCCGCGACACGCCTGCCACCGCCGATGTAATAGCGGCGCGGACCGGCCGATGCCTCAAATTGTCAAAAGCCAGCTTTATGCGGTTGGTGAGTCAGGACTTTCTCACCGGCCTCGTCATCGAGACTACGGCCGAGACACGAATGAGAGAACGCCACGCCGCATGAGCCTGATCCTGAAAATCCTTCCGCCTGCCGCCATTGCCCTCGTCCTCATGGCCAACAAAGGAGCCTTGCAGAAGAATTTCAACATCATTGATAAGGTCCAAGTGGCGACCACTGCCGGCATCGAGATTAAAAGCATCGCCCAAGCAGTTTACATGGAATGGCTGGACTCGGACACCTTGCCGTTGGATGGCTTTAGCCAGTTCCTCCGCGGCAACATGGAGGAAGCCAAAGGTGGCGGCAAACGCGACAGAGCCGCTGATATGTGGGGCACTCCTTACCATCTGACCCGGGTTCGTAACGGGTTCGAAATCCAATGCGCCGGGCCCGACAAAAAATGGCACAGCTCCGACGACATTACGTTTTTCCGCGAGCTGGACGGCGCGCCTGATGTCGGTAGCTCCGTCACAAGGCAGCGGCCTCTTGCTGCGGGCAAGGGCAGGACCGGTAGCAGCGCTGGCACGCGCAACGCCAGTGCTGCTTCAAATCCGCAGCCCAACCCACTCGCGGCCACCACCAAACTGAAGGTCTTGGAGTTTCAGCAAAAGCGCGCGGCCGAAGGGTCTCCGTCCGCCCAACTTGACCTAGCGATGCGCTACCTGACGGGCGATGGAGTGGAACAGAACGAATCCATAGCCCGGTCCTGGCTTCAGAAAGCGTCTGCCGGCGGATCCACTCAGGCGGCGAAAAAGTTGAAAGAATTCGAAGGGAAATAAGTCCACAACGGCGCGTGACCGACGTGCCCAATGTCTCGATCCCCTCATGACCATGGCGGAACGTACCACCCTCGTCGATCAACCGTCCGTCCGATAGCCGACCTCCGCTTTCAACCCAGCAGTTCTCATTCTGACTCAGGACACTGTCCGTTCCACGCATGTAGTCCCGGCTTCAGCCGGTTTTCACGTGGCGACCGGCTGAAGCCGGGACCACATACTTGTCAAAATGAGCAAACCAAGCGCGAAGCGCGCGTGGCAGGGCCGGTGAACTGCAGACCTCAAAAAAGACCCCTCTTTCAAGAGGCAGGAGGAGCAATTACAGATCCGCCGATTTGAGGTTGATGGAAGCGCTCAACCAAAAACAACTGGTGATGCCCGATGGGAGCGGACGCAAATTGCACTTCCGCCTGGCGCGCAAAGAGGAAATCTCCGTGCGGATCCAGACCGAATCCAGCAACCAATGAGGTTGGCGGTTGAACTCCGATCGAGCAGCTCGAGGGATTTGGACTTGCTCAACTCAAAGACCAAAAGAGGGGTCTTTTTTTGAGGTCTGAACCTGTTGGACCTGCTGCAGATTGGAATTTGGACTTGTCCGCAACCTATTGGTCGATTCTTAGGGAGCACCGATGCAATAGAGGCGAAACTCGGTGCGAAGGAACAAATTCCCCCCCGAGATAGCAGGGGATGCGAGCGTGTATTCGTTCAGAGAGTTTTGAGCGAGGAGCAGAAACCTGGGGCCTGCCTGAATGACAGAGGTAATACCGGCGTCATTCGTAGTGTAAACCTTGCCGTCCCCCGAAACAGGAGAAGCAGTAAACTTTCCCTCCAGTTCGTGTCGATACTGGAGGTTGCCGTTTTGCGCATCGTAGCACGCCAGAATTCCGTCCTCATGTTGAACATAGAGGTAATTGCCATAGACGAGAGGCGAGCAGACATAAGGGCCACCCTCGGAGTGGAGCCAGACAACATGAGTGGCACTGGAATCGCCTTCTCCGCCGGGGTAAACGGCAAGCAGTGGCCCGTTTTTCCCTGATCCTGCGAATATCGTGCCCTGACTGAAGACTGGCGAGGGCGCGACCCAATCGTTGACTCCGTTTACGAACCACAGTTGCTTGCCGCTGCCAAAATCGTAGGCGCGCATTTGATTGGGTCCATTGACAACGATGCTCAACTTTTGTTTTCGATACGAAACGAGAATCGGCGTGCTCCAGGATCGGAAGATGCCCGGTCGGTCGGTTTTCCAGATGGTGCTGCCATCCTTCAGATCAAGCGCAGTCAGAAAGGAGTCAAAAGTGGATGAACCTTTGCCATCGTGATCGCAGAGCAAAATCACTCGGTCGTTGTGCAGAATCGGTGAACTGGCTAACCCGAGCTCAGAGTCGAAGGTTCCAAGCCGCCGTCGCCAAAGTTGTTTCCCCGCCATGTCGTAGCAGACCAAACCGGCGTTTCCGAAAAAGGCCACTATCCGCCGACCGTCGGTGGCAGGCGTCGAAGCAGCGTATCCCGTCATCGCCGAGGCTCGCTCTGGAGATTCGTCTTCGATTTCTCGAGTCCACAGGACTTTTCCATTACGTCGTTCCAATGCCTGCACGGTTCGTCGTGTTCCGTTGTCGAAGGAAGATGTTAGGAAGACACGATCTTTCCATACGATTGGCGACGAAAACCCAACTCCAGGTATCGTTGTGCTCCATCGAACATTGTTGGTGTTGCTCCAACGCAACGGAAGATGCGATTCTCTAGAAACACCGCTAGATCCGGAGCCGCGCCACATCGCCCAGTTCTCAGCGAAACAGACCGCGCAGCTCGAGACGAGGCAATTGACGACCATCAACACGAGGGCCGTGAGTCGAGGTTTCCTTTTTTGTGAACACCACGGAACCCGAGCCAAACAAACCCTCGCCAGTCTCCTGGCTGCATCACATCGGGGATGCTCGTCGGAATTCATCATGGCGATAAGTCTTATGCGAAAGGACGCAAAGGTGGAAGTTTGGACGGCTGAAATGCGCACCCCTTAGATATTGCTCCTGCCGTCACTGATTCGGATAAAAAACACCACCCTTCTCAGCCGAACCTCCCCTGCGGTCTGCCGGAGCAGCCGAGTTGTCAAAGCCACAATCCATCGCTCCATCCGGTGCGAGTGCTCATTGTCGCGGGGACCGGGGCGGCGCTCGCAGACTCGTTTGCCCTCGGCTACTTTCCTCCGCCTCTTCCGGGGATTCCATCCCCGCAGTCGCTTGCTCTATCCAAAACAGCGGAGAACAGAATTCTGGAGCACGAAGCGTTGCCCACCACCGTTTATCTCAAGATTTAGGGCAGCCGATCAAAGTGTAGGCATTTGCACTGCTTTGATTTACGAAATTTCCAACATCAATTAGAGAGAAGGTCGAAAGAAGCCAGAACAGATGGCGGCATCAAAAACACTTTAGCGGCCCAGAACGGACTGGCCACCCAGGGAATACTCGTGAGAACTCGTCGAGATGAACCAATTTTGGAAGTGGTTTTCCGAGTTGACGGTTTGGACGAACCACTCGTAAGCTATGGACGCGAACCACGCAAGGGCGTGAACCGCATCACCAGGACAATTTATGCCAGATGGATATTGCGTTAAGTGCAAAGCAAAGAAAGAAATTGCCGATGCCGTCGAAGAATTGATGAAAAACGGTCGCAAGGCCATTAAAGGCAAGTGCCCGACCTGTGGCGTGGTTATGTTCAAAATCCTTGGTGGCAAGGCATCCCCTGCTCCAGTCGCCCCTCAGACACCGCCCTCTTCTCCCGCTTGATTTAGCTTTAGCATTATGTCGCAAGAACTTGCTTATGTCATTATCACGCCATATTCCCTCTATAAGTCCCGCACCGGTGGAATTCTGGCTCGTTTAATCACTCGCACGGGCCTCGATTTGGCGGCCGCGCGTATGTTCGCGCCGAGCGCGCAGCTAGTGAAAGAATACTCGGACGCCATCGTTTCCGCCAATGATCCGCAAGAGGGCCGCATTCAAGATTTGATTCACAATTACATCATTCAGCAGTTCTCGCCCGATCCTAAGACGGGGAGGCACCGGCGCGTAATGATGCTTCTCTTCCGAGGCGACGATGCTGTGCGTAAAATACGGGCTGTCGTCGGAAACATCAGTGCCCACCGCCGCGGAGGCGAGACGATCCGTGATACCTACGGTGATCTAATTCTCGATGAACACGACCAAGTCCGGTATTTCGAGCCAGCCGTCCTGGCTGCACCGAACACTGAAGAAGCCGCGACGAAGCTCAAGCTGTGGACAAGCTATTCCGACACGGATGGAGGGATAGTTGAAAACACAATTATCTATCCGCCGGGAGAACATCCGGAGCGAACTTTGGTCCTGATCAAACCGGACAACTTCCGCTTTGCCACCGGGCGCCCCGGCAATGTCATCGATTTCTTCTCTCGGACTGGTCTTTACATTATCGGAATCAAAGTCCATCGCATGAGCGTCGCCGAGGCAACGGAATTCTACGGACCAGTTCGCGAGGTCTTGCGCACTAAATTGAGCGACGTCGTTGCTTCGCGAGCCAGGGCTTTGATCGAAAAGGAGTTGGGTTTTCTCGTGCCACCGGCAGAGGAAAAACAATTGGGCCAAATTTTAGGTCCGCTCTTCGGCGACAATCAATTCGATAACATCGTTAAATTCATGGCGGGCCGCACGCCGGGCGAAGCTGAGGGGCCGTTAAAAAACGAGCCTGGCACCGAGAAGTGCATTGCCTTGGTCTATGAGGGGCCTGACGCAGTGCGAAAAATTCGCGACGTGCTCGGGCCCACGGATCCTTCCAAAGCGCCCCCTGGTTCAATCCGACGGGAATTCGGACAAACCATCATGGTCAATGCCGCCCACGCCAGTGACTCGGCGGAGAATGCCGAGCGCGAAATTCGAATCGTCAATGTTGCACAAAATACTTTCCGCAAAGTGGTAGAAGACTTTTGCGGGAAAGTTTAGCACGACCGCCAGCAACCCCGTGAGTGTGCACCAATCGCTCAACTCGATCTTCAACGGTCGTTCGAGCTATGGTTTGGTGGCGTTGGGCTCGTTCACTCGCCACAGACTCGGAGTAGCCTTCAATTTTTGGAGAAGCTTCGAGTCCGCAGCGGGGAAATCGTATTGACCCAACTCCTCTTCTTCCACCCAAGCGAACGCGCTACAGCCCAATGCTCGAGGTTCATGCTGCCGCCAATCGCATTTTAAGAACTTGAGATGCACGGTTTTTTCAGGATAGGCATGCGTCATCGCATCGAAGACTTCTCCAGCATCAACATCAATCCCGAGTTCTTCCTTTAACTCGCGCTCGATACACATCTTGAAGGACTCACCCGGCTCCCTCTTTCCTCCAGGAAACTCCCACAACCCCCCAAGGTGATCGTTGGGCCGACGTTGTGTGATCAGGAGCTTCCCCTCACGAAACACCAACCCAGCGGCGACCTCGATGATGTGGGGATCTTTGGCTTTCAATCTAGACGCGATAGATCGATCGGTGGTTTGGAGAAATTTTCGTTACCATCCAAATACGTCGTGTCGAACCGCGTCATCGGCCGATGCTCTTGTAGATGAAACCTAATCTCTCCATTTCATCGAGGTCGAAGAGGTTTCTCCCATCAAACATGATCGGGTGCGTCATTGCTTTCCGAACACGTTCCAGATCCAGCTTTTTGAACTCCGGCCACTCGGTCGCCACCACGAGCGCATCGCAACCTTCAGCGACGCTATTCATGTCGGCTAGGTAAGTGACATTTTGAAGCAGGGACTTGGCCTTCTCCATCGCTTTTGGATCATAGACACGGAGAATCGCGCCTTCTTTCTGCAAACGCTGGCACAGTTCAATCGCGGGAGACATTCGAACGTCGTCTGTATTTTGCTTGAAGGCCAAGCCTAGAACGCCAATTTTTTTGTCCTTGAGCACCCAGAGTGTGTCCACAATTTTTTTAAAAAAACGGTCCATTTGCCGGGCATTGATGCATTGCACCTCCTTTAGCAAAGTGAAGTCGTAGCCGAGTTTTTCCGAAATTTTGATAAATGCGCTCAAATCCTTTGGGAAGCAACTCCCCCCAAATCCGAGCGAGGAGTCCAGAAACGCTCGACCGATCCGATGATCCATGCCGATGCCATTAGCGACTTCCTGGACGTTGGCTCCTGAAGCCTCACAGAGCACAGAGATCGCGTTGATGTATGAAATTTTCAAGGCCAGGAAGGAATTCGCCGCGTGCTTGATCAATTCTGCGGAGTTGATGTCCGTGACAATTATCGGACAATTAAATGGCGCGTACATCTCGCGCATTGCGGTCACCGGACGCTGCGATCGCACCCCCACCACCACTCGATCTGGCTTCAGAAAGTCTCCGACCGCAAACCCTTCACGAAGGAATTCCGGGTTGCTCACGACATCGAATTCCACCTGAGACTTGCAATATCGCCGAATAGTCTCCGCCACTTTATCGCCGGTCTTCACGGGCACAGTGCTTTTATCGACCACTATTTTGTAACTCGTCATCACGCTCGCGATATCTCGAGCGACTCCTTCCATAAAACTCAGATCAACCGAACCGTCGGGGAGTGGTGGCGTCGGGACTGCAATAAAAACGATGTCGCTTTTCTCCACGCCTTCTCGTGTCGATGTGGTGAAAGTGAGCTCTCCCGATGCGACGTTCTTTTGAATCAACTCCTCCAATCCGGGCTCGTAAATTGGAACTCCGCCTTGCTGCAACAATTTTACTTTCTCTGCGTCGCAATCAACGCAGATTACTTTGTGCCCAACCTCGGCAAAGCAGGTTCCGGTGACGAGGCCGACGTAGCCTGTTCCAATGATAGAGACTTTCATAAATCGCACGTTGGTTGAGGTCGCCTCAAATTTCCCATATAGGAACTAACTTCTAAATGACCTATATCTATCGGCCGTGGTGACTTCGGTTCGCGAGTCAGAAACCGGCCATCCACCAGTCCAGCGAGAGCCCAACCAAAAACAACAAAGCAACCCAACAGGCTACGTGGTGAGTTCTATCGACTGCGGCCAAGGCAAATCTGAATGTCCGACTCGCGAAGAAGCGAGTTAAGGCTTAGCCGCGGGTGGGTTGGCCGCCGACACGGGAGCATTCGTTCCGGGAACTACCAAAGTATTGGCTGTCGGTTTTGGAGAAACGTCAGACTCCAGCATTGCTGACTTGTTAGTGACAGAGGAGGCCGCAGCGCTCGTCTTAGCGAGCTCAGGATATTTTGTGAAAAGATGCTCCTTTCGCATCATGGCTTCAGTTGCTTTGGTGCTCGCCGAGTTGGTACGGGCCATATCCTCGTAAGTTTTGAGCGCCAATTCAGGCTGCTTCTTGGCTTCATAAATGCGAGCAGCAGCGAATCTGGCATCGTTTACTAACGAAGCTCGGGGGTACTGCGTGACCACATTCTGATAAGCGCTCAGTGCATCATCCAATTTACCTTGAGCCTCCAGCGCGGCAGCTCGCCCGTAAGCAGAGGTCGCGGCCAATGGGCTGCCCGAGTTTTCTTTTAGGAATTTTTCGAATTTAGCCTGAGCTTCTGGATACTTGCTCTCCGTGAAAAGAGTTCCAGCCCCCAGCAGCAAAGCGCGCTCAGCCGCGTCGGTGTGGGGATACTCATCGGCAACTTTCAAGTAATCCGAGGCCGACGACGGAGCTGCCTTCTCAGCGGGATTCGCGGAGGAATGCAGCTTCAGCAAAGCATCGCTTGCAGCCAGCTCGGTTTCGTGGGCTTTCCACCGGTAAATCGAAATTCCAAAGCCAGCAACTATTGCCACCAGGAACGCGATCAGTAATCGTTTCTTATTTTCTTCCAGCCAGGCTAAAAACTCATAAAACCCAGAGGAGCCAGTTGTTTCGGAACTCATATATTCGCAAAAATCATCGTTTTGCACACCAAAAAGGCAAGCCTGAAATCAAACTCCGAAATGAAATCAGCTTTCCGCTTGCCAAAATATGGCCTCATTTCTACCGTGACGGGATGGACCAATTGTCGCAGTACATTCCAGTGTTGATACTTGGTTTGGTCGCGATCGCCTTTGCCGCCGGCACTCTGATTGCATCGGTTTTCCTCGGCAAACGGGCCAAACGTAACCGGATTAAAGACACGCCGTATGAATGCGGAATGCTTCCGATCGGAGAAGGAAGCACTCGTTTATCAGTTAAGTTTTACCTGGTGGCGATGCTCTTCATACTTTTCGATATCGAAGTTGTTTTTCTTTACCCTTGGGCCGTCATTTACAAGGAAATGCTTCGTGATAACGCCAATCTCATCTTTGGCTCGATGATTACTTTCCTCGGCATTCTGTTTGTCGGGTACATCTACGCGGTGAAGAAGCGGGCTTTCGATTGGAAGACTTGAGTGTGATTCGTGAGCCTTCATGTGTGAAAGAATCGTAAGGCTCAGCATCACGGATTACGCGATCAGGAACCACAATGATCAAATTTGGCACTTCGGGATGGCGCGGCCTTATTGCCAGGGATTTCACATTCGGCAACGTCCGCTTGGCGGCTGAAGGCATCGCCCTTTATCTCCAATCAGAACTCAAGGATCCTGAGTCCAAAATATTTAAGCTAAAGCCAGTCGTGATTTTGGGTCACGACACTCGGTTTCTGGGCCGCGAATTTACCATGGCCGCCGCCGAGGTGCTAGCAAGCCATGGCTTCATTCCCCTGCTCTGTCAGCGCGACGCTCCGACCCCGGTGATCGCTCATACGATCCGACTCCACAAGGCTGTAGGGGGCATCAACATGACGGCCAGCCATAACCCGGCGGAGTATCAAGGTTTAAAGTTTTCCACCAGCAACGGTGCCGCGGCTCCTCCCGAAGTCACTCAGCAAATCGAAGCGAATATCGTCCGGCTCGGCGCCGCAAACTGGAATTTTGAAAGCTCGGCGACATACCCATTCTCTTGCAAAACGATCGACCCGCAAGTCGCCTATTTCAGGCAACTGCGGAAACTCGTTGATTTCAACATCATCAAGCAAGCCAAACTCAAGATCGCTATCGAGCTGATGTACGGCACCGGCCGCGGTTACCTCGACACCCTATTGGCGGAAGCGGGAGCCAAGCTAACAGTGTTTCATGACCAGCCCAATCCGCTCTTCGGAGGGCATCATCCGGAACCTAATTCCGATGGCATGGCCGAAGTGCGCGCCTGTATTTTGAGTGGCAGAGCGAAGCTCGGGCTTGGCTTAGATGGCGATGCTGATCGCTTCGGGATCGTGGACAAGGATGGCACATGGCTGACTCCGAACCAGATCTTGGCACTGACTCTCTATCATCTGAAAAAGAATCGTGGATGGACTGGCGCAGCCGTTCGAACCGTCCCGACCAGCCATCAAGTGGACGCGGTGGCGGCGCTCCTGGGCGTGAAAATCCACGAAACCCCAGTAGGCTTCAAATACATAGGGGCCTTAATGGAAAGCGAACCCATCATCGTTGGTGGCGAAGAGTCAGGCGGATTAAGCGTGAAAGGACACGTTCCAGAAAAAGATGGCATTCTGGCTTGCCTGTTGATGGCTGAGCTAGTGGCGACAGAGCGCAAGTCCCTTGGACAAATATTAAAGCAACTGGAGAAACAGACCGGCGAATTTCACACCGAACGAATCAACGTAGCCATCGCGCCAGAGAAAAAAGAAGCTCTGTTGCAAAAGCTAGCTGCGGGTCTGGACAAGATTGGGCGGTTCAAAGTCGAGAAATTCATCACGACGGACGGATATAAGTTCCTATTACCAGCCCAGGAATGGGTGGCCTTTCGCGCAAGCGGAACTGAACCGCTCATCCGTTGCTACATCGAAGCCAAATCCATCGCTCAACTCGGTCAGCTCCGAACGGCTTGCCGCAAGCTTTTGCAAGGCTAGAACCAGCCCCATGGAAAAAGCGATTTTCGGAAAGAGCAGCGACGGAGAAAGCGTCGAAATTTATACTTTGATCAACCGGAGCGGGGTTAAAGCCAAAGTGATGACCTACGGCGCGCTGCTCACGGAACTGCACGTCCCTGATCGGAACGGCACATTGGCCGATGTAGTCCTGGGTTTCGACAATCTGGAAAGCTATCTCAAAGGCCATCCTCATTTCGGTTGCACTACAGGTCGATTCGCAAATCGCATTGCCAACGGCAAGTTCACCTTGAACGGCAAGAACTTTACCCTCGCGGTGAACAACGGTCCCAATCACCTGCATGGCGGCATCAAGGGGATTGACAAACGCGTTTGGAAAGCTGCCCAAGTCGAACACGCGAAAGGCCAGGCGGTGAGATTCAGCTATGTCAGTTCCGATGGCGAAGAAGGCTATCCAGGCAACCTCCACATCGATGTGACTTATGTTCTGACCGATCGGGACCAATTGCAAATTGATTACGAGGCAAAGACTGACAAGCCAACGCCCGTCAATTTAACCAATCACTCATACTTTAACCTCTCTGGCGCTGGCCAGGGCGACATCCTCAATCATGAGCTGGAAATCAATGCCAGCCATTACACTCCCGTCGATGCCACCAGCATTCCTACCGGTGAAATCAGCGCAGTTGCGGGGACAGTGATGGACTTCACCAAGCCTGCGCGCATTGGCGCACGATTCAACCAACTGACGAATCATCCGACCGGTTACGATCACAATTATGTTTTGAACAAATCGCGAGCGAGTGATTTGACCTTCGCAGCCGGATGCTACGAGCCGGCCAGCGGACGCGTTTTGAGGGTCTTGACGACCGAGCCAGGAATTCAACTTTACACGGCGAATTACCTCGATGGAAGCCTCTCGGGCAAAGGTGGCAAGGTCTATCACGCGAACTCCGCATTCTGTCTGGAATGCCAGCACTTTCCCGACTCCGTCAACCAGCCCGGTTTTCCATCTGTGATCCTAAATCCTGGCGGAACTTACACTCAAACGACGGTTCACGAGTTTTCCACCAGGTCATAATGAGGTTTGCTCTCGACTCCGACGAATGCCCGAGACGCCACTATCGCTGCCGCCGCTGACACCGAGCACGCTCTATCTTGTCGCAACACCGATCGGCAATCTCGAAGACATCACGCTGCGGGCGCTTCGAACGTTGAAAGAGTGCGATGTGGTGGCGGCGGAAGACACGCGCCACACCGGCCAACTGTTGAAGCATTACGGCATCACGAAACCTCTGATCAGCTATTTTCGGTTTAACGAAGCCAGAAGGAGCGCAGAAATTGTCGGGCGTTTGAAGCGCGGAGAAAAGGTCGCTTTGGTGACGGATGCTGGCAGTCCTGGGATTAGCGACCCGGGTGAGCGCGTTGTGCGCACCGCCATCCAGGCAGGCTTTCGGGTCGAGTCTGTCCCTGGGCCGTGCGCGCTCGTCGCAGCCCTGACAGCCAGCGGCTCGCCAACGGATGAGTTTCATTTCGCCGGCTTTCTTCCCCATAAATCCGCAGCTCGCCGAAAAGCGTTGGACAAGTTGAAGGCTTTTTCAGGAACGCTCGTATTATATGAATCACCTTTTCGCATCGAGAAACTGCTCATTGAGCTGTCCGACATTTTCCCTCAATCTCGAGTCGTCTTGGCCAGGGAGTTGACGAAGCGGTTCGAGGAATTCTTGCGCGGCTCACCCACGGAGCTCCTGGCTTTGCAAAAGAACAGGGTCTTAAAAGGTGAGTTCGTTGTGATGATTTCAGGGGAAAAGCCGGCGAAAACCACCTGAGGTTGAACAGCTTCCTAATTGGAAATCGACGACATCGTCTCGTCGTGCTGGGATTTACATTATCCGCAGTTCTTGCCATTGAGCCTTAAAGCCTTCTGGCACAATCTTGGGTGGCCAATTTCGTCTTGCTTTCCCTGGGCTTAAGCCTATTGTCCGCATATCCGTTTGCGACGAATGAGTGATTCGGAAATTGTCAATTGATGCTTTTTAAGCGGTGATAATTGAAACCTAACGACGGGAACGTTCACCCAAAGCAGAGCTGAGCGGATAACCAAACAACCCACTATGGCAACAAAGTTATTTGTTGGAAACCTCACGTTCGACTCCACTGAAAACGATCTTCAAGATTACTTTTCGCAAGCTGGAACTGTCGTTACAGTTAACATCATGCAAGACCGGGAGACCGGCCGATCCCGTGGTTTTGCTTTTATAGAAATGAGCTCGCAAGCCGAAGCTGACAAAGCTGTCGAGATGTTCCATCAAAAGGATTTTCAAGGGCGTGCCTTGACCGTGAATGAAGCTCGGCCACGCGAAGAACGAGCGCCCGGCGGT
>SIBE01000011.1 GCA_009695265.1 Pedosphaera sp. | reverse complement strand
TGTTGGGGGGTCTGATGGGCGGTTTGCCACAATTCCAATTGCTGCCGGTCTTCAGCGCTCAAGATCACGGGCGCACTTTGTTTGGACATACCCATGATTATACGGCATCGCAAAGCGCTTGTATAGTTATTTGAGAGACACTACACTAGGTTTTTCGACTCCAACCATTCCAGCCACACTGGTTCGCGGTCGTCACAATCGCAAAAACAGCCCATTTCTCTAGCAATTCAGCCATAATGAGAATTGCTGGCGGACTCGCTCCAACTCTTGTTAAAAGGTGTGGGCAGAGTTACCATCCCGTGCATTCGCGATCAAGGTCGGCGAGTTGAACGAATACCGGGAAGCATTTGCGGCGAGGTCCTATGGCGATTGAGTATAAAGATTATTATCAAATTTTGGGTGTTTCGCGCACCTCCAGTGCGGATGAAATTCGCAAGGCGTTCCGTAAATTGGCACGCGAATTCCATCCGGATGTAGCGAAGAATAAGGCGACTGGAGAAACGAAGTTTAAGGAAATCAATGAGGCCTACGAAGTTCTAGGAGATCCTGGGAAGCGTGAGAAATATGACGCCCTGGGTGCTAACTGGAAACAGGGCTCGGAGTTCCGTCCTCCCCCGGGGTGGCGTCATCCTGGGGGACGGCGGGGGCAAGGCGACGCCCAGGAAGGTCGGGACTATGAATTTCAGTTTGGCGGCACCGGTTTCAGTGATTTCTTCGAGCAAGTGTTCGGGGCGATGGGGGGAAGCAAGCCGGAATCCCAGCCTCGTCGCGGTTCGCCTGGAGTGAATTTCTCACAACAGGGAGAGGATGTGGAATCCGATATCCTTGTTTCACTGCACGAGGCGTTACGTGGGTCAATTCGCCCCATTACCCTTCAGCGGAGGATAACATGCGAGCGGTGCCACGGCACAGGTGCGACCAACCATAAGGAATGCCCAGCCTGCCAAGGCGAAGGACAGACCACGAAAGTCGAGAATTACCAAGTCAAGATTCCACCCGGGGTTTTGGAAGGTCAGCGGCTTCGACTCGCGGGTCGAGGCGAGCCGGGGCTTGGTCGCGGCAAGTCGGGGGACCTCTATCTGCGGGTCTATTTCGAGAAGCATCCAGATTTTCGAATGGAAGAAGGAAATCTTTTTCACGACCTCGACATAGCGCCTTGGGAGGCCGTTTTGGGAGCCCAGGTCAAAGTGTCCACGTTGGAAGGGAGGGTGAATATAAAGATTCCTCCTGGGTCGCAAACCGGTCAGCGCTTGCGTCTGCGCGGTCACGGCCTTCCACTCAAAGGCTCCGAGCGCGGCGATTTGTACGTTGTCATCCGCGTCCAGGTGCCCAGTCAAATCAGCGACGCGGAACGTGCGTTGTGGGAGAAGCTGGCGCAAGATTCGACTTTTCATCCGCGCGATTGAACCTCAGGGCGGATCGAGACCGAATCTCCAACGTTTAGTCCGAGTTTTTTTGCCGCATTGCCGCCGTTAATCGCGATTTCGAGGAAGCCGTTCGAACCGATCAGCCCTAATGGTCGGCCGAATGCAACTTCTTGGTAGAATTGTCCAAAGCCGAACGGGGTCTTGTTTCCCGCCACTGCGATCTTGAGCGCCGCAACATCCAGAGTGCCGAGGTGCTCCTTGCCAATGTTGGTAATGGCGTTTCCAAAACGATCGATATAGATGACTTCACCACGCAATCCGCTCTTGTCCAATAGAGGTATTGGCCACGACAGCTTCTGATAATGAGTGAGTGCGCGCCCCATTTTGGACAATGACGTTCCTTTGCTGAGATACGCGGCCGCCGGGGCAAAAACATCGCGGCCGTGGAAGGTGTTGCTGATGGAGGCCGCCAGGAGCTTTGTATTCTCCAATCTGTGCATGGACTCAACGCACTCCTCGGCCAACGCCAGAGAGAGAAGCCCGTTATCCGGCCCTACGAAAAAGTAGTCTTTCGTTTGAACAGCGATGGAGGAGCGACCGCTGCCGACGCCAGGATCCACGACGGCCACATGAATCGTTTGCTTTGGAAAGAAACGAAAACTGGCGGCGAGCGCGAACGCTCCAGACCGAATGTCGCCGGCGAGAATCTCGTGTGTGATATCGACGATCGCAGCGCGCGGTTGAATTCCGAGAATAACTCCTTTCATAGCGCCAGCAAACCAGTCGCCTAAACCGAAATCAGTCGTCAGTGTGATGATGCTCATCTCGGGACATTAGAACGCTCGGTCTTTGACGCAAGCCTCCGCCGTACTCGGGCCTTCCGTGAACTGGGGTTGAATGGATGAAGACCCGTGCTCGGAGGGCACATCTTATGCCGTTGCAACGCCTCAATCTAACCAACACTTGCCAAGACACCATCAGGCAACTACGTTCACGCCCTATTATGGAAAAAGTCGTCATCATCGGGACCGGTTGCTCGGGGCTGACCGCCGCCATTTACACTGCCCGCGCGAACTTGAAGCCGCTCGTGCTCACCGGCACGATGCCCGGGGGATTGCTGACGACGACCAGCATTGTGGAAAATTACCCTGGTTTTCCGGAAGGCATCGATGGGTACGAATTAATGGTTCGTATGCAAAAGCAGGCCGAGAAATTCGGAGCCCGAGTGCAATTCGGTACCGTCGAAGCCGTCGATTTATCCAAAGCTCCATTTACGTTGACTGTGGATGGTGAGCGAGTGGAATCACAAACCATCATCATCGCAAGCGGCGCGAGCCATCGTCATATCGGTCTTGAAAGCGAGGCTCTACTGGAGAGAAAAGGAGTGACGTATTGCGCGACGTGCGATGGCGCTTTGCCGATGTTCCGAAAGCAACCGCTGGTCGTCGTGGGAGGCGGGGATTCGGCTTGCGAAGAGGCTACTTATCTGACGCGATTCGCTTCGACGGTTTACTTGATCCACCGGCGTGACAGTTTGCGAGCCTCCAAGGTAATGGCGGAACGAACCTTGGGTCACCCCAACATCAAGCCAATCTGGAATTCGGTGGTGACTGAGATTCTCGATGTGAAGCAAGATAAAGTGACAGGCGTGCGCGTCAAAAATATCAAGACGAATGCCGAAAGTTTTGTTGAGAGCGCGGGAGTCTTTATTGCTATCGGGCACGTGCCCAACACGAAAATTTTCAAGGGTCAGATCGATCTGGACGAGAATGGATATGTCGTTCCGAAACGCGGGACAGAAACGAACGTTCCGGGCGTTTTCGTTTCCGGTGATTGCTCTGATCACGTGTATAGGCAAGCAGTGACCGCCGCCGGATTGGGATGCGCGGCGGCGATAGATGCCGAACGTTACTTGGCAGAATTAAAACAATAGATGTGAGTTGTGATCCCCAATATTCGATTCCGAGGCTTGGCTGGCGGGAGCGTTTTCCGGCGGTCTGCATTTTAGGTTAGATATCGCGAAGTGACTTATGACTGTTCAAATGTCGCCGACTGAGCTAGCTGAGCGGCTTCGCTCGGACGCCCCACCGCATCTTCTCGATGTGCGCGAGGCGGAGGAACACGAGTTGGTGGCTTTGCCAAGTTCCAAGTTGATTCCGCTTGGGCAATTGTCTGGCCGATTCATGGAGATTGAGACTTGGAAAGACGAGGAGATCGTGGTGTATTGCCACCATGGTATTCGGAGCCTTGATGCGATTCGCCAATTGCACTTTCTTGGGTTTGTAAAGCTCAAGAATCTCACCGGAGGCATCGATCGATGGACGAGTGATGTCGATCCCGGTCTGCCCCGCTATTAAGTTTATTTTCGCAGTGAAGCTTGTTAATGAGGTAGCATGAAGATCAGGCACGCTCAGATACGGCGCATTACCAAAGAAACCGCGATCTTAGTGAAACTGAAGATCGACGGGTCGGGACGGTCCTTGATTAGAACGGGAGTTCCTTTCTTCGACCACATGCTGACCTTGTTCACCAAGCATTCGATCGTGGACTTGAGCCTCCGTTGCCAGGGCGACCTGAAAGTGGATGCTCATCACACAGTCGAGGATTGCGGGATTGCCCTCGGCCAGGCTTTTGGCAAGGCGCTTGGAGATAAGAAAGGCATCCGCCGCTATGGAACCGGATTTGATCCTCGAAACCCCTTCACCGGCGAGGCTTACGTGCCGATGGACGAATGCCTGGCTCGATGTGTGGTCGATTTTAGCGGACGGCCTTACCTGGTCTGGCGAGGTCTGGAGACGAACGCCCAGAAGAAGATCAGTTGGGAGGAAAAGGGACAGGACATGTCATCGAGCTTTCGTTTTGGGCTGGCTAAAGAATTCTTTCAAGGTTTTGTCAATGAGGCTCGATGCAACCTGCACTTGGAATTACTGTATGGAGGGGAACCTCATCACGTAGTCGAAGCTCTCTTCAAAGCCTTTGCCAAAGCCGTCGATCTGGCTTGCCAACATGATCAGCGGATTGCCGGCATCATTCCTAGCAGCAAAGGAAAACTGTGAGATCGACTGAATACCTTTTCGAGGAAGCCCGTCCATTAGGATGACGACACGGATTGATTATTCAGGCATGACGGATGAGGCGCTGGTCAAAGCTGCGCAACGAGGCGGTATGGAAGCCTTCGAGCAATTGGTCGCTCGGCATCGGGACAAGATTTATGCTCGCGCTTTCAGCATGATGCGCAATGAGGATGCGGCTATCGACATGTCGCAAGAAGCGTGGGTAAAGAGTTGGCAACGATTGAAGCAGTTTCAAGGGGAAGCCAGCTTTGTGACTTGGATGACTCGGATTGTGATCAATCTTTGTCTGGATCAGTTGAGAAAGCAGAAACGGTCGCGAGCGGATTCAATCGAGCAGTTAGATGAAGAATTGGGCGGGGTGGAGCGTCAAATGCCAGTTGTTAACCCGAATCCCACCGAGAGATTGGAACGAAGCGAGTTGCGGCAAAGAATCGACCGGGCCTTGAACCAACTGTCGGTCGAGCATCGGACTGTGTTAATTTTGCAGGAATTTGAGGAGCTGGAATACAAAGAAATCGCTAAGAAAATGAAGTGTTCCATCGGCACTGTGATGTCTCGGTTGTTTTATGCCCGACGAAAAATGGCGTCGCTCCTAGCTGGGCTCAGGAGGGAAGAATTCAACAAATGAACGAAAAACTCTTAAAACTACAAGCTCATCTCGATGGTGAGTTGTCCACGGCAGAGTCCAAGCAGGTGGCGGGGTGGCTTGCCAGCGACCAGCAAGCGCGAGCGATTTACGAGGAACTGCGTGCCACCAAATCTTTGCTGACCGGCAATGAAGTCGAGTTGAAGCTACCCGAGACTCATGATTTTTATTGGTCGAAGATTGCGCGTGAAATCAACCGTCTCAACAGGGCTCCGCAAACTAGCCCTCCGAGGTTTTCTGGAAGTTGGTGGATGCGTTTGGCAGCCCCTTTCGCGATCGCCGCATTGGCGGCTGTCCTGTTTATCTCTGTCGTGAAGCTCCAGTCAGGCTCGCGTGGGATGACGCGGTACTTTCAAGAGATTGAAACCCCTCTGGAAGAGTCGAATGCCATTTCGTTTCATTCGGATGCCGCGAATATGAGGGTTGTATGGATACCGAGCCAGGAGAATTAAGGGTTTGCCAATCGGCGTTTTGGCCTCACACTCCTTACAAATGATATCGATCAGATTGTCGCCCCGCCTGCTGTTGGGGTGCTGTTGCTTGGTTATGGGCTTGGGAATGCAAGCTGTCCAGGCGGGCGAATTAAAGTTTCGAGTTCAGTTGATCTGGGGTACGAAGGGCGATAAAGCCAAAGACCCCACCAAGGAAGACCAATTTGTCCTAAGTTCCGCCAAGGATGACAAAGCCAAAGACGTCGCACAGAATCGCGAAGAAAGTGCCAAGGATAAAGATAACTCAGGGAAGAAGGCGCTGATTGACGATAAGGCTAAAGAAGGGCCGTTGAAGGAAGTCGATCCCAAGCTAGCCGAGAATCTCAAGAAGGTTTTCAAATGGGACCATTATTTTGAGATGTTTCGAAAGGAGCCTGTGCTAGTTCGTGAGGGAGTGGCTGAAAAGCTGCGCTTGAGCAAGAAGTGCGAAGTTGAGGTTAAAAACCTCGGCAAATCCATGCTCGAAGTAAACGTCTTCGGAGAAGGGAAGCTCGTTAAGACTGTGAAACAACTCTTTACTCCGCGTGAATTAGTGATCGGTGGTGACGACCCCAAAAACGACACTGCTTGGTTCGTAGTCCTGACTCCTCTTTGAGGCACTAAGGATATCCTCTGTTTCCACTTAAGAATTCTACATTCCAAGTAAATGTAGGATTTTCTCGGTCGGCTCAACATCTTGTGCTGCGGTCGTTTCCATCCCACAATTCGTTGTATAATCTGTTGGATATAAGCTCTAAATTAGAGTTGTGTCAGAGGCTTTTTGTCTATAACTTACGACTGTCTCTTCAGCACGGTCAACGGTGACTTGACCTAAGGCGTTTTCGGTTGATGGATCTAATCTGTTTTTGTGGCTATTACTATGGATATTCTGGTCAGTGATGGGGAAAAATATGACGCTTCCAAAATTGATAAATTGGAAGGCTTGGAGGCTGTTCGGAAGCGTCCGGGGATGTACATCGGCGATCCTGACGAGCGCGGACTTCATCATTGTGTTTTCGAGGTGCTGGATAACTCGATTGACGAACATCTCGCGGGATATTGCAAACGCATGGATGTGGCGATTCATGTGGATGGTTCCTGCTCGATCCGAGATGACGGGCGCGGAATTCCCGTGGACATGCATCCGAAGTTTCAGATGCCGGCTGTCGAACTCGTTCTGACGAATCTGCACGCAGGCGGAAAGTTTGGGCAGGGAGCCTATAAATACTCGGGAGGTCTCCATGGCGTCGGCGCAAAATGTGTCAATGCTCTTTCAGACTGGTTCAAGGTGGAAGTCTCGCGGGATGGCAACGTGTATTACATGGAGTTTGCCCGGGGAGTGACGGTTCGTAAACTTGAAGTGATAGGCAAGTCCATGCACACCGGAACCCTCGTCACGTTTAAGCCCGATGCGACTATTTTCACCATCACGACCGAGTTTAAGTTTGAGATTCTCGCGAATCGATTGCGCGAGCTCGCCTTCCTCAATCCTGGGGTTGAAATCACCCTCGCTGACGAGCGCAGCGAAAACAAGACGGAACGTTTTTTTTATAAGGAAGGGATCGAGGAATTCGTCAAACAGCTCGGCAAGAACAAACAAGTCATTCATCCCAAGCCGATCATTCTGACTCGTCAGAAGGACGAAATTTTTGTCGATTGTGTTTTGCAGTATAACGACAGCTACAACGACCAAATCCTTTGTTTCGCCAATTCAATTCCGAATCCGGACGGAGGAACGCACCTGACGGGCTTTCGCTCGGCGTTGACCCGAGGCATCAATCAATACGCCAAAGCTAATAACTTGTTGAAGGAGAAAGACCCGAGCATTTCCGGAGATGACGTTCGCGAAGGCCTCGTTTGCGTCCTCAGCATTAAGCTTCCAAATCCGCGGTTCGAATCTCAAACCAAGGTCAAACTCGTGAATACGGAAATCGACGGAATCGTTTCCTCGATTGTTTACGAGGGGCTCATGAGCTTCTTTGATGCGAATCCCTCGGTCGCCAAGCGAGTGATCGATAAGGCACTCATGGCGGCGCGAGCACGTGAAGCGGCGCGAAAAGCCCGCGATACCGTCCGAAAGAGCGCGCTCACCGGTGGAGGACTGCCTGGTAAATTGGCTGATTGCTCGGATCGAGATCCCGTTAATACCGAGCTCTACATCGTCGAGGGCGATTCTGCCGGTGGATCGGCCAAACAAGGGAGAGACCGAAAATTCCAGGCCATACTTCCCATTCGCGGCAAGCTAATCAACGTCGAGAAAGCCCGCTTGGACAAAGTCCTCCAAAACACCGAAATTCGGACGATGATTACCGCCATCGGAACCGGCATCGGTGACGGAGAAGGCGAAGGCGCCTTCAACCTCGAGAAGTTGCGCTATCATAAAATCATCATTATGACGGACGCTGACGTGGACGGCTCCCACATCCGGACATTGCTCCTGACTTTCTTTTACCGTCAGATGCCTCAGTTGGTGAAGCGTGGCTTTGTCTATATTGCCCAACCACCCCTCTATCAAGTCACGCGGAGAAAGCGCGTCGAGTACGTCGATGACGACGTCCAGTTGAACAATATCTTGGTGCAACTAGGCTCGGAAGATGTTCGCCTCCGCAACTTGGCGGATGGCAAGGAATTGTCACAGAAACAACTCGCTGAGATCCTTGAGCTGCTCGATTCATTGGATAAGTACGCCAAGGCGCTGCGCCGGCACGGCGGTGATTTCGGCGACTATTTGGAAAATCGCGACACGCAGACCCATGAGTTGCCCCGTCACCTGGTCAAGGTGCGGGACGGAAACGAGGAGTCCGTTCATTACTTTCATTCAGAAGCGGAGCTAGAGAAGTTCGGCAGCGCTAATCCCGACCTTAAATTGTTCGGTGAAATCGAAACCGACTCCGCATTCCAAGAGAAGACCAAGAACGGGAACACTCGAAGGGCTCGCCACGTTGAATTGCATGAGAGTAAAGCGGTCGCGGAGCTTCTGGGCAAGCTGGCCAGAAAGGGTTTGAACGTGGATCATTACTCCGCGCAGGACACGCCGCTCTTCGAGTTGCTCGAAGGGGAAGGCGACCGGGCGCAAGTCACACCGCTCTTCTCGATAGCAGAGATTCTTTCAAGTGTTAAAGATGCGGGGAAAAAAGGGATTCAGATCAAGCGCTTCAAGGGTCTTGGGGAAATGAACGCCAAAGAGCTTTTCGAAACCACCATGAATCCCACCAACCGCAAACTCCTGCGCATCGATCTGACTGACGCTGTGGAGGCTGAAGAAATGTTTACCAAATTGATGGGCGATGAAGTCGAGCCGCGTCGCCAATTCATCGAAGACAATGCACTGAATGTGCGCAATCTCGACATATAAGCCGATGCCCCAAAGGAAATAGGCCAGTGGCTTTAGGAATATTCATCCTGTTGCTTTCCTGCCCGCATATCCCCTACAGCCCAGCTCCTCTCGCCTTACCATTTTATGCCTGACCCGACTGATTCAAACGATTCGCCAGTGACGAGTACGCCTCTTTTTGCGGCGAACGAGAAGATTGAGAAGATTAACGTCGCGGACGAAATCAAGAATTCGTTCCTCGACTACTCGATGTCTGTGATTATATCGCGTGCGCTGCCCGATGCCCGTGATGGCCTCAAGCCATCTCAGCGCCGGATCCTCTACGCGATGCACGATCTCTCCCTTTTTCCCAATCGCCAGCATCGTAAGTGCGCTAAAATCTGCGGCGACACCAGCGGCAATTACCATCCGCACGGCGAAGCTGTGATCTATCCGACACTCGTCCACATGGCGCAGCCCTGGGCCATGCGCGAGCGGTTGATTGATGGTCAAGGTAACTTCGGTTCTGTCGAAGGCGATCCCCCGGCGGCCATGCGTTATACGGAGGCGCGCATGACACATCTGGGCGCCAGTCTCATGGAGGACATGGATAAGGAGACTGTCGATTTTGTCCCGAATTACGATGAGACGCGGACTGAGCCAACCGTTTTTCCCGCCGCTTTTCCCAACCTCCTGGTGAATGGCGGCACCGGCATCGCCGTCGGCATGGCAACGAATATTCCACCGCACAACCTTGGCGAAATCATCAGTGGCGTTTGCGCGCAGATCGACGATCCGAACATCGCCATTGATCAATTGATGAAGCTTGTCAAAGGACCGGATTTTCCGACCGGCAGCACGATCTGCGGCGTCGAGCCTATCAAGCAATATTTCCACACCGGTCGAGGCAGTGTGAAGGTCCGAGGAAAGGTTGGAGTCGAGCAACTCAAGGGTGGTCGCGAGCAGATCGTCATCACCGAGATTCCCTACAACGTGAACCGCGCCGTTCTCGTTGAGAAAATCGCCGACTTGGTGAATCAAAAGACGATCACCGACATCACGGCCATTCGCGACGAATCCGACGAAAACACGCGGGTCGTCATCGAGTTGAAGCGCGATGCGATCCCGAAAGTTGTCATCAACAATCTCTATAAATGGACCCAGTTGGAGAGCAGTTTCGCGGTGAATATGCTGGCCATCGATCATGGACGGCCCAAGATTCTCAACCTCAAGGAACTGATCAGTTGCTACATTGAGCACCGACGCGAAGTGGTGCTCCGCCGGACCCGTTACGAGCTCAAGGAGGCTGAGAGGCGCGCAGAGGCTCTCGAAGGCTACCTGATTGCTCTCGCGAATCTGGACGAGTTCATCCGGATCATTCGTTCGTCAGCCAACCGCGAAGAAGCCAAGGTCAGGCTAATGGCCTTTGACTTTACTCGAGCTACCGTCGAAAGCTTCGGCATTTTGATCCGAAGCGAAGCCCGCCTGACGAATGGCCGTTATGCCTTCAGCGAAGCGCAGACCAACGCTATCCTGGAACTTCGGCTTTATCAGCTCACCGGTCTGGAACGAGACAAGGTCAAGGCAGAATACACGGGCCTGCTCAAGGAGATCGAAGATTTGGTGGACATTCTGGCCAAGGAATCGCGAGTCATGACGATCATCAAAGCTGAGCTCGAGGCCATCAAAGCGAAACACGCCGGGCCTCGATTAACTCAGATTGTTCCCGATGAAGGCGAGATGGCGATCGAGGACTTGATCGCGAACGAGGGCGTCATCATCACCATCACCCACAATGGCCTGATCAAGCGCACGAATACCAGTTCCTATCGCGCTCAGCGCCGGGGTGGCAAGGGTGTCATCGGCATGACTACCCGCGAGGGCACCGTTGGTGAAGGAGACTCCGAGGATTTTATCGAGCACCTTTTTACCGCGAGCACTCATGATTACCTGATGTTCTTCACGAACACGGGCCGCGCCTATGTCGAGCGTGTTCACGAAATTCCTGACATGGGACGCGCCGCGAAAGGTCGAAGCATTGCGAACCTGCTTGAACTGCAAGCTGGGGAGAAAATTGCGGCGCTCATTCGTGTTCTTTCAAAAATCGGTCCCAACAAAGAAGATATCACTTGGGAGCAACCCGACTTCCTCTTCTTTGCCACGCGGCATGGGACGGTGAAGAAGACTGCGCTCGCTGCTTTCGGCAATGTTCGCAAGGGCGGCATTATTGCTATCGGCTTCGATCCCGGAGACACGCTGATCGAAGTGAAATTAACGAATGGCCAGAACCATGTCGTTTTGATCACGCGGGAAGGCCAGAGCATTCGCTTTTCCGAAGAGGACGTTCGCTGCATGGGACGACCTGCCGCGGGAGTGCGTGGAATTAGCTTGCAGAAAACCGATGCTGTCGTCGCGCTCGCCGTCATAGTGCCCACCGCCACGCTCTTGGTCGCTGGCGAAAATGGCATCGGCAAGCGGACCGATTTTGATGAGTACCGGCTTCAGTCCCGCGGAGGCAAAGGGATCATCACGATGAAAACGAACGATAAGACCGGCAGCGTCGTCGGCGCGCTGACTGTGCAGGAAAACGACGAGATCATGCTGATTACCGTCGGCGGCCAGATGGTGCGCACTGCTGTTAAGGACATCCGCGAGGCGGGTCGCAACACTCAAGGCGTTAAGCTCATCAATCTAGATGCCAGTGACAAACTGCAAGCCATCGCTCCTGTCATCAGTGAAGAAACAGGGGATACCGAAGAAGATGTGATCCCACCCGAAGCATAAATCGCAACATTTCCGCGCCCCGGCCAAGGAAACTCATGTCGATCACAGATGGATGTTTCCCCTCCGGGTTCGAAATCAGCGCAGGGTCGGAGCTTGCAAGAACCGAATCAGGTCCGCCACCTCGGCTTGGCTCAAGCCGGCTTCCAAGCCTTCCGGCATAAGCGACACATTCGAGCTATGCAGCGCGGCGATATCGGTGCGCAACAGGGTGCGTGTCTTGCCGTCCGGCAGCTTCAGCATCAGGCTGTTTCCGGTTTCGGCGGCGATGATCCCATACAATTCCTCGCCGCTGGTCATGTGCGCGGAGTAGGCCGTGTACCCCGGTTCGATGCTTGCGTTCGGGTCGAGTATGGAGACTAGCAGCTTCTCCGGCGGATGATTCGCCACGGACTGCAAGTTCGGCCCAATGTCATTGCCCACATCGCCCTGCTTGTGGCAGGTTGTGCAAAGCTTCACGAACACCGCCGAGCCTCGGGCCGCATCGCCCTGCAATGCCAGCGCCGGGCGGAAGTCCTCGACTATCCTCGTGCGGTTTGAAGTGACACCGCCATTGAGTGCTTTGGTCGCGATTTCCTTCACCCGCCCGGATGGGTGGCGGAGCAAACGACCGCGCCGGGTTGCGTCAAGCGCACTGGCGCTGATCTGTCCTCCATCGATGCGCTTTACCAACTCGAACGCCCACGGTTCGCGGCTCAACAACTCGTCGAGCGCGGCGAGTCGTGTTTCGGGACTGAGGGCTGGCCATGCGAGCGCGAGCAGGCTGGGCACGCTCGCGTCGCCGCTCGTTCCGAGGGCCTTGATGGCCGCGCGTTGTGTCTCGGCGGGTGTTTTGGGCGAAAGCACCGATGTCAGCAGCGGCAGCGAATCGCTCCTATGCAGTTCGTCGCGCGCGAGCAGTCCCGCGGCAGTGACTCGCTCTGACGCAGGACTGCTGCCATTGGAAGCGACCTTTTTCGCGGCGGCAAACAGTTTGGCCACCGACCGGAGTTGTTGCGTCAAGACATCGTTTTGCGTCGCCTCCTCCAGCTCACGCCAGCTCGTCTTTCGCCGCGCCAGAGTGTCGAGAAATTGGCTGAACGTCTCCATCTGCGGAGCGCTGAATTGATCGCCCTCGGGCGTGAGCGTGATCTTGAGCAACCGTGCCAGCGAGCCGCGCTGGCTCGTGGCCAGCGCTAGGTTGAGCAATGGCTCCGAGAGCGTCACCAGCGCGGGCCCTCCAGCAGCGATCGCTGCGTCCACGAGCGCATCGCTGTGCGGCAAAGCCGAGCTCATGACTGCCGCAGTGATGAACTTGTCGCTGTGGTTTGCCACCGCGATACGGCCTAGCGCAGCACCCGCGCGCGGGTCGTTCCATTCGCCCAGTGTGCAGGCAAGCTGAAGGCGCACCTTGGGGTCCGCGTCGTCCACCAGCTTCACTGCCGCCGAGACGACTGCCGGCGTGGACCGTGGCTCGGCGAGTCGCAGGGCGTTGATGCGCACTCCGGCGTGGGGGTCGGCGAGCGCTGTCTCGACGAGGTCGGGCTTGAGAGCGCCTAGTCCGTCGAGCGTGGCGAGCGCGTGCAGACGCGCGAGCGGATTCTGGCTCTCTCTCGCAAGCTTCTCCAGAAGCAGCGCAGCGCTGGCGTCGTTTTTCCAGAGGAGCATCATCTGCGCTTTGTCCCGCTGCCAGCCGTTCGACGAGTCGAGGGCGTTCACGAGTTGTGGCAGCGTGAGTTGGCCGAGTTGAACCGGCCTGCGCGGCGGGTTGTCGCGGGCGAAGATGCGGTAAATCCGGCCGCGTTCCTCGCCGAGTCGGTAGTGCGGGAGGAGATCAGCTTTGCCCTCCGAGGGAAGCCACTCGGGATGCTCAATCATATAACGATACATGTCCACGACCCACAATGCGCCGTCGGGACCCGTGCGCGTCATTACAGGCCGGCACCAGCGATCCTCGCTCGCAAAGAAATCACGCGCTGCCTCCTCTCCCTCACGCCGCGACTTGAAGCTCACGCCGTCGTCGAAGACCTCGTTGTGCTGGACAAGATTGTGGAACGGCTCGCACGTAAACGCGTGCATCGTCCGGGTGGCGCCGAAGAGAAGGTCATCACGGTAAATCATGGCCGCGCACGCCGAGGTGAAGTGGCCTGCTTCGTCGAAGCTGTGGAAGCGCTTTTCTTGTTTGCTCGCCGGGAATACTTGTGGATTCTTCGGGGTGACGACCTGTTGAACCGGGTCGGGGGCGGGCACGTGCGGATTGCGTCGGATATGCTGGTCCTGCAAAACGTAGTGCCAGAGCGGCCACGAGTTTTGGACACCGAACCAGTTGCCCCAATCGTCCGGATTGCGCCCGTACTGCGATGGGCCGCTCTGCGCGTCCAGTTCGCCCGTGTCGGGTCGGAAGCGAAAGTCCCGGCTGCCGAGCGCGTATTCTTTTCCGTTGAGGATTGACTTAATTTTCGTCGGCGTTCCGTAGCCGCCGTGGTGGGCGCCACTCGCGCAATAAACCCAGTTGTCGAGTCCCCAGCGGAGACCGTTCACCCGGAGCTGCTGGTTGCCTTCGAGGAAGCCGCTGAACAACACCTGGCGCACGTCGGCTTTGCCATCGCCGTCTGTGTCCTTGAGAAAAAGAATCTCCGGCGCGGCAGTCACGATGACGCCATCGCGCCACGTGAGGATGCCGGTGGGAAACCTCAACCCCTCCGCGAAGACCGTTGACTTGTCGTAACGCCCGTCGCCATCGGTGTCCTCGATCATGCGGACGCGACCGCCGGGTTTGCCTTTGCCGTCCAGTCCGAGCGGGTAGTCCACCATCTCGACGACCCACAGACGGAGGCGATCGTCCCAGTCAATCGCGACTGGCGATTCGAGCAACGGCTCGGCTGCGGCCAACTCGGCGGTGAACCCTTCGCGCACGTGCAACTTCGCCAAAGACTCAGTGGGCGAGAGCGGCGGTGACGCCACGGGCGACGCGGAAGCCCTGGCTGCACGCGGTGGGAAGCCGCTGGCCTGGTAGTGCGCGGCGATTTCTTCAGAACTCAGAGCCCGATCATAGGCGGCAACTTCATCCAGCTTTCCTTCGAAGTTCGCGAAGTTATCGCAACGACCTCCAATGAAGAGCGATTTCTCGCCCGGTGCCACGGTGATGTCCGCCTCACCGGAAATTTCCGGCTTTGTGTTTCCGTTGAGATAGACTGTCACGCGCCGCCCCTCGCGGACTAGAACGACGTGGTGCCATTCGCGCCAGGCGACCTCCGTGCGGCCGGCGAGGACGGTGTTGCGTTCACTGCCATTGGAGAACATGAGCTTGCCGACCCGGCCGGGTTGGTGCGTGCCGCCGAGGCCGAGATGGTCGCCGGCCGCGGACTTGTCGCCGTCCGAACCGCGAGAGAAGAAGTAGCCAGTCACGGGACGTGCGTTGTTCGTGAGGCCATTCCAGAACCACAGCTCGATGGAGTAAGTCTCCTTGAGCTGGGGCAGGGTGGCTCTCACGCGACCTCCGGCGAAGTGCGCTGAGCGGTTGATCTGGTCGCGGCTGAACGCGTTGGGTGTCTCCGGCGGCGGTGGCTGAAAGCCGACGGTCCGACTCGCGCCGGGCAGGTAAAGAGCCACGCCGGCTTCGAACATTGCGTCGCGCCCGTTGCCGCTCGCGTCGTGCGCGGTGGGGACGACGCTCTCGTTCAGCCGCCAATAAGCCGTTGGCTTCGCGTCGAGGATGGCCTTCGCGTAAGAGCCATGAGACTCGGTCATTGAGCGGCGTGGTTTGCCGGAAACTTCTTCGAGCAGACTCAACGCAGTCTCGACTATGCGGGGCTCGGCCTGCACTTCAAGACCGGCGGTGCGCGCGGCCCATGTGGTGTAACCGCCGAGTTGGTGCTGCTCGGGCGGCGGGATGTAGCCTTCGGCGCCGTTGGCCAGCTCGATATTGAACGTGGTTATGAGCGGGCTCTGCGCCTTGAGCTTAAGGCCGGTGATGGCATAGACCTCGTTCGGCAAGGCTGCAATGCCGATGTCGCCGATGCGGAGCGCCTGGAGCTTTAGCTCGGTGCGGGGACGATCATGGAGGTAGATGGATTCGAGCGAGTAAATCTCCGGTTGCGTCGCTGGCAAACGCCCTTCAAAGCTCTGCGCTGTCTTGCGGGCCCACGCAAGTCGAGCTTCGTCCGGCGCTCGGTAATTCAAGGCAAGTGTGCGTTCGGCCATCTTGAGCGGGACCCAGTCGTGGAACTCGATCGTGCGCACAACCTCGGCAACTTTTCCGGCGAGCGCCTTGGCGTAGGCGTCATAGCCTATTGCCTTCGCCGGCGCGCTATAGTCCATCCACATTAGGTCACCGCTGGTGCCTTGCGACATGATGGCGACGAAGTCATTCGTGGCGATTCCATTGGATACGTTCAGCAACGCAACGACGTGGGCGCAAAAGCGCCCGTAGTAATCAGCCGAGAGCAGCGGTGAGCCGTAGTAGTGTTGCGAGTAGTTCGCGAGCAGCGCGAGGGGTTTGCCGTCGGTCGATTCCAAAGCGATCACGGACAATCCTGGATCCACCGGGCCGGACGGGCCGACGGCGTCGGGGCTCTCGTGGCCGGGATGCATGTGCGCGCGGACGTTCCGGTCGCCAAACGGGTCGGTGAGCATTTTGTCGGGGCGCCGAATCCAACGACGGTTGAAGGTGTGTTCCCAATCGTCCACTGCACCCCATCCTATCCGCGCGGGTGCGAGATGCTTCACCGCGCCGATGATGGCCTCGGCGATGCGGGGCGCGAGGAACGCGGCGTAGTTTGTGTCCGCGCGGCTGCCCAGACAGCCCATCGCCGACGGCGCGGAATGCGTGTGCGTGGCCGAGACAAGCATTCGGTCCGTCGGGATCCCCGTGGCCTTGTTCGCTTGCTTTTTGGCGCGGTCGATCAGATCGCGCGGGGCCATGCAGGTGTCCACAACGGCGATGATCAGTCGGGTGGAACCATCATCGAGCGCGAGAGCGCGGACGTGCAGGCGGTCGGCGGCGTTCGTTGCCGAGCGCTCCGTGAACATGGCGTTGACTAGGACGGGATAGTTGGTGGGCGTGATGTCCACGACGTGCGCGCCTGCGCGGAAGACTTTCTCCGCGGCGGTTCCGGTCGTGATGCCGCCGGCCAAAAGCATCGCTAAAGCTCTTGGCCAGCATCGGAAAATACCAACGACGTCGGAGAGGACCAGGTTTGCGTTCATAAGCTTTAACGTCGGATCAAGTGCGTGAGTTTGAAACCATGATGAGGCAGGAACACGTCGTCTGACAACTGGAACTTTTGTCCCCAAACGAAAAAGGGAGCGTTGCGTTACAGATTGAGCGCCCAACCTACCCGCTCGACAAATCCCAGGCTTCGCACCAATCTGTCTCCGATGGCGAATATGTCCGACTCTCCTATCGAACGGCTCTGGACTGAGTACAGTCTGGTCTTCCGAGATTTCGACGATTTGACCCTGGCACGTTGGATGGCTCAAACTCTCGGCCAACTCCAAGGCGGCGCATGGCGGCTTTCGCATCCGCTGCTCGGAGCGTATCGTCTGGCGGCTCAACTCGCGCACGAACGGCAGATCTGGCTGAAGCGTCTGGTCAATTCTCCTGCTGCCTACCCGGAGTCCGCCTGCTGTCGTGCTCCGCTCTTGCCGTTGCTCACCCGCGACGTTGTGGAATCTGGGTTGGTTTGCCAGCACTGCACAGGAACGGGTATCGAGTTCGAACATTTCCCCGAAGAGGTTGTCGGTGCGATCAAGGACTGGAGCAACGAGTATGCTCCCATCCACGCCGTGGCACACTGGGACGATCGTCAACGCAAGGCGGTCGGAGACTACGATCAAGCTTTTGAAAATGCCGCCAAAGAAGCAGAGCGCCTTCTCTCATTTGTCGGCGGCCAAATCCTTCCCAAATTGCTCGATCATTTTCCCGTGGTGATCTGGGAGGATCAGGATGAATGCCTGGAGGTTCGGCCCGAGGATATCGCGTTGTGAGAACCGCCCAGCAATTCTGATTTTGGCTTCCGACCGTCTTAAGTCGGAACTTCCTGCGTTTCGGTACGTAGTCCCGGCTTCAGCGGGAGGGGCGTCGGCAAGTGCATAGGGGTTGGATTTTCCCACGCGATGCTGCCTGAAGGCGGGACTACATGCGCGCCAAAATGAGGATTGCTGTCGCGCGCCAATGATCAGTTGAGGGTTCTCCTGCACCGTGGTATGACAGCGTGATGAAATTTCTGTTCCGCTGGGCGTTCCGACTCTTCCTAGTCTTGGTGGTTTTCGCCGTCGCGCTTGTGCTGCTCAAGGATTCGGCTTTGAAAGCTTATGCGGAGCGTAGGATCCGTTCTGAAACAGGACTCGATGTGAGGATTGGCAGGTTGGAATCAGGCCTTTTCAACTCAACGCTGACGATCGAGAATCTTAAACTTTATAACACCGCCGAATTTGGCGGTTCGCCTTTGATTGACCTGCCGGAAATACATCTCGAAGGCGATGGCAGTTTCTTGGCTTCGCGAAAACTCCACTTCAAACTCGTGCGACTTGCCGTCCACGAGATCAATGTTGTCGAAAGTCAAAATGGTCGCACGAATATCGTCGGCGTGCTCGCGAAACTAGACAAGATCACCTCGACCAACAGCCCGGCGGAAACGCCTCGGGACTGGGAGTTTGACGGAATCGATACGCTCAGTCTCACGTTGGGGAAATTAAAGTATTTCAGCATGAAAAAGCTCGGGCAAGCGACGGAGTTCGATCTCGGTTTGAACAACCAAATTGTTACTAACGTGAAATCACTCAACGAGCTCTCGAGCGTCGTCATGACGGCAATCTTGCAAAAGGGAATTACTATTCTCGGCGATCCGGTGAGTTCCGCCGCCGCTCACAAAAATCCCGGGGTCACCGGCAAGCAGCCTCACTCGAAGTGATCGCATCCGATGTATTCGGCTCTTCCACCTCTCTCGACGCTCAACATTGGCGTGGAAGATTAGGCCCCAGGCATGCCATACTCACTCTCGTCATGATAGTTCATGAAAGCGCCTTGCATGAAACCAGACGATAGGTTTGAGCCCACTGAGATTACTCCCGGTGTGGTTGTCTCTGTCCACCGATGCCGTTCCGAGTTCGTCGGGGTGGCGCGCGCGGACGGAGCGTATCGCCTGATTGCCGTTCGACGGATCGTTGTCGGCGCGCGCTTGTTTAGAATCGAGGGGGAGAAGACGCATCAGCCGACGCGCTACTCGTTGCAGATCGGGGAGAGTCTTCACTTGGACCTGGGATGTGGGAGCAGCGTCGAAGAAGTTTTCGATGGTTACTACTGGCGGTTCATGAATCACAGTTGTGATCCAAACACTCTCGTCCGATGCCAAGAGGTGATGGCCTCTCATGACATCGAGCCTTGGGCCGATATTACCTTCAACTACAACACGACTGAATATGACATGGCCGAACCGTTTGGCTGCCACTGCGGCAGCTCACGCTGTTTGGGAACGATCAAAGGATTTAAGCACTTGGCCCAAGAAGAGCGCGAGCGATTGCGTCCGTCGCTAGCACCCTATCTCAGCCGACTTATCCGCTCTGGCGTCGAGCCTGAGCCAGTATGACCGAAGGCCAGCCAGGCGATGCAGTGCAGGCGGATTCAGCCCCTTCTCATGCGCTGCTATTGCATCAGTTTTTCGAGCGCGCGGCCAGGCGCTGGCCCGATGGGGTGGCGGTGGACGTGCCTCCTGGAGTTGGTCGGAGAGAGCGGGTCCGAGTCACTTACGCTGAACTCTCACGCCAATCCGATTCCCTCGCGCGGCTCCTCCAAACTTGCGTTACAGGCGAGTGCGTGGTCGGGATTCTCCTCCCGCGAAACTCGGGGCTCCTCTACGCGGCGCAACTCGCGGTTCTAAAGGCCGGCGCGGCCTACACGTGCATCGATTCGCAGTTTCCGGACGAACGCGTTCGTGACATCATCGAAGACTCCGAGGCGATCGCGGTTCTGACCGATGCTCCCGGTCTCGCTCGTGTCCAACGAGCCGCACCCGGAGTGGCGCGGGTGTTTGACGCTTGCGATGCTCTGACTTTACTCAAGGAACGGGATGAGACGTTGCTGCATCCTCCGTGGCTTGTTTCGTCTGGTCTCGCCTATGTGATCTATACGTCAGGGACGACGGGCCGACCGAAGGGCGTGCTCATCGAGCACCGGAGCATTGCGAATCTGGTGAGCAGTGATCTGGATGAATTCCAACTTTCCGCGAGCGACCGTGTGGCGCAAGGTTCTTCGGCGGCTTACGATTCATCCGTCGAGGAAACGTGGCTGGCCTTTGCCGCTGGGGCTACGGTCGTGGTGATGGATGATGAAACGGCCCGACTCGGTCCGGATTTGATTCCCTGGCTGCGCCGCGAACGCATCACTGTCTTCTGTCCTCCGCCAACGCTGCTGCGCGCCACTGGATGCGATGATCCTGAAACAGCGCTGCCGGATCTGAAATGGCTCTATGTGGGCGGAGAAGAGTTGCCGCGGGATGTGGCCGACCGCTGGGCGCGCGGCCGCCTATTAGTGAATGGCTACGGGCCGACGGAATGCACCGTGACATCTTTGCGCGGTAACGTGGAGGAAGGCGGGCCGATCACGATCGGGAAACCCGTGCCTGGCCTGCTGGCCTGGGTGCTAGGCGAGACGCTGGAGGAAGTCGCCCAGGGCGGAAAGGGAGAGCTGTGCATTGGGGGCATTGGGCTGGCCAGGGGATACTGGAAACGCCCCGAGCTAACCGCTGAAAAATTTATCCGTCATCCTTCGCTTGGGCGGCTCTATCGCACCGGGGATCTGGTGCATTCCGACTGCGAAGGCCGCTATTATTATCACGGACGGATGGACTCGCAGGTGAAGATCCGCGGCTACCGCATTGAGCTGGGGGGCATTGAGTCGCTTCTGGCCGAGTGCGACGGGGTGCGCGCCGCGGCCTGTCACGTGCAAGACGAGGGAGGCAACCCGATCTTAGTGGCGTTTATCGTGCCCGAAAATGCCGCAGCTCCGCCCGATGCTGCGGCGCTGAAGTCCGCTCTGGAGGCTGACCTCCCGGGCCACATGGTGCCCGCCCGGTTCGGGGTTGTGGCGGAGTTGCCCACCACGGTGGGTGGTAAGCTGAACCGCGCTGCTCTGCCGCACCTTGATGGGGTCGAGGGAAAGGCAAACGGGCCGTTGGTCCCTCCGCGCAATTCGATGGAAGCGAGCATCGAGACCGCGTTCCGCAACATCCTGCGCCTGCCTCAGCCTATCTCCACTCACGATGATTTTTCAAAGAACTCGGCGGCGATTCCCTGCGTGCGGCGTTGCTCGTCACTCTGCTTCGCGCCGACGATGCGACCGCGTGGGTGACGGTTCGCGACATCTACGAATCGCGCACCGTTGAGGAGTTGGCCAAGCGCGCTCCAATCCCGGGAGAAGAGCATCCGGTGGCTCTGACTCGCGAGAAAAATCGTCTGAAAGCGCAGCTATTTCTCGTTACCGTGGCGCAAGCCGTTTGGCTTCTTGGCGTCCTATCGGTCGGTTCCTGGGTGGCTTATCTCATTGCCTTCGACCTGGTGCCACGGATCACTCGGAAGATTGGGTTGGTGTCTTCCCTCCTGCTCGCACCCATGCTGGGGCTCACGGCGTTTCTGGTTTACACGCCGTTGTCCCTTGGATTCGCGGTGATGGTGAAGCGCCTTCTCATTGGGTGCTACCGACCGCTTCGGGCTCCCGTTTGGGGAACCTTCTTCCTGCGAAACTGGATCGTCCAACGAGCCGTGCATCTGGTTCCTTGGAGCTCGCTCGAAGGCACCATTTTCCAACACGCAGCGTTACGCGCCCTTGGAGCGAGGATTGGTCAACGCGTTCACATTCACCGTGGCGTCAACCTGGTGCAGGGCGGCTGGGATTTGCTGGACATTGGCGACGATGCCACGCTCAGCCAGGACGCCGAGGTGCGTCTGGTCGAACTGGATGATGGCGATATCGTGGTGGGGCCAGTGAGCTTGGGCGAGGGTTCGACTCTGGATATTCGCGCGGCCGTGGGCAGGCACACCGTGCTCGAAACGGGGGCCTATCTGACTGCGTTATCTTCCTTGCCCCAGGGCGGACGCATTCCGCGCGGCGAAGCCTGGGATGGCATTCCAGCCCTGCCGGCGGGTCTGGCTCCGGTGGCATCGCCATTGCCTGGGAATTCGCGCACGCTATCTCCAGCGTGGCACGGTGCTGCCATGCTTTTGGGGCGTGCGGGAACAATAATGCTTCTTGCGCTACCTCTGGAATCATTGGCCATCTTCGCTTGTCTGATTCAAGGTTCGGCGGCAGAGGACTTGTGGGGATGGATGTTTAGCCCGACGCCGGACTGGACTCCAGGGATTGTGGGGCTGAGCATCGTGGTGCTGGGGGTGCCGCTCACACTGGTGATGGAAGCCGTCCTCATGCGACTGCTGGGTCGTGTGCCGGAGGGTTCCATCAGCCGCTGGAGCCTGGCCTACGTGCGGGTTTGGCTGAAGACCAATTTGGTGGAATCCGCGGGAAGGTGGCTGAGCGGGTCCTTGTTCTGGCCCATCTGGCTCCGGGCCGCGGGGATGAAGGTGGGAGAGGGCTGCGAAATCAGCACGATCATCGATGTGATTCCGGAGCATATTGAGATCGGCGCGGAAACATTTTTTGCCGACGGCATTTACCTGGGCGGGCCTCGCGTTCATCAGGGCGTCGTCACTCTCTCCAAGACATGCCTTGGACGGAATACCTTTCTTGGCAACCACGTTGTGATCCCCGCGGGGCAGCGGTTGCCAGATGACATTTTATTGGGAGTTTGCACAGTTGCCAGCGACACGACTCTCCGCGCCGGAACTTCGTGGTTCGGCCTTCCCCCTTTCGAGCTGCCCCGGCGCGAGGTCGTGGAATTGGACCGTAGTCTTACGCACGAGCCGTCACGGATTCGTTATGCCAATCGGGTGTTTTGGGAGCTGCTGCGTTTTGCTCTGCCCATCACGCCAGTCCTTGTCTTCGTCGAGTGGTTCCGTCTGCTGGCTTCTGCGGAACGCGCTGCAATGCCAATGTTTCATTCGCTCATCGTGCCGTTGGTGAGCTTTGGCGCGGTGAGTTTTCTCTGTCTGTTCGTTCTGGCTCTGAAGTGGGCGCTGCTTGGACGGGTTCGCCCGGGGCAACATGCGCTTTGGTCCTGCTGGTGCAGCCGCTGGGACTTTCTCTACGTCGCCTGGGGCCAATACGCTGCCCCAGCTTTGTCCAGCCTCGATGGAACATTGCTGCTCTCTTGGTATCTTCGGGCGATGGGGATGAAACTCGGTGCACGAGTTGTGCTGGGTAGCGGGTTCGCACAGGTGGTGGACCCGGATATGATCCACATCGAAGACGGGGCCACTGTCAACGCCATGTATCAAGCGCACACTTTCGAGGATCGTGTGCTCAAGATTGACCATGTGCATGTGCGACGCTGGGCTACTCTGGGCGCCAGCACCGTGCCGCTCTATGGCTCCGACGTGGGAGAGGGGACGCACGTCGCGGCTCACAGCGTCATCATGAAGCGGGAACGTCTGCTGCCCGGGCGACGCTACGAAGGCGCTCCCACGCGATGACCGATCGACACAGGGTGAAGAACACCGCAATGGCAGGCGGCTGTGCTTGGAGAAGCGAGTTCCGAAGGTTCGTAATTCAGATTCGGTCCGAGCCACCGCTCGATGTCCTGCAAGCTCATTCCTTTTCGCAGGTGATAGTCGAGACTCTGGTCGCGCCCGATCTTCCCCACGCCAAAGTATTTGGAATCAGGATGCGAAAAATAAAGGCCGCTCACGCTCGCGCCTGGCCACATCGCACAGGTTTCAGTGAGTTTTATTCCAGCCTTTCGCTCGACATCGAGGAGCTTCCAAAGAATCCATTTCTCGGTGTGGTCCGGGCAAGCGGGGTAGCCGGCCGCCGGACGGATTCCACGGTATCGCTCGCGAATCAAGTCTTCAGTTGAGCGTCTTTCCTCCACGCCATAGCCCCATTCTTCCCGGACCCGCTTGTGCAGATACTCGGCAAAAGCCTCAGCCAAGCGGTCAGCCAGCGCTTTCGTCATGATGGAATTGTAATCGTCGTGGTCCTGTTCAAACTTTGCGCAAAGGTCTTCCACGCCGATCCCGGCCGTGACAGCAAAGGCTCCCAGGTAATCCGGCCGGTTCAGCATTGAGAGTTTCGGAGCGACGAAATCTGCCAGGCAATGATTGAACTGGTCTTGAGGCTTGTCCATTTGCTGACGCAGAAAATGGAAAGTAGCGATGAGCTGATGGCGTGATTCGTCCGTGTAGAGATCGACGTCATCGCCGATGGAATTCGCAGGGAAAAATCCATATACAGCGCGCGCTGTCAACAACTTTTGACTCACGATTTCGTCGAGCAACCTTTGTGCATCTTCGAACAGCCTCTTCGCTTCAGGATGTTCCAAGATGCTCGGATATCGACCGCGCAGCTCCCAGGTGTGGAAGAATGGGGACCAGTCGATGAACGGGACAAGATCGGAAAGGGCAATTTGAGAATTGGGATTTGAGAATTGGGATGCGGAGTCCGAGCTGAGCACCCGGACGCCGACGAAGGTCGGCTTTGGCGGAGTATAACTGCTCCATTCAATAGGCGTGCGGCGTTGACGGGCCTCCGCAATGGAGAGCAGCGGCTTTCCGCCTTGTTTCCCGAGATGTTCCAGCCTGAGCTTTTCTTGATCCTCGCGATTCTCATTCGCCAGGGCTGGCTTCAGCTGTGGGTTGACTAAGTGGCCGACCACTCGAACCGCGCGGGAAGCGTCCAGAACGTGAATGACCGGCTGCTCGTAACCAGGGGCGATCTTGACCGCTGTGTGTGCTCTGCTTGTCGTCGCCCCGCCGATCAACAGTGGGAGGTCGAAACCTTGACGGCGCATTTCTTTGGCCACATGAACCATCTCGTCGAGCGAAGGGGTGATAAGGCCGCTCAGGCCGATAATGTCCGCTTTCCGCTCGCGAGCCGTGGCGAGAATTTTATCGCAAGGCACCATGACACCCAGATCGATAATCTCGTAGTTATTACAACCCAGGACAACGCCAACGATATTCTTCCCAATATCGTGAACATCGCCCTTCACGGTAGCCATGACGATGCGGGCTCGGGCGTGGCTGAGGCCCGAAGCGCGCTTCTCTTCCTCCATGAACGGCAGTAGATAAGCGACGGCCTTTTTCATGACCCGTGCGCTTTTGACTACCTGCGGCAAAAACATTTTTCCGGCCCCGAAAAGGTCGCCAACGACGTTCATACCGCCCATCAACGGCCCTTCGATCACATCCAGCGGCTTGGGATATTTTTTGCGGGCTTCCTCCGTGTCCTGGTCGATGAAGTCAACGATGCCTTTGACTAGAGCGTGGCTGAGTCGTTCCTCGACCGTGCCTTGCCTCCAGGCGTCCTCGACCACTTCGGCTTTGTCTTTTTTCTTTGCGGATTCGGCGAACTTGATCAGCCGATCCGTGGCATCGGGCCGCCGATTCAGCAGGACATCCTCCACCAGTACGAGCAGGTCCTTGGGAATCTCTTCATAGACGGCAAGCTGGCCGGCATTGACAATGCCCATGTCCATTCCCGCTTGGATGGCATGATAAAGAAAAGCGGAATGCATCGCCTCGCGAACCACATTGTTGCCTCGGAACGAGAATGAAATATTGCTCACGCCGCCGCTCACTTTGCAGCAGGGCAGGGTGGCCTTGATGCGTCGGGTCGCCTCGATGAAGTTGACCGCGTAATTGTTGTGCTCTTCCATTCCCGTCGCGACGGTCAAGATGTTCGGATCGAAAATAATATCTTGCGGCGGGAAGCCAGCTTCCTGGGTCAATATGTTGTAGGACCGAGTGCAGATCTCTACTTTTCGTTCAACGGTGTCAGCCTGGCCCGATTCATCGAAAGCCATCACCACCACAGCCGCGCCGTATCGACGGATGAGCCTGGCTTGCTCCTTAAACTTCGCTTCGCCTTCCTTGAGGCTGATGGAATTGACAACCGCTTTGCCTTGGACGCGCTTCAATCCGGCCTCCAGCACCGACCACTTGGAGCTGTCGATCATGATCGGGACCCGCGCGATGTCTGGTTCCGACGCGATGAGGTTCAGGAATGTCACCATCGCTCTTTCGGAGTCGAGCATTCCTTCGTCCATGTTGATGTCGATGACCTGCGCGCCGCCTTCGACCTGTTGGCGAGCGATCGCCAGGGCTTCTTCGTAGTTTCCAGCCAGGATAAGCTTCGAGAACTTGGGAGAACCGGTGACATTCGTGCGCTCGCCAATGTTAAGAAAATTTGTCTCGGGACGAATGGTTAAAGCCTCCAAACCGCTCAATCGAGTGTAAGGTTCGGGCTGAGCAGGGATTCGGGGCTTAATTCCACGGACAGCTTCGGCGATGGCTTTGATGTGAACTGGGGTCGAACCACAGCAACCGCCGACCAGGTTAAGCCAGCCATTCTCGGCAAACTCGCGCAGGTCAGCCGCCATGATTTCCGGCGTTTCATCAAACCCGCCAAAGGCGTTCGGCAACCCGGCGTTCGGGTAGCAACTGATGGAGATCGGCGAGATTTTCGAAAGCTCCTCGATGTAAGGCCGCATCTGCTTCGCACCGAGAGCGCAGTTGATCCCAACGCTCAGGAGCTTCATGTGCGAAATTGAATTCCAGTAGGCCTCAACGGTCTGGCCTGAAAGCGTTCGGCCACTGTTGTCTGTGATCGTGAAGGAGACAAGAATCGGAACCCGGCGGCCCGATTCTTCGAAATACTTATCAATCGCAAAGAGCGCAGCTTTGGAGTTCAACGAATCAAAAACGGTTTCCACCATCAACACATCCGCGCCCCCATCCATCAAGCCCCGCGTTTGATCGACATAAGCCGTGACGAGTTGGTCGTAATCAATGGACCGGAAAGCCGGATTATTGACATCGGGCGAAAGAGAGGCGGTGCGATTGGTGGGCCCGAGCGCTCCCGCGACAAAGCAGATGCGACCAGGGTTCTCGGCCATGAACGTATCAACGGCGCGGCGAGCGACCTTCGCGCCCGCAACGTTCAATTCATAAGCAAACTGCTCCAGTTTATAATCCGCCATCGAGACTGCCGTGGAGTTGAAGGTATTAGTCTCGAGGATGTCCGCGCCGGCCTCCAAATACTGGAGGTGAATCTCCTCGATGATCTGCGGTTGCGTGATGGAGAGTAGATCGTTATTGCCTTTCAGATCGTGCGGCCAGTCCTTAAACCGTTCGCCGTGAAAGGCCGATTCCTCCAGCTTGTAAGTTTGGATCATCGTGCCCATCGCCCCGTCGATGACCACAATGCGCTCTCGCAGGAGTCGTTCTAACTGCTCCGCACGATCCGGGTGGTTGCTCATTTAATTTCCTAAATTCAGTCTCAGCCCCAGGCTGAAAGCGCGATCAAACTACAGAAACAAGATTCGAGTTTCAAACTAAAAATCAACATATCGTGATTTGATGATATGTCATGCAGCGACAGATGAATCCGAGGCTCAGAAATCCTGACTTGTAGAGCTGAGAGATGCTGATCCGGGGGGATGAACCTTGTTTGTATGGAATCGTCCGGAAGTCTCTTTCCCCTCTCGCAGGTCGGCCGTTTCTTTCATCCAGCGATCCAGAGCGACAGCGTGCGGAGCACAATGGCGTGGTAGCACAAGGCGCGCGTCAACAAAACGTCTTCCCTGGCGACTCGGTCGAAGGCCGGAGTTTTAGCAACTTTATCCCTACGCTCTCGCATGAGGCCACGATCAATCATCCGCGACTCTGCGTAAGGGGAATGATCATAGTGATCATGTCATAAACTTGCGGGCGAGGCACGCGCGCTCTGGTTAGCGTGTTCCAGAAACTAGATCCCTTTGAGCAGCTCTTTCCATCGTTTCCAGCCGTCGTCACGCGCTTTCTTGTTCGCTGGTTTGGCATTCGGCTCTTCGCCGGCCCGCATGAAGCCATGCCCAGCCCCTTCATAGATCACCGGGTCGTATGTCTTGCCCGCTTTCTTCATCGCGTCAGTGGACTTCGGAATCGTGGCGTTGACTCGCGCATCGTCGCCGCCGTAGAAGCCGTAGAGGGGGCATTGAATTCGCGCTAAATCAGACGAGTTCTCGGGGCCAGTCCCATAAAAGACAAACCCAGCCTTGACTCGTTTATTATTGGTAGGGAAGCGAAATGTCTGAGCGCCGCCCCAGCAAAATCCGGCGACGACTACCTTGCCATTGGCTGCGGGCAATTTGCTGATGTAATCGACCGTCGCGTTCAAATCAGCGGTGACTTGATCCGGCGCCAGCGCATAAATGGCTTTCATCGCGGCGTCCTCGTTCGGGAAATCACTCGTCGTTCCGCCCTTCGGGCCTGAACCTGAGAGCAAGTCTGGGGCGATGGCGATATAGCCCGCCGCGGCCAGTTGGTCGGCGACGGTTCGCACCCAGTCGGTCAAACCACGATTCTCGTGAATCACCACCACGGTGGTTGCTTTTTCTTTGACCTCGGGAAAGGCCAGGAAAGCGTGGACCTCTCGGGTTCCTTGCTTGATCTTCACCCATTCGTGGTGACGCGGAGATTTTTCAAGGTTCGCTCTGGCCCAGTCTTGGGCGACCGCTGAAGATGCCATGAGGATAGTGGCGATAAAGATGGGAATATGTTTCATGCACGTTTCTCTCAAGTGGGGTTTCGGTTGTTACCAATTACTTGTTTCCCCGATTAAGCCAGAATTCCGTTGGCCGGGAAATGAATTTTATCCAGCTGCGAGACGATCGACTCCCTGGGGCAGCGTTAAGCAGTCGGGCTAGAAAAGGCGGATGGAACCACGGATTTCACCGATGACACGGATGAAGAAGATGTTTGGTTGGCGCGAGCTCCCACCGGGCAGGCGAGCGCGGAGGGCAGGATCGAACCGGCACAGAGATCCAGGCAAAACACTCAAGTAATCATCTCGGACATCTTTCCAAGATGATTCTGTCCCGCATGATTTTGTCTCAAGGCCAGCTCACTCAATCGTCGCGTTCCCTGAGGATCTCGGGCAACAGTCGCCGTGTTTATGCTTTGAACGCCGCCCGAGTGCGCTTGACCAGGTCATTGTCCACGGCTCCAGATCCTCGGAGATTAAAGACGCTTGACGCCAGATAACGGCCGCGCCAAGCCGCGGAGACATGTTGGTAATCTTCGAGCACCGCCGAGCTGAACTTGTAATCGTGCGCATTGTTGCCCTTGAGGAAAACAAGTCTGCGGGCCGCATCCACGAAATCCTTCGCTCCATGGTTTTCTTTCACGTAGGTCAGCACTTTTCTCGCCGCCGTCATTCGATCTTTGCCTATCTCAGAGAAGATTTCTTTGATGGGATTGGAGGTTTCGAAGGGCGTGGCTTCGAATTGATCAACAAAAACTCCCTGCTTAGCCGGTTCGCCACGAAACAAGGTCAGGAACGCGGCATTCTGAAGCAACAAGCGGCGTCGCGTTTCGTCATCAGCGCAGGTCTGATAGGCGAAATGTATCGCATTGGTCGATGTCACGGCGTGCAGCGCCACGATGCCTGGGGCGCGCATGAGAAGTTCTCCGGCTCCATCCATCAGCGCATCCCAGATAGACCGCGGCGCGGTTCCGCGATTGAGGAGCTCGACCACCTTTTCACACGCTTCCATGTCCGAGGCCTGACGCAATGTTTTCAACATTTCGGCAGTCGCCGACTCACTGAGCTGGCCGCCTTGCCAGTCTGCTCGTATTTGAGGAGCGAGTTTCTGGTTGTTTCTCCAGGGCCGGTCCGGAGCGGCGTCCCGTTTGGCTGGATTTTCTCCTTCGTGATCGACGAGGGCATAGGCGAGTGAACGCAAGACGGGCTCGGCATGTTGCCAGCCGATGCATTGCAGGGTTCGCCAACTGTTCGCCACATAAACCGCTTTGTGGCCGATGTCGCGGAAGTCGCGCGCGCCGTACCGGCAGAAGATTTCAAAGACTTCGTGCGCGCCCAGACTGCGCGCCAGGCCGGCTGCCGCTGCATCCGCCGCGGCTGTGTCCCAATTATCCATTGCTGTGATGAACGCTTGCTTCGCCTTGTGAGACGGGGGCACAGCGGATTCATCCACCGGTCCCATCGTCCAATTGCCTTCGCGGACATCTTGGGCTTGGGAGACTTTGAAATTGTCCAGAGCCCAAAAGATGGGAAGCCAGCGATCGGAATCCGGCGACGAAATGCTGGCGAGGTGCGCCGAGTTCACCACCAGGACGGCGTGGAATTTGAAACCGACCGGACGCGGCTGAATGTTCCGGACTCCCGCGAGCAAGAGTGCCGCGAGCAATTCGCGATAACTTAGCCCACGCTGGATTCGGCTGCCGACCTCCTCCAAGAGCCGTTCGCGGGGTGATTCTTCCAGAAGCCGTATGAGCGGTTCAAGTTCAGGATGAAACTGAACAATCTTGGGATCCAATCTGGCTTCCGCTGCCGTAACTTTCGGCAATCGCGATAAGAACGCGAGATCACCCAAGCCGATTATCCCGCCCGAGGCCGCGGCAGTTTGGAGAAAAGTCCTTCTGGTCAGTGGTGAGCTCATGGTGTTTGTAGAGAGGATTGTTTAGGAACAGATTACTTCTTGTTCAACGCCTTGATCTGTTCGGGCAAGTCGAAAGCTGAATCCTTAACCTTGTTGAACTCCATCGAGCTAAGATTCATGACTTGCTCGACGGGTCCGATTTTCTGAGTGACTTTGGTGACGAACAGCACGTCGCCAAATTTTTTGTAATCGCTCAACGCGGCAGTGACGGTGAGAGGTCCAACGGGGGATTCCTGCGTGGCGACGAACCCCGAGAGCAGGCCAGACTTAGTGTCGTAGTATTCTGTTACTTCGCGACCGGATTTCTTGATCAATTTCAACTTGTAACACTCCTTCCCCTCGAACTGGGTCACCTCGATTGTTTCCATGGACTTAAAATCCTTTTCATCGTGCAGGACCGAGTCGAAATCTGCTTGCTCGAGTTTTTCCTCAAGTTGTTTGCCGTCGAGAACCATCGGGCCTGTCGCGGGATTCACCGTCCAAGCCACCTTTCCGTCAAAGCCCTCCAAAATATCGCCCAGGCCGGGCAGGTTGACTTTGACGAACATCTTGTTAGGGCGAGCAGCGGAGATCTCCAAGTCTCCGCTGAGGCCCTGGGCCGCCATTTCAAATTTTCCCGTTGCGTGCTGAGATTTGATTTTTGAAAAAGCCTCCTTCCCACCAATCGCTTTCACGAAGTTCGCGATGATCTCTTTGGCGGGCGGTAGTTTGGCGGGTGGCGCAACCTGTGCCGCCGCCGGCGATTTGGCCGCTTGCCCGAACGTTATCAATGGCACCGTGAGCGCGATGAAAGCCGTGAGCCGAACGAGAAAGTTTGAGGACAGTCGAGTAGATATGAGCTTCTTCATGGGTATTCCTTGGTTGTGAATGTTGATATTTACTGCTGGAGGGACGGGGTTCGATTAGGGGAGAGTCCGGGGCGATTCCGCGGTCTTCCGCGAGTTGTTGTTCCGTTCGCGCGCGATCCATTTCATCGCTGCCGCCAGCGCCGGGTCGCGGTTGGCCAATAAATCTTGTCGGGATAAGGGAACGACTTCATCCGGAATTACCCCGCGCGCTTCCAGACGAATGCCTGAGGGAGTCACGAAGTCCGCGACCGCGTGATACAGCACATCGCCATTCGGCAGTTTATCCCACACTGCGGGGAGGGCTTGGCCTGGGGTTGGCTCGCCAAAAACTCGCGCTCGGCCAATATCCTGCATTCCTCCGGCAAAGATCTCAGCCGCGCTCAGTGAAACGCTATCCACCAGAATGGCCGCTGGACCCGAGTAGGGCTCCACTCGATGGCCCGACGAACTCACCAATCGTGGGTTGGCGAAGAATTTCATTTCGCTGCCGCGCGTCTTCATGCTTCCCAGAGAAACTCTCTCCTTCAGAAAATGCCCCGACAATCCCATCACCATCCCGCCAAGACCGCCGAGATTGCCTCGCAAATCAATGATGATTCCATCCTCTCGCCGGAATTCATCAATCGCTTTATCAAAGGGGCCAGCGATCGGGATCATCCAGAGGTTGAACCGAATCAATCCCACATTGCCTCCGGCCTCTGTTTTCAAGCGCTCGCTCTGCAACTGGGCATAGAGCGCCGGGAGGAAACCGAACTTCACGAGTTCGCCCGTTTCATGTGATCGTTTCAAATTCAGAGCGATAGGGCGATCCTCTTCATTAAGAAATTCAAGCTGAACGGTCGAACCGGGTGAGCCGAGAAGTTGCGCTTTGGCGATGCGCCACGCCATGAACTGGGTTTGACGAGCATCGAGATCGCGAGGGAGTTTTTTAAGAAGCTCGCTGACGCGCCGTTCCCCAATCGTCTGCACGATCCAGCCTGGTTTCACGCCGGCGTCTTGGGCCGGTCCATTTGGTTCGACCCGGTTGACGACCAGATTCTCGCCCAATAACCGGACATCAAACCCTACATTCCCGGCAGAATTCTCCGGAGAGGCGTGACTCGAAGTCTCACCAGACGCAGCGGTGTCGCCCACGCCCTCGCTTCGCTCTCCCGATCTCGGTCCGACCGACCCGTTCTGTTCTGATGTCGCAGCTGGCTTCTGTTTCGAGGGCTCGCTGCTCTTTTTCTGATCGAGCGTCACGGCAACATCCCGAGGGATCAACGCCATGTGGGATTGGCCCAGTCGCCCCAGCATCTCCTCGATGACTCGACGCAACTCCGCGAGGCTTCCCGCGGCCTCGGCCTTGGGCCGTAAAGAAGCGCGAACTGCGGCCCAATCAACCCCGTTGAAATTGGTGTCGAAGTGGGTGTTCTGAATAATTTTCCAGGCGGCATCAAATGTTTCGAGGCCGAGAACTGGCTTGTTCCCTCCCGCCGGGGGGATCGGAGTCGGAGGCTGAGTTGGGCGAGGCGAGCCGCAGCCACCAGCCAGCAGCGCGGCCATGAGGCAGGCGACTCCTGCCAATCTCTTAAGGAGTGCTTGAGCTAAAGTCATCTTGAGATCGGCGATGGGGATGGCTGCCGTGCAGACCTCTTCCAAGCCAGGCTCGCCGGGAAGCTAGCGAGCCGACAAATCGAGAGCAAGTCTTTCGACACCTTGGCTCGGGGAACTCCTTGTGCCTGCCCGAGGAGACCCGACCTTCGGCGCTCCCTTGTCGCCCAGCGCTATGCCTTCGATCAACTCACGCCGATTTGTTCGGTTTATTTTTTCGGTTCGCATGTAGATCGACGGCGGCGTGGCCGAGGCTCTCGATGGCTCCCACGGCAGACCGAGGCATATTGGCATCCAGCAAGAGGCGCATCGAGGTGGTTCAGCCCTGCAACGGATGGTAATACTCCTGTTCGACCAAGTCTCCAGCGAACTTCAGCGCCGCTCGGATGTCCTCCACAGTCAGCGCGTATTCCCCTTGAACTTCCTCAAAGCTCATCCCATCGGCCAGACTGCCGACGATCAAGGCCATTGCCAATCTCCTGCCTCGCACAACGGGTTTGCCGTGGCACACCTTCGGGTCAATGATGATTCTGTCTTCAATAATTGCGTGGAGTTGACTACGGCGGAAGGGGGGGGATTTGACCGAATCAAACCTTCCACCCTGCGCGAACCGGCCTCTGCACCCAGGCGTTCATTTCGGGGAGGTTAGTCACCCGCATGTTCGGGCCGTCCCACATTACCTTGTTGCCCCGGCCCGCCTTCATGGCAAGGTTGCCAAGGATGGCGAACTCGGTCAGGCGCGTGCCGTAGTCAAAGGGCACGGCGGTTTCGGTCTTGCCCGCGCGCACGGCATCAAGAAAATCGGCGAAAATATTTTTGGGCCGCGGCAGGATTTTGGGCGGAGCCGGCGTATCACGCATTTTCTCGTAGGGAACGATGTGCATCTTATCGCCGTAGGTGCCGGTGAAAATGACTCCCTTCTCTCCGACGTAAAGCGTGCCGCTGTCACCGGCGTCCATGCCTTCGTCCGGATATTTTTCCCGCAGCTCGAGTAGCAACGCGGGGAGATTGCGGTCGTCGCCTTTGACGGCGCGCAAGGTGCCCACAGGCATCCCGGTGGTCGTTTGGTTCAGACCTTCATACCAATAGACTTTCAGGGCTGGCATGTCGCTGCGTGCGGGCACATCCCAGCGGACCCTGCTGCCGGTGGGGTAGCGTTCGTCGCTGCCCCCGCGGAGTTGTTCGGCTTCGATGCTCGTCGGGTGTTCGCACTTGAGCGCCCAGAAAACGCCGTCGAGGACGTGGCAGCCCATGTTGCCGATGGAGCCATTGCCGAAATCATACCAGCCATGCCACTCGTGCGGATGGATATCCTCGTGGAAATCGCGGTAAGGGGCCGGGCCGATCCATTCGTCCCAATGCAGGCCTGCGGGCACGGGGAGTTTTGGGGGGCGCGGCCCCTCGCCGCCATTGGCGCGATTGGTCCAGCTATGCGTTTCGGTGACCTTGCCGATGACCCCAGCCCAGATGTATTCGCAGAGCTTGCGGTAGCCGTCTTCGCAATGGCCTTGATTGCCCATCTGCGTCGCGACCTTGGTCTTGGCCGCCATTGCCCGCAAGGCACGGGCCTCGCCAATGTCATGGCAGACGGGTTTTTCGCAATAAACACTCTTGCCCGATTGCATGGCAATCATGGCGGGCAAAGCGTGGTGATGATTGGGAGCAGCGATAAACACGGCGTCGATTTCCTTGCTGACCTTGTCGAACATCTTCCGGTAATCGGTGAAGACCTGCAGTTTGTCGGCATCGCCGCCTTTGCCTTGGAGCCATTTCTTCACAGAGGCGAATCGGTTTTCCTCCACGTCGACAATGGCGACGAGATGCTCGTCTTTCGCGGCGGGCAGATGCGAGGAAGTGCCGCGTCCGCCACAGCCAATCTGGACGAACCGGACTTTCTCGCCGGCGTTGGCGGCGTTCAGGATGTTGAACGGGGCGATGGAAACCACACTGGCAGCCAGAGCTGATTTCTTCACGAAGGAACGACGAGACAAATTATTTTTCATGGCAGGTTAGATTGGTTGTAAGGGTTACTTATAGAGCATGACAAGGCAGACGGCTAGCTTAAAGAGTCGGTCGCTTTTACCCACTTGCGCTCGCCCCATAAACAAGAGTGAACGCCGGTATTCGCAGATTCCGTAAATGGCCCCCGACACGAAGAGCACACCACCCGCAGCCGCTAGCTCCTTCCATTTGAGCGTCGTCGGCATCCACACAATGATGGCCGACGCTCCGAGCGGCACGAAGGGTCCACCCGGCGCGCGAAAGGGTTCGTCAGCCATCGTCGTCTTGTTCGTCCGCCAGCTTTAGCCACTCCAGCTCGGACCATGTTCAGTTCGATGTAGGCAATGCAGCGCCAAGGGTGCTGCCCAGGCTCAATCATTGTGCTGTGATAGCGTCCTTCCCAAAAGGCTCCCGAGCGCTTATGGCGCCGGTTGTACCACTGGGCGAACTCACCTTCGACTTGGTGCATCCACCGGCTGATCAACTCGCTGTCTTTGGCCCTCACCAGAATATGAGTGTGGTTGGAGGTCAGGCAATAGCTCAAGACTTCGACGGCAAAACTTTTGAGGCTTTGCCAGACCATCTGGTGGTAACGATCGCGATCCAGGGCGAATTTTAAAAGGAACTGCCGATCATGGCACGGGTGAGTTAAGTGATAACATTTTCCTGGAACAAAGTAACGATTAGCCCTTGGCATGGGCCACATGCATGCACGAATCGGAAATCTCTTGCAGCCAAAAAAGAGGCCGGAAAATCGCCTGTAAGCACCGAAAACGAAGGTCCGACACGAGTTAATTGCTCAGCCTTCAACAACTTGTCGTGGTCCGACCCCGTCCCCCTTTGTCTGCCACGGGCCTTGGCAGGCCTGTGCAACACGCGGTGCGCGGCGCACTCTGCGCTCCAGGACCTGAGCCGGGGGTGGAGCAAAAACTTTCCGCAAGGGACTTCAAATTGAGGGAGAGGAGACGACGGGCGAGTTTGCCGCGGCTTCGTTCAACCAGGGAATGCAAATAACCCGGAGTGAAGCGTCATCATAACCCCAGACCAATCCGGCACCACGACCGCTTCACTCCGGGTTATCTACATTCCTTCTTTTGTTAGGCGGCACGGTCATCGCTTAATTCCTCTCTCTGAAGCACGGCTACGCACTCCGGCTACAATGTTGCTGATGGCGTTGACGACCAGTTCGGGCTCGTTGGTGTGCAGATAATGTCCGCTCTTCTCCGTCGCGATGTGCGTGGCGCGCGGAATGTTTTGCAACCATTCGGTGTGCAGCTTCAGGATAATCTCCGTGCCGCCTGGGTTGCCTTTCAAGCCGGTGAACAAGACCACGGGCACATCCGGTAATGGCCGTGCGGCTCGGGCTTGTTCCTTGGACGTATCCCAAGCGGCGAGTTCTTTTTTCATTCCCTCAGGATGGTCTCGCGTCCTCCACGCCATCATCTTTGCATACTCATCCGGGAACCGAGCTTTGAGCAAATCGTTCCAATCCTCCGCGCTCGGATCGACCAAGACCAGTCCCGCCACCTCCTTGGGAAACTGCTGAGCGAACAGCCGGACGTGAAAACCGCCGATGGAGTGCCCCACCAGGACGTAGGGGGGCGGCAATTTGGCCTTGTGAAGTGCCGTGTGCGATTCGCGAGCGATCTGTGCCGTCGTTCGCCGCTCGACGACCGCAGGGTCAGACTTTCCCAACCCCGCGCGGTCATAAGCCATCACGCGCGCGAACTTCGCCACCTCTGGTTGCACCTTCTCCCAAGTGTTAATCGTGTCGCCAAGGCCGGCTTCCAGGACGACTACCGGACTGTCGTGCCCTGTGACCAGCATGTGCAAACGACAGCCTCCGATGTCCACGGTGCGCTCACCCTCCGTGGGTGGAGTCGAACGGCAAGCCGTCATCGTTGCGATCACCAAAGCCAAACACGATAAGTTGAAGGTTCGATGTTTCATTGCGATGCGCGCTATGCCGCCTAACGCAAAGGTCAGCGATCGGAGCCAGCCGCCACTGACTTTTGATATGTCTCAGCGCGAATCGGCTGGCTCCGATTCGCTGCACCGTCTGGTTGAACGAAGCCGCTGCGCGGGGCGGGAGATTGAGGGCGTAAGAGTGCGCCCGGAGTTCCAGACTCCGGGTCATGAATAATATCCATTCCAATCCCTCACCCTTACGCCAGAAATTCATTCAGTATCTCACGCTCC
>SIBE01000010.1 GCA_009695265.1 Pedosphaera sp. | reverse complement strand
AGACGAAGTTCTCGATCTGAAAAAAATTAATCGCGAGATGCGAAAAGAGATCGACGACCTAAAGAAGAAAGCTGAGGCCGGAGGACAGCAGTCGGTAAAAGCGGAACCTAAGGCAAAAAAGAAACCCCCAGGAGGCTTAAAAAACTGACCGACGGGGTTCGGCAGAGTTTGATCCAAGGCCAGATTGGGTTAGGTTTCATTCTCGCTCGAAGTCCGGTTGAAGCTAATCCCAGCCGCTGGATAATATTGTTCTAGACTTATGATGATTCCTGATCGTGCGAGCGTGAAGCCCTCCCGCAAGCAATCTTACTTTGCTTTCGCGGGCTTTCACTTCGTTTCTCTCCTGCTTGTCTATTCGACTCTGCGGCTGATCTTATTCTTCTGTTTCAAACCAGAAAACCCGCCATCCGGTTCCGACCTGCTGAAAGCGTTTGCGGTTGGAATCCATTTGGACTCATTCGTGGGGCTGGTTTTGACTCTGCCAATCTTCTGTTGGATATCGATTCTTCCCAGTCGATGGCGTCAAGCGGGCTGGCATCGCATCCTATTCTGCGCCGGTCTTTTTCTCTTTTGGGTAGTGCAGAGCTTTTTGCTGGTCGCGGAGTTCTATTTTTTTGACGAGTTTAAATCGCGATTCAACACCGTTGCTGTCGATTATCTCCTCTATCCTCACGAGGTTTTCATCAACATTCAGGATTCGTATCCGGTGGGTTTTGTCCTGTCCGCCTGTGTTTGTTTCTCGGCCGGATGGTTGCTGGCGGCGCACTACTTATTTGGCCGGATGTGGGAGCATCCCATCTCGCGAAGATCCAGCGTGTGTGGTGTGATGGGTGGGTTTGCATTGAGTATTCTCGTTTACATGAGCATCAGTCCGAAGGAATCGCGTTTGACCAATGAGCGGGTCTTGAATGAGATGGCGAACAATGGCTCGATCGCATTTGTCACTGCGGCTTGGACTCACCATTTAGATTTCGCGGCCTTTTACAAAACAATCCCAATTGACGAGGCGCATCAGAGAACCAAACGCCTTTTGACCAAACCGAATGTCGAATTCGTGGCGAATGGGAGCACACTTCAAAAACATGTGGCCGGGGACACAAACCGTCCAAGATTGAATGTGGTGATTCTCTTGATAGAAAGTTTTGGATCTGAGTTTTGGGGATCATTGGGCCGACCAGGAGCGAGTTTGACCCCGGAGATGGACCACCTCGCCGTAGAAGAAGGAATGCTCTTCACCAATCTATACGCGTCCGGCAATCGGACCGTGCGCGGACTCGAAGGTGTCCTCGCTTCATTTCCGCCGCTGCCAGGCGATTCGATCGTGAAACGCGATCTGTCCGACAACGTCGAGACGATTGCCCGTGTGCTCAAGAGAGACGGGTATGCCACGGCATTTTTATACGGCGGGCGCGGGCTCTTCGATGGCATGCGGTCTTTTGCCATAAACAATGGTTACGATCGTTTCATCGAGCAGAAGGATTTTGACCAGCCAACGTTCAGCACGATTTGGGGAGTTTGCGATGAAGACCTTTATCGTCGCGCTGTGGAGGAATTTCGCTCACTCGCCAAAACTGGCCAACCCTTTTTCTCCACTGTTCTTTCCGTTTCCAATCATAAGCCGTTCACCTATCCCAAAGGCAGGATTCCGGAAGACCCGGATAAGCGACAGCGCGATCACGCAGTCAAGTACACCGATTTCGCTCTCGGACAATTTTTCAAGGCGGTGAAAACAGAGTCGTTCTACACGAACACGATTTTTGCCGTCGTCGCCGATCACGGTGCGAGAGTCTATGGAAGCCAAAGTATTCCCATCCATTCGTACGAGATTCCGTTGTTGATCGCCGGCCCTGCGGTCGTTAAAAATCCGAGCCGAGTTTCCCAGCTCGGATGCTCGCTCGATGTTGCCCCCACGGTGCTGGGACTGTTGGGGCGGCCCTATGAAAGCCTGTTTTTCGGCAGCGATCTCTTGAATACTCGGCCGGAGGATGGCCGCGTTCTGATCAATCATAACCGCGATATTGGACTCTACAGGCAGGAGCGAATGGTTGTATTCGGGCTCAATAAAACGGTGGAGTTCTATCAAGGTGACCCAAAGACAAAGGAGATCGGACGCACTTCGCAACCGGATGCCATCGACCGGGAACTCGAAAAAGATGCCACTGCTCTCTTCCAAGCCGCTGATGACCTCTACGTCAGCAAACGCTATCGGCTCGATCGATAAGTTTGTGAGCAGCAAACTCGACGCGTTCGGAGAATCCTCAAGGATTTTCCCGCGCGCTCAAGCGAGTGATCGTAAGCCTGATGTTTTTGCCCAGCCTCGACGCATCTCTTATTTGTTACCGGCCAATTCCAACACTGCGGCCGTCATGGCCGTTACGCCCGTTTTGATGGTTGTTTCAGGAACCGGATGGTAGGTGCTCGAATGGAGTGACGGAAGCGGTTGCCCGCTACGCTTGCTTTCCTGGACGCGTTGTGGTTCCACCGATCCTAGCCAAAACATGCAGATCGGAATCTTATCTTCGGTTCGCCCAAAAAGCCCAAAATCTTCCGCTCCCATGACCGGTTTCTCACGGATGGTGTTTTGCTCACCCAACCAAGATTGAAAGCTTTTAACCACCCTCTGTGTCAGGGCAGGGTCATTGTAGGTCGCGGAGCTGGACTCGTTTTCGACGGCAACAATGGGCAATCGATTGTCCGGAATTCCGGCCGCCTGAGCCAGGCCTTTGGTAATTCGCTTCACCGCCGCAATCGAATGCGCTCGGACTTCATCGGAGTAGGAGCGGAGGGTCAGTTGAAGCGTAACTTCATCTGGAATGATGTTATGCTTGGTCCCGCCATGAATCGATCCCACGGTGATGACGGCGGGTTCTCCGGGTTGAGTCTCACGGCTCACGATTGTTTGCAGTGCGAGGATTGTTTGCGCAGCGAGGACGATCGGATCTTTGGTGGTGTGCGGCCAGGCGCCATGGCCGCCGACGCCGCGGATCGTCACGTTCAGTCCATCGACATTCGCCAGCATGTAACCTTCAGTATAGCCGACGCTGCCCGCTGGGAGCTGAGCGTTGACATGCAAGGCCAGACAATAATCGGGCTTCGGAAATCGCGTGAAGAGACCCGCGGCCAGCATCGCTTTAGCTCCGCCCACCCGTTCCTCTGCCGGTTGGCCAATCATCACCAACGTTCCTTTCCATTGGTCCTTGAGAGAGGCGAGAACCCGGGCAGTTCCGGAAAAGACCGTCATGTGCATGTCATGTCCGCACGCGTGCATGACGTTCACTTCATTTCCTTTGTCGTCCTTGGTTCGAGCTTGGCTGGCGTAGGACAAGCCGGTCTCTTCTTTAACCGGAAGCGCGTCCAGATCAGTCCGGATGAGGATCGTCGGGCCTGCTCCATTGCGAAGGACCCCGACAACGCCATGGCCACCGACTTTGGCCGTGACTTCGAAGCCAGCCTCTTTCAATTGATCGGCGATTTGCGCGGCTGTTTTCTCCTCCTGATAGGACAGCTCCGGGTGAGCGTGCAGCTCCTTGTAGAGCGCGACGAGACGTGAAGATTCCAGATTGATGCGCGACTGAACCGGTTCACGGAGGGCCGCTGGCCCCGCGCCTTGGGCAAGAGCTGTCACACCAGCAAGCGCTATCGCCAGAAGGCTGGACACGCCGGGTTGTTTAGGTAGGTAGTTCATGGGTTCGATATTTATTTTCTTTCGTAGCTGATGACGTCAGGAGGCTTTGTGCTCGCCTTCGATCGATAAGAAATGATCCTCTCCGCGATTGAAGGTCACTGACATACTGCCTATCTTTCATCGCCCTTAAAACAATTCAAGTCTTTAGCATTTCAGTATGAGCAAAGCATTCACCCGAGAATCGGACGATGTTCCCGATCCGCCAGCGCCGCTGCGTCAAATGTCGCCGCTGCCTGCGGGGGCGAAGAACTACATGACGCCGGATGGCGCCCGACGGTTGCGCGAAGAACTGGATCATCTCGTTCACGAGGAGCGACCTCGGATCGCGATATCGACGGACGATCCGAATGCCAAGCGGCAACGCCAGTTGCTGGACCAACGGATTCTGCGCTTGCAACAGAGTTTGCAATCGGCATTGGTCGTGCCGCCGCCCACTCCGCCCGAAGATCGAATTCGCTTTGGTGCCACTGTCACCGTGCAAGAGCGGAGCGGGGGTGAATCGTCCTATCGCATCGTGGGAGTGGACGAAACGGATATCGACCGCGGCTATGTAAGCTGGCTTTCGCCGATCGCCAAAGCACTGCTCAATGCCCGGCTTGGCGAGCGCGTCCGCTTTCGCTTTCCCTCAGGCGAGGAGGAACTGGAGATCACTCGCATCGCCTACGAATGACGTTTCAAGCTTCGTATTTCAGGGTCCCAATGCGCGGCAATAAAACCGAAGAGTCTAGGCATAAGACGGTCTTCCCAAAGGGTTGCTTTCGCTCAGCTCGTGGGCTAAGTGGAAACGGAAGTTGAAGTTGCGAGGAAATTACAATTCAATCCAGGCGCTCTTAGAAGGCGTTGGGCACTTGAAAAATCGTTGTCAAATGACCGCTCCGTTGCTGCTGCAACTTTGGATAGGGATCTCGGCACTGCTGTGTGCTGGAGGGTGGATTTTATCGGCCTTGCACCAGCTCAACTCGCTCGGCTATTCGGTCCTCGCGCTCGCGGGATCTGCGTGTTGTTTCTGGTGGTGGAATCGTGAGACGACGTTGACGCCAGTTCGTGTGCCTCGTTCGCTGAGGACGCTCGCACAAAGGCTGCGCCGCAGGTTGAGTCGGCCGTTTCCATTGGCCTTTCTCGTGCTGGCCGCGTTGGCTTTGCTTGGAGGGGCGTTATACGCACCGACGAATTTCGATGCGTTGGCCTATCGGATCTCGCGCATGCTCCATTGGATGACGGAAGGTCAATGGCATTGGATTCAAACTTATGATTCGCGAATGAACAGCCGGTCCTGTGGGTTTGAATGGCTGACGATGCCGCTCTTGGTCTTCAGTAAATCGGATCGTGGTTTCTTTCTAGTCAATTTCATCTCGTTTTTATTTCTCCCCGGACTTGTCTTCAGCCTCCTCACTCAGCTTGGAGCGCGTCCGCGGGTAGCTTGGAATTGGATGTGGGTGGTGCCGTCGGGCTACACCTTCATTTTACAGGCAGGAAGCATCGCCAACGATCTTTTTGCGGCGGTGTATGCTTTGGCGGCCGTGGACTTCGCCCTGCGGGCGCGACAGGCCCGACGGGCTGACTTTCTGTGGCTTTCCATCCTTGCGGCGGCGTTGTTGACCGGAAGTAAATCGAGCAACATCCCTCTTCTTTTACCCTGGTTTATTGCGCTGTTGACTTCTGTCCGCCTGCTAATTCGCAAGCCGCTCGCTTCAGTCGCGGTCGTCCTGCTAGCAGCTCTGATCTCTTTCCTGCCGAACGCGGTGCTCAACTACAAGTTCTCTGGCGATTGGACAGGCTACGCGACGGAAGCGCGACTCTTCATGGCCAGCAACCCAATCATCGGAGTCGCCGGGAACACCTTAATGTTGTTCATCCAGAATTTGGTTCCACCGTTCTTTCCCTTTGCCGGAGCCTGGAATGCTGCCGCGCCCAAGCTGATCCCCGACGTGCTCTACACACCACTCGCCGCCAATCTCGAACCGGGATTTCTGATGCTTCGAGAACTGCAACAGGAGGAAGGCGCAGGTCTGGGTCTAGGGCTCTGCCTGATCCTGATTGCAAGCGTGGTTGCAGCTGTTGTTTATCGACAACGGCGAGTCAAGCAAGCGACAGCCGAGGGGCGAGGCGCAGTGATTGGCAACGGGAAATTTCTCAATACTCTTGTTTTGTGGTCACCCTACGTGGCGCTTCTCGCGTTCATGGCAAAATCGGGAATCAATTCGGCGGCCCGGTTGATTTGCCCTTATTACCCCCTTTTGCTTCCGGCGCTGCTCGCCGGTCCAGCTCATGAGATGGTCGTGAGGCAACGGTGGTGGAGAACGGCGGTGCTCTGTATGTTTACGCTGGCCTTGGCGGTGCTCATCTTAACCCCAGCGCGGCCTCTGTGGCCAGCTCGCACCGTCCTGACTCGTCTCAATGCGTGGAAGCCTGGAAGCAGGTTGCTCCAGCGTGCTGAGAAGGTTTATTCCGTTTATGCCGATCGTGCCGACGGCTTGGCTCCGGTCCGCGCGCTCATTCCATCGGATGCGCGGGTCATCGGCCTGGTCTCGAGCGGTGGTGACACGGAAACTTCCTTGTGGCGTCCGTTTGGGGAACGAAAAGTCCGATACATCCTCGCTTCAGACACCGCCGAAAGTCTCCGTCGTGACGGTGTGAATTTTATCATTGTGAACAGCGAAGGTCTCGACGCATATTTTAAGCAGACGCTTAAACAGTGGCTCCAGCGGTTTGGAGCGGAGGTCATCGGTAAGGTCTCCATTACTTTAACCGTCACTCATGGAGCCAAGGATTGGTACCTGGTGAAGCTGAGTTAAACCGAAACAGAGAACATGGATTCAACGGATCTTTCGTCAGCCCGCTCCACCAGCCCTCAACTGGCAGAGGATTTGACCTCGCCCGCAGACACAGAGTCGTCAGGCAAAGAAGGACGGCCGGGAGCCCTCGAACTCAGCGTCGTCATGCCCTGCCTGAACGAAGCCGATACCCTCGGCACCTGCATTGCCAAAGCGATGCGAGCTCTGCGCGAAAACAAAATCAATGGCGAAGTGATCGTCGCTGATAACGGAAGCAGCGATGGATCGCAGGAAATTGCGGTTCGCATGGGAGCCAGAGTCGTCTCTGTAAACGCCCGAGGCTATGGCAACGCTCTGATGGGCGGTATTGCGGCCGCCCGCGGCAAGTTCATTATCATGGGCGACGCCGATGATAGTTATGACTTTTTGGAAATACCCAAGTTCGTTGCAAAATTGCGGGAAGGAGCCGACGTGGTCCAGGGATGCCGTTTGCCTTCCGGCGGTGGCACGGTCATGCCTCGCGCGATGCCATTTACGCATCGCTGGTGGGGCAATCCCATGTTCTCGATCATGGCCCGATGGTGGTTCCATGCCCCTATCCATGATGTCTATTGCGGCCTCCGCGGATTTACGAAGGAACATTATTCGCGCCTGCATCAACGCTGCACAGGAATGGAATTTGCGACCGAGATGATCATTAAGTCGAGCCTTTATGGGGCGAAGATTTTAGAGGTCCCAATTACCTTGTATCCCGACGGGCGAAAATCCCATGCGCCGCACATGAAGACGATTCGCGATGGCTGGCGAACTCTGCGGTTCTTTCTGGTATGCAGTCCGCGCTGGCTCTTTTTCGTTCCCGGCGCTTTTCTTATTATGCTTGGGGTAATTGGTTACGCCTTAGCTTTGCCTGGGGTGGCGTTCAGAGGAGTCACGTTTGACGCGCACACACTGCTCTTCGCAAGTCTGGCGGCGATCTGCGGATATCAGTCCATCATGTTTGCCATTTTTACCAAGACTTTTGCGGTCAACGAAAGGCTCTTGCCGGAAGACCCGCGTCTGGCTCGGTTTCTCCGGATCGTGAATCTTGAACGCGGTCTGACCGCTGGTGCCCTCGCCTTAGTGTTCGGGATTGTTCTGTTGTTGATCGCAATCAACCAGTGGCGCCTCGCTGATTTTGGACGGCTCGATTACGCGCATACGATGCGCTTTGTCATTCCGGGAGCCACGCTGACGGTCTTGGGGTTTCAGACCGTGCTGTCGAGCTTCTTCGTCAGTATTCTCGATATACGACGACAATGAGTTCCAACTCGCCGCGGCAAGGGCCTGCTTTCGACGAATATGCAGCGGCCTACGATGAAGCGCTCGCTCAGGGATTGTCGGTGAGCGGCGAGGATAAGAGCTTTTTTGCCAAAGGCCGAATTGCGTGGCTGACTGATTCTCTCAGGGAAATCGCTGTGCAGCCCGCGTCCGTGCTCGATTTTGGATGTGGCACCGGGTCCGCGACGCCATTCCTTTTTGATCTGATGAAGATCTCCTCGCTCGTCGGTGTGGACATTTCAGCTAGGTCTTTGGAAGAGGCGCGGCGTGTCCATGGCTCAACTCGATCGACCTTCTTTCTGTTCAACCAGTACGAACCAACTCAAGCCACGGATCTGGCGTTCTGCAACGGAGTGTTCCACCATATTCCGCTGAAGGAACGCGCCGGAGCCGTCGATTACGTCTATCGCTCGCTGCGGCCCGGAGGGCTTTTTGCGTTTTGGGAAAACAATCCGTGGAACCCGGGAACACGGTACGTCATGAGCCGGATCCCATTTGATCGTGACGCCATCACGTTGACGCCGCCAGAGAGTCGCGCCTTGCTAAGGAAGGGCGGATTTGAAGTGTTGCGAACGGACTTTATCTTTATTTTTCCGAAGATGCTCAGTTGGTTTCGAGGGCTCGAACCGTTAGTGGCCCGATGGCCCTTCGGCGCGCAATACCAAGTTCTTTGTCGTAAGGGGTAATTACGATAATCAATCGTTCTCGTCCTTATCCTTCTTATCTTTCTTTCCCTTCTTCCCTGGTTCGAAATATGTCTGCGCCTTTTCCCAGACTTGAGCTCCAACCTTTCGGCCAATTTTCCTCGATTCCAAGTCACCATCCTCAAAATGAATGCCGCCGTAACGTCGTGAAATCCCAGCCTCATCGGCTGCCTGAGAGAAAGTGGTCCAAGGAAGAATGATATCCGTCGCTGGCACCTTGGACGTCAATAGATTTGCGGGATCGTAGGCCTCAACGCGAATCGCGCCAGCCAACACAGTGCCAGAAGCAACAAAAGTATCGCTGCCAGTGTACGATTTCATCACTTCGGCCGAGGCGGCACTAAAGGCGCTATGGCCGGAAGGGTATTCGGGAAAGGGCGGTGTGAGAGCTGGAGGGCGCTGATAGGGCCTGAAGTTTGCGCCGTCAATCCATTGCGTCCCTTGAAACGGGCCAGCCCAAGTCAAGATCTGCTTTCCGGCGAAGAAATAACGAATTGCGGTTACGGGGCGAACGTAATCATAAAATCGTTTGGCATCCCAGACAGCGATTCCAGCGTCAAACGTAGCGTTGGCGACTGCGAAAAACAGCTTGGCATCGTCATCGACGCCGTACGCTTCCCGATGTGAAACGGCTTGGACAAATTCCAGCCAATGGCCCGGAGGAAGCGCCTTCGGCGGATTGTCAGCCCAATAGTCAACAATCGATTTCCTCCGGTCATCGAGACCGGCCATCAGATCGTTTTTACGGAAAAATTCCCACGAAAACGCCATGTTGCGTTCAGTTCGGGAAAGAAAAGAGGGCCGCAGACGGTGGGCGCAAAGGGCTTGGCAGGATAGAGTAAAACCATGAAACTCGTGCGATGAAGATCCTCTGTGTTCATGCACATTTTGACGACTATGAGTTTGTCGCAGCGGGCACTTTCGAGCTTTGGAAACGCAAGCTCGGGAATGATCTAACGGCGCGTATCATTGTTTGCACCGACGGAAAGGCGGGCCACCACTTTCGCCCTCGCGAAGAAACAGGCCGGCTTCGCATGGAGGAACAGGAGGCGTCAGCACGCGTCGGCGGGTACGAGTTGGAGGTGCTGCGACTGCCTGACGGGCAGGTTCCCCGCGAGGCTTCGTTGCAGGTGACGATCCCACTGCTCGCTGCGCTGTGGAGGTCCATCCGGAGTTTTGAGCCGGATTACTTATTTTGTCCTCCGATGGCCGCTGATCCCTTGGCTGGGATCCACGTGGATCATGTCGCGGTGGCCGAGGCGGTCCGTAAAGTGGCTTACATGATCAATGTGCCGCACGCTTTTACCCCGGAGTATCCGGCCGACGAAACCGTATCGAGGCCGTGCAAGGTGCCGGTGATTATCAATCTGTATGATGGCTATATGGCGGGCGCGAACTCGCATCATTTGGCGGTGGATGTAGAAGAAGCGCTTCCGAAAATCTGCGAGATGACGTATTGCCATCAGTCGCAGATCTTGGAATGGCTCCCGTGGGTGGCCCGTCATCAAATGCCTGAGATCAGGTCATTCGACACTTGGAAAAAAACGTTGCGCCAGCGGTTCGATCGGCAAAACAAGGAGCTTGGAATTCCGTCGAAGCACGCATTTGAAGTCTTTACCATCACGGCTTGGGGGAGCGTGCCAACTTATGAACAGTTGATGGTCGATTTTCCAAACGTGGCACCGGAAGCTTCGCATTTGGAGCGACTCCAAAAGCAGCTCGATCAATGGAGCGGATCCTGATCGGCTTGAATACACCTTCACGGCGCGCCTAGCCGAAGCGCCTTTCCGGGTTTCGTTCCGATGTGCCTCTCATTCCGGACGACCACCTGGCCATTGACGATGACGTCGCGCAGGCCAGTGGCGTAATGATGAGGATCGGCGAACGTCGCGTTGTCCCGCACTTGAGCCGGATCGAAAATCACGAGATCTGCCCAACAGCCTTCACGGACTAAGCCGCGGTCCTTCAGCCGAAACGTCGCCGCTGGAAGCGCGGTCATGCGCCGTATGGCTTCCTCGAGACGCAGGACTTGCAGTTCTCGGACATAACGCGACAAGAGACGCGCATTGTTTCCATAACCACGCGGATGCGGAACGCCTTCATCCAACCGGCGAATTCCGCTGTCGGACGCAAACATCGTATTCGGGTGTCGAGCGAACTGCTTGAGATCATCCTCATTAATGCCGTGGAAAACTCCCGACGCACCGCCATTCTTTTGAATCTCGAAAATTAATTCGATCTGTTCATCGAGCGCATCGGAGCCGCGTTTTGCCTTCGCGGCTTCGGCGATATTCTTTCCGTTGAGTGAAGGATCATGCCGGTAATAAGCAATCACGGCGTAAGAATAATCGTCCCGGCCGCCCCGCTTCAACTTACCTCTCATCTCCTCGATCAGCCTCATTTTAGTCTCTGGATCTTGGAGCCGTTCCACGAATTTTTGCGTATTGCCTTCCCGTACGGCTTCGGGAATGAGTTGGCTAATGCCGGTGCTCGAGGCAGTGTAAAGATATTGGTCCTGGGTAATATCCAAACCCTCGGCACGCGCTCGTTCGATCACCTCAATGACTTTGTCAGCTTGGCCCCAGGCGGATCTACCCGACAATTTGATGTGGGAGATGTGAGCTGGGATTGCTGCCTGACGGGCAATCATGAACAATTCATCCAGCGCTTTGAAAACCTCCAGGCCCTCATCGCGCATGTGGCTCGCGTAGATGCCGCCGTAGCTGCTGGCCACTTTCGCCAATTCGATGATCTCTTCCGTCTTGGCGAACGTGCCCGGGAGATAGATTAAACCTGTTGAAATTCCAACTGCGCCGTCCTTCATTGCTTGATCAACCAGATTTCTCATCTTCGTCAACTCGATTGCTGTGGGCGGCCGCATGAACGAGCCGCCCATGGCTTCTCCGCGAACGGCTCCGTGCCCGATCAGCGTCGCTACATTGACCGAGATGTTGGTCGCCTCGACTCGCCGAAAAAAGTCAGCCATGTTCAAGCCGGAGAAACCGCAGTTACCAAGAACAAGTGTGGTCACTCCCATGCGAACGAAGTTTTCCGCGAGCGGCAAATCGCAGACTTCTTCGGCGTGGGTGTGGACGTCGATAAATCCAGGAGCGACAATCAGGCCGGTTGCATTGATCTCCATCTGGGACTGTTCAAGGACTTTTCCGATGCGACTAATCCGCCCATTCTTGATCCCGACATCGCCGAAAAAAGCTGGATTGCCCATGCCGTCGATAATCCGTCCATGGCGGATCACCAGATCAAATGTTTCGGCCTGGACGATCAACCCGGCAAATGCGTTCAGAAGGACGATGAAGGAAATCAGAGTTGGCTTCATGTCCTTGCTCTATCACCTATTCAAATCAACGGCGATGACAATAGCAGGCTGCGCTCGAAAAGTGATTGTCGCTCCACGGATAATTGGCGACAAACATTGGTCATTCCCGCACTGGCGAGTTTAACAGGTTCAGTTGGGTTTTATTAATAGGCGTCGCGCGAATTATCGCTTGAAGAGCAAAAACGTCTCTCATACTTTGTCACATGATGTTGGCAATCCTTGTCCCCACCGTGTGTTTGCCTGCATGAACGAAGGTTTAGACATCGAGTATTTTACGGTTCCCACGACGAGAGCGTTATTTCAAAATGTGCTGAGGATTCCGTTAATCTCGATTTGGTCGGCCCGCGGCTTATTCCGGATCAAATTCCACTTGCGCCGGACGGTCACTGAATCTCGATATTAAGGAGACAAGTGACAACAACGATCCGCGCGACGCACACATTGATGGTTGAAGGATGGCGTTTCATTCCGCATTCGTACGCGATCGTTAATCAATTCCAGTGTCTCGAATTATTGAAAGAAAGGAGCTTGCGGCTTTTCCACACGGACATGCCTTACCTCACGCCGAGTTGGTCTCAACACAAAGGGTTATTTCCGGCTGAATATGAAAATAGAATCGAGGCAATTCCCACGACGCTTCCCGCCGATACCCAGCCCGACGTCATATTGAGGATGACTTTCCCTTACGATTATTCCGATTCATCCGCTAAGAAAACCTACGTTTTCGGGACCAGCGAATTTGGGCATGTTCCATCGGATCACGTTCGGCGTCATCAACCGTTGCGCCAAGCGCTTGAGTCTGGATCGGCCACTTTGTTGACGCCTTCCCATTGGTCTCGACGCGGGTTTATTCAAAGTGGAGCAGACCCGGAGCGAGTTAAGGTAATTCCTCATGGAGTAGATACCAGGCTTTTCAAGCCGTTGGCTGCGTCGGAGCGCTCGGTTCTGCGCAGCAAACTAGGGTTCGAGGGATTCCATTTCCTCAGCGTTGGCTCGATGACGAGCAACAAGGGGTTGCACCTATTATTGAAGGCTTTCTCGGTAGTCGCTCAGCGACATCCCCACGTTCGACTCGTATTAAAAGGGTTGGATTCTCTCTATCCTTCCGAGAACTGGCTGACCAGCCAATCGCAAGGGTTAACAGAGGTTGAGACTCGGATCGTTCAGGAGCGGATGATATATTACGGAGGCACGCTTGATTTTTATGCCTTGGCTCGGTTGCACCAATGCTGTGATGCGTATGTTTCTCCGTACTACGCCGAGGGATTCAACATGCCGGTTCTCGAAGCCATAGCATCCGGCCTCCCTGTGATCTGCACCAAGGGAGGATCAACGGATGATTTTACCAATTCAGATTTTGCTCTATCCATCGACAGCCAGAAAAAATCGTTCCAACTCCCGCAAGGGGACTCAGGAACATATCTGGAGCCTAGCCGAGATCACCTTATCGAGTTGATGTGCAATCTGGTTGAGAACGAAGCTTTCGTTGAACAAGCCAGGCTTTCCGGACCGCGATTTGCCGGCGAGCGGTTTACCTGGACGCATGTCGTGAAGCTGCTCTGTGACGAGATGTTCAGTGCCAAGTAGTTCAAGGTTGGTTTTCATCCGGTGGATGTTGCTCGACCAAACTCGCCAGCGCGAAATGCGAGAGGCCGACTCCCCGCGTTCATTGCGGCTCAATTTTTATCGAATGAGTTACCGGAACGAATGCAGATTTAATCGCCGCTGCCAATGGCCCACGAACTTTCTCGGTTAATACACCAGTCGAATCGCTGTCTATCTTGCCCTCGGGTCCATGAAATAGATCCTTAATTTGCCGCGTTTCGTAAGCCTGCTTCGCCGCTACCGCTGCGTCCACGTTTGCGAACGCGTTGGAAAATGGATTCACGAGAAAATCTTCCGCCAGATTGACTCCTTTGGAGAGTTGCTCTGGCGAGTAAATCTTGGTCTGAGAACCCCAAGTGACTTTGCAATCCTTGGCTCCCGCGTTTTTCACAACGAGCATCAAACGATTCAGCTCTTGATTAAATGGAACGAGCGCCATTCCAGCGCGTATGTTGTCGTCCTTCGAAAGATCTCCACCCGCAGCGCAAAACGGATAACGGCGACTCTTAATTTGGAGTTCGCCGTCTTTGAAGTTGAGTATTTCATGCCCCTCGGAAGCGATGCCTTGATTACGTGCGAGGTCCACGGTAAATGTGCCGATCTGGCCATCCATCCCGAAGGATTTCAAGAACGCATAAGCCATTACGACCTGGCCAGCCCAGCCTGGGTGAACACCATCCTTGCCCGGAACTGCAAAACTGCTGCCATACTTTTGGCGGGCTGAGAAGTCGGAGGTTAACATTGGCCAAAAAACATCTGCAAACCCAACATGCTCTGCGTCGGCGATCGCAATGCCTATATTCCGTAGCTCACAAAGATTCAGGTTAAGGTGCTCCATCGTGGAATTGGTAAACCTACTCCAAGGAGGAATCTTCCCGATACTACCCGGCGAGCCCTGAATCACGCGCGCGCCAGATGCCTTGAATGCACGCACGATAGCCGCGGAAGCTACTCTATATTTCTCGCCGATCGAGTCTTCGTACGGTCGATAGCCATGATCATTCATTCCGTAACAGGTCGTCGCGATGGTTGGATGAAAACGGAGACAGTCGTTCGTCATTCGCGCAAGGAATCCAGGCGCCACTTCACCACTCCAACCGTAATGGCGCACCGTCACGCCGAGTTCTGGTGCGCAAGCCGTCAAGTAAGTCTCCATCACTCGGGAGTACATTCTCTGTTCCGTGATGGAGTCGCCACAGATCGCGAGGCGGTCCCCCGGTTTCAAAATCAAACCGCTGGGCTTCGGTGCTTTGATGGGTTGAAACTTCGAAAAATAAGGATCGTTAGGCTTTGGTTCGAGAGTTTGAGCAAGCACCGACACGGAAAAAGCAAAGCCAGCAACAGCGAGAATATTTAATTGGCGCATAGTCTTAGGAAAGTGTTCCGGAGTGTTGAGGTTTTGTACGATATCGTCAAGAATTGTGACAAGCCCGGCAGCAATCCTGATTTTGGCCTAGGCCACAGTCCGTTCGGCGGAAGGGAGTCCTGCGACCGCGTGTGAAGAGTCCAGGATAGAGCGCCTCAAGTTCGGCCGACCATCTCTATTAGTTCTTGGCTCTAGTTCATCCACCACCATTCCCATGGCCTTTCAACTTGAGTCAACGCGTTCGCCTGCCCCAAACCGTCTTGGAGCGTGAGCTTGGAAGTCGGAATAGGTGCTTCGTCGCTACATCATCGTCTCGACGATTTCCTGACTCTGCATCTCGATTCGATTCTGCCGTTCGGTTCGGTAACGGGCGGCGTGGGCTTTCTCCTCCAGCAGGGTTGGCATGACCAAGAGCGGATAAGCGGTAGTCCAAGCCAGCGCAGCCGCTTCGTTGGCCGCCTGCTGGAGGTGGCTACGGAGAGTCGGATTTCCGATGTCTTGCAAGATTTGCTGGACCAAGCGCCGCTGAAGTTCTTGAAATCGCAAGCTCAGCATGTTCCGAACCTGAGCGTGCGGAATAGGCGTCACCTCGAATTCGATATCGGGTCCAAACTGCGTTGGAACGCTATGATAGCCGTCAGTTTTCATTTTATCGGATTTAAAAAAAGTTGGTTAAAAACAAAAAACCCACGATTGACTGGCAATCGTGGGTCGCGAAATCTTTTGTTAAGGTCTAGAAAGACTCCTCCACGTTGCCGGGGCTACCGGAGCTGCGATGCCATAGGGCGACGGAGCTCAGGGCGCACTTGCGGCACAGGCCAATGTTAGCTTGATACATGGACTTCATACTTAACGGAGGATACAAGACACCAGGAAGCGATGTTTGTCAAAAGCAATTTGCCAGTGAAGTTTATCCTGATGAACTCACAAAAATGGAATGAACTTTGCTGGAAATTGAGTTTGGATCATATCCAAACTTGTCGCGGCGGTGGTAACTGTTATTCCTACTGTGTGATGGCTGCATCAATCGAAGAGCGCAAACCGTTGAAGATGGTGACATGCGGAGGCTGTGGTGCCAAAGTATTCATTCCCGGAGACCTTCTGCCATTGGCCGCCGTTCCTTGCACGAAATGCGGGAAGCCTCTCATGATGCCGCTGAGGCTGAGGCAATTCGAGTTGTTATCCGTGATCGCTTCCGGCGGAATGGGAACAGTCTATCGAGCTTTCGACACGACGCTGGAACGGGAGGTGGCGGTTAAGTTGATGAAACGAGAGATGGCTGATGAGCCGCAAGCGTTGGGCAGCTTCTATCGCGAAGCACGCGCGTGCGCGGCCTTAAATCATACCAACATCATTCACATCTACACGTTCGATGAGTGCGATGGACAACTTTATCTGGTGATGGAGCTCGCCGATTGCGGAAGCCTGGACAGCCGCATCGAAAAGGAAAAACGCGTGCCAGAGCTGGATGTTTTGGATACCGGAATCAAGATGGCTTCAGCTCTGGATACGGCGCTGAAACACAATCTCCTCCACCGCGATATCAAGCCGGGTAATATCCTCTTCAACGCGGATGGAGAGCCTAAACTAGTCGATTTCGGGTTGGCCCGCAGCATCGATGCAGACACCGAGGAAGAAGCAGTCTGGGGAACTCCTTACTATATCGCTCCCGAAAAGATCAAACGCGAACGCGAAGATTTTCTATCGGACATGTACAGCTTGGCCGGAACACTTTACCACGCGTTGACAGGGCATGTTCCGTTCGAAGCTCCCAGCATTGATGAGGTGATCGCGGCCCACATCCATACCCCGTTGACACCACCCAACCAGGTGGTTCCGGAATTGTCGCAGCCAACAAGCGATGCGCTCAATCGTGCCATGGCGAAAAAGCCGGCCGAGCGCTTCCAGAGTTACGATGAATTCATCATGGCGTTGACTGCGGCGCGAAGCCAATTCCTCGTGCACCATTTTCGAACCCAAACACGGGCGACCCCTGCAGCCCCTCGGACTGCGAGCGCCAAGAGCTGGTGGCACCGGTAAAAAAGAAAAAGAGCAGGTCGGAACCGACCTGCTCTCGATCTTGCGGAGAATTAGAGCGTTTTACTTCGCTGCACTCTTTGCGGTCTTTTCTTTTTTGTCGGCTGGCTTCTCCTCAGGTTTAGGCCCCAACCGCAGGGAGACTGCTTCTTCTTTGCCATCTCCATTTTTTACCAACTGACCTCCAATCTCATCACCCACGAGCGCATCTTCCAAGGTGGCCGGTTTGCCAGCCTTGGCGATACGGGTTTGCGATGTGACTAGGATCGTGCGCTTCCTCTCTTTTCCATCGAGGGTGATGGTCATAGCGGACTTGTCCACAGCATTGAGCTTCCCATGAAAAGGAGTTTTGCTCGATGGTTTCTCCTTTTCAGCACCTTCGATAGGAGCCTTCTTTTCCGCGGCACGAGAGCCAACCGGAACTATGAGTCCTATGGCTGTGAGCAGACTGATGGCGAGTAGATAACTGATTGACTTTTGCATTGCATCTCCTTGGTTAAGTTTCCCCGAACGAGATCGATTTGTAGCAGTTAGGTTAGAACGCGCAAGGGCTTTTTTTATTTTTTTCATGGGCGCGCGCGCGTCTCCATGCTGCACCCTGGAGTTCACGCCGCCCAAACACCGCGTTTGTCTATCTCGTTTTCCTTGCGATCCAATCCCACACAAGAAACGTGCAAACGAAAAATGGATAAATGCCATACAGTGTGTCGCTCACTGAATGCGAACGGCGATCCACCGCCAGGAAAACTTGCGCGCAAAAAAGAAAAGCCAAACAGGTCACGGTGATTCCGAGTGCAGAAACTGGAACGTAAAACCAGCCAGCGGGTTTGAAACATTTTGTTTTCATAAGTTGGATCTCCGAAGTCGAACATTGAGTTTACCTGACATTCCTATTTGAGATTGAGGTTGCTCAAGACGATGTTTTGAGCACGACCCGATGATTCGACGCATCTGGTTATTGCAAAGCTGTTTCTCTGTCAACGGGGCTTAAGCTCCCCCCACCCCGCAGTCCAGACGAAGTCATGTCGCGAGATGGTCGTCCCGGTGGTCACGCGCAACGGCCGGGACGGGGCAGCGTAACGAGATGGTCTTCCTCGAACGTTCTGTTAACCTGAATTGCCATGAACGTGACCAATAAATGGATCTCGGGACAGAAATAGTTCCCGCCAAACAGAAGCCCGCCCGGCATGTCCGCCATCGATCTGAATTCCTCAACACCCGGCAATCGCCTCCGATTGCGCGTCGCGGCTACAGCCGAAACGATTCTTCGCTCCGGTCACCCTTGGCTCTTTAGCGACAAGATTCGCGACCAGAATCGAGAAGGACAACTCGGTGAGCTCGCCGTCGTCTTTGATCGAAAAGATCGGTTTCTCGCGATAGGTCTTTTCGATCCCGAATCGCCGATCCGAGTGCGAGTTCTACATGCCGGCAAACCCGAGACCATTGATCGGAACTGGTGGGAACGAAGGCTGAAGCAAACCGTTGAACGACGCCATGGCCTGTTCGACCCATTGACCACTGGCTATCGTTGGATCAATGGCGAAAGCGACGGCTGGCCTGGGCTTGTGCTGGATCGCTATGCCGCAACCTTGGTCTTAAAACTCTACAGCGCGGCGTGGCTGCCGCGCCTGGAAGAAATCCTCACCCTCATTGATAACCAGATGAGAATCGAACGGATTGTCTTGCGGTTGAGCCGGAATATTCAAGAGCTGGCTCGACAGCGGTTTTGCCGGATGGATGGGCAAGTCATCTCCGGAGCTCCGCTGAGCGCCCCGGTAGTCTTTGAAGAATCCGGGCTCAAAATTGAAGCGGATGTCTTGCGCGGCCAAAAGACCGGCTTTTTCCTCGACCAACGAGAAAATCGGCGGCTCGTCGAATCCCTCGCCCGAGGCCGAGATGTATTGAATGTATTCAGCTTTTCCGGAGCCTTCTCGCTTTATGCCGCGCGCGGCGGAGCCCGCTCCGTCCATGACCTGGATATTAGCTCCCACGCCCTGGCGGCCGCGCAAAGAAATTTCAGACTAAACCAACTCGACACCGCCGTTGGGAATTGCCGACATCAGACTGAAAAAGCCGACGCGTTCGAATGGCTTCAAACCAGCACGTCCCGTCTCTTCGACTTGATCATTCTCGATCCGCCCTCGTTGGCCAAACGCGATTCCGAACGGACTGGCGCCTTGCAAGCTTACGAGAAATTGGTCTGTAATGGGATTCGCCTCCTGCGGCCTCGCGGTATCCTGGTAGCAGCTTCCTGTTCCGCTCGTGTTACGGCGGTGGAGTTCTTCCAGATCGTCCGCAGTGGAGCTCAGCGATCAGAGCGCAAGCACGTTGAACTCCGGACGACCCACCATCCACCAGATCACCCCTCCACGTTTAAGGAAGCCGAGTATTTGAAATGCATCTTCATCGAGTTCTGACTTGCGGACGTTTTTTTGAACCTAGACTTCGCGCGACGCTGAAGAGCATCGAGTGGGTGTCGCAGCCAGCGTTGTCGGCCCTTTGAGGCGGTATTTGGGCTCTTGTGCCACGGAGCTTCCTGCGAACGCGAGACAAGGTGCAACCCACTCCCAAACTGAAGGAGTGTCGGGCGTGCGTGGCTGGCATAGCGAGCTTTCGATTGATGAATCGATCACTTTAGAAGATGATGCCGACTGATATGTGTTCGCAACCGCATCAGCAACTTCGGACAAGAACTGCGACTGAATTTTGGCGGAGGACCGTTACGTTTGCGCTCTTTGGCGTGCTCCAGTCGGCCTCATCCTTTTCAGCGGAGAAGCTCGTTGACTTCAGTCGGGAGATTCTTCCGATCCTTTCAGACAATTGCTTCCAATGCCATGGCCCTGACGAGAAGGCTCGCAAAGCTAAGCTGCGGCTTGATACCAAAGAAGGCGCGTTTCATATAAAGGAAGACGTGGCTCCCTTCGTGCCGAGAAACAGCCCACAGAGCGAAGTTTACAAACGCATCTCCAGCCGCGATCCCGACGAAGTGATGCCGCCGCCGAAGTCGAAGCGCGTTCTGGCCGCGAGGCAGATCGAGTTGATCCAGCGATGGATTGACCAGGGGGCCAACTGGGGCGAGCACTGGGCATTTAGCAAGTTGAGCCGCCCGGAAGCCCCGATCACACGAACGCTGAACGACCGGGTCGTTAACTCCATTGACAGCTTCATCTTCGCCCGGCTTGAAAAAGAAACACTGACGCCGTCTCCGGAAGCCCCTCGAGAAACGCTCATTCGACGAGCCACGCTTGATCTAACCGGGCTGCCGCCGACGCCGGAGGAAGTAACCGCATTTCTCGCCGATGTATCGCCCAACAGTTACGAGAAAATCGTCGATCGGCTGATCGATTCACCCGCGTTTGGAGAACGCATGGCTTGGGACTGGCTCGACGCAGCTCGCTACGCAGATTCGAACGGGTATCAAGGCGACGGCGAGCGCACCATGTGGCCTTGGCGGGACTGGATTGTGCAGGCGTTTAATCGCAATCTTCCGTATGATCGTTTCACCATCTGGCAGCTCGCTGGAGATCTGCTTCCAGACCCCACCTTCGAGCAGAGGCTGGCCACGGGCTTTTGCCGCAACCACGCGATCAACGGCGAAGGTGGCCGTATTCCCGAGGAGAATCGAGTGGACTACGTAATGGACATGACGGAGACGATGGGCACAGTGTGGCTCGGTCTCACACTTAACTGCTGCCGCTGTCATGACCACAAATTCGATCCCCTCACTCGCCGTGATTACTACAGCTTGACTGCATATTTCAATCAGACAGCAGTGGACGGCGGCGGAGGCGATCCGCAATCCAAGCCGAATATCGAGCTTCCCAGCAGTGACCAGAAGACTACGCTGGCGAAAACTGCGTCGGACATCAAAACGGCCGCCCAGGAATTAGACGACTTCGAGATGACATTCCTTCCGCGCTTGCTCGACAAACCATCTCCCGAACTGGATAAACCCGCCATCGTATCCGACGCAATCAAGAACATTGTCAAAACGGCAGCCGCCAAACGGAATCGCGGCCAATTGGCAGAGCTTGAAAAGGAATTCGAAAAGTCGGCCCGTGACTACGTGACGCACGTCAAGAAACTCCGCGAGGTGCTTGATCAGCGGGACCGCCTGACCCGTTCCATCGTTCGGGTCATGGTCATGGAGGACATGCCTAAGCCGCGCAAAACGTTCATGCTCGAAAAAGGAATCTACGACAAACCGGGCGAGGAAGTGAATCCAGCGATCCCGGCCAAGCTGCCTGGGTTGGCGGCTCAGGGGATGACGAATCGCCTCGCCCTCGCTCAATGGCTCGTGTCGGCAGAGAATCCGCTCACCGCGCGGGTCACGGTCAATCGCTTCTGGCAGCAGTTTTTTGGTGTCGGACTGGTCAAGACGCCGGAGGACTTCGGTGTGCAAGGTGAATCGCCGGTTCATCCCGAACTGCTCGATTGGCTGGCTTCGGAGTTCATCCGCTCCGGCTGGGATGTGAAGCAGCTTTGCCGTTGGATCGTGACAAGCGCAACGTACCGTCAAACTTCGAAAGTGTCATCCGCGGTTTTAGAGCACGATCCCGAGAACCGGCTGCTCGCCCGCGGTTCGCGTTTTCGGATGCCCTCTTGGATGATTCGCGATCAAGCGCTCGCCGCGAGCGGCTTGCTAGTCGCTAAGGTGGGTGGTCCGCCCGTGAAGTCCTATCAGCCCGCGGGCGTTTGGGAGGATGCTACGTTTGGGAACAAGAAATATCAGCAAGACAAAGGCGAGGGTCTTTATCGCAGGAGTCTCTACACGTTTTGGCGGCGAATCATCGCGCCGACCATGTTCTTCGACAATGCCTCCCGGCAGGTCTGCACAGTCAAGCAACCCCGCACGAATACTCCGCTGCACGCGCTCACCACGCTCAACGACATCAGCTATGTGGAAGCCGCCCGCGCCCTGGCAGAAAAGGTCTTGGTAACTGCGCGGCCGGCCAGCGACGCGCGCATCGATCTTGCATTTCGACTCGTGTTAGCCCGAACACCAACTTCCTCAGAGAGCCAGGTTCTCCGTGCAAGCCTGGAACGGCTGAAACGCGAATTCGCCCGCGATCCGGAAGCCGCTAAGAAATTTCTCAGCATCGGCCAATCCGAGCGCAGCGAAAAGCTGGATGCGATCGAGCATGCCGCCTTCGCCGGACTTTGCTCCGCGATCCTGAATTTGGATGAAGCCCTTACCAAGGAGTGACGCCCATGAATCCAATCTCCCAATACCATCGAGACATCAGCCGCCGCGAATTCTTCGGCCGGAGCGCATCCGGAATTGGCACCGCCGCGCTCGCGTGGTTGCTCGGCCGCGATAGCCTCGCCGCGGAGGCGCCGATCCACAGTAACACCGCGGGCTTGGGGCGCTTCGGTGGCTTGCCGGATCTTCCGCATTTTGCCCCAAAAGCCAAGCGTGTGATTTACCTCTTCCAGAATGGCGCACCGACACATGTGGATTTGTTCGACTACAAGCCCAAGCTGCGGCAGATGCACGGCACGCCTGTGCCGGCTGAATATCTTGGGACAAAACGTTTCAGCACGATGACAGGAAACCCGAAAGGCAAGCTGCTCTTGGAACCCGTCGAGCCGTTCAAGCAACATGGCAAGAGCGGAGCGTGGGTCAGCGCTTTCCTCCCGCACATCGCCTCGGTGGCGGACGAGCTCTGCTTCATTAAGAGCATGCACACGGATGCCGTGAACCATGCTCCGGCGATCTCCTTCTTGTTGAGCGGCGCGCAGCTTCCGGGGCGTCCCACCATGGGTGCCTGGCTCACTTACGGCCTGGGAAGCGGGAACGAGAATTTGCCCGCGTTTGTCGTCATGACCTCCGTCAGTAAGGGCACGACGTGCGGCCAAATTTTCTACGACTTTTACTGGGGCTCTGGTTTTCTCCCCTCGCGCTTCCAAGGAGTCAAGTTCCGCGGCAGTGGCGATCCTGTACTCTATCTCTCGAACCCCGAAGGCATGAGCCGCCAAATGCGGCGAGGGGTCCTCGATGATATCGCCAAGCTGAACGAAGTGCGGCTGCATGACTTCGGTGATCCGGAGATCGCCACGCGCATCGCTCAGTACGAAATGGCTTACCAAATGCAGGCGAGCGTGCCGGAGTTGACCGATATTTCGAAGGAGCCTGCCGAGGTGCTCGACATGTATGGCCCGCAAGTAAAGGAGCAAAGCACCTTCGCATACAATTGCCTGATGGCGCGACGCCTTGTCGAACGTGGTGTGCGCTTCGTCCAGGTGATGCATGCGGGATGGGACCAGCACAACAGCCTCACGACGGAGCTTTACACCCAATGCCGCGATACGGACCAGCCCTCGGCCGCCCTGATTAAGGATCTGAAGCGGCTCGGCTTGCTTGAGGACACGCTCGTCATTTGGGGTGGTGAGTTTGGCCGCACGCCGTTTATCCAAGGAAACATCGATGAGAGGAAGCGATGGGGGCGTGATCATCATCCTTACGCATTCACTGTTTGGATGGCTGGCGGCGGCGTGAAGGCGGGGACGAGTTATGGAGAAACTGACGATCTGGCCATGAACGTCGCTCAAAACGCTGTGCATGTGCACGATTTTCAAGCGACCGTATTGAACTTGTTAGGCATCGATCACGAACGCCTCTCGTTCCGATTCCAGGGTCGCAATTTCCGACTGACTGACGTGCATGGAAATGTCGTGAAGGACCTTATCGCCTAGTCAAACTCTCGTCGCCCATCGGGTGCTGTCGGCTTGGCTGTGGAAACCTGAGTGCGACCCAGATGGCCGACGATATCATCGCGAAATCATGAAGAGCGCTGAGTCACCCGGGGGTGACAGTATCCTCGCCGCCGCCCAAGAAAGGAAGGGCGGTATGCTTGCCGCCCCCGCGCTGGTGAATGAAACCGAGCGACAGGTTTGCCAACCCTCTTGGCGACTCATCGACCTCACTCTCACGTTACGCGATGGAATGCGCGGCGTGGCGTTTGAACAGGCGAACACTGTCGAGCGCGACGGTTGGAACGCGCGCACGCTCCACCTCTACTCGCACGCCGGCACTCACATCGATGCACAGGCGCACTTCGCCGCCGGTCCCGGCACCATTGACCAAACGCCCCTCGAACGCTGCGTGAGTTGGGCGTGGGTCGTGCGTCTCGACGGCATCGCGGACAATACGCCGATCACCGTCGCTCATCTCGGTGACATCGCGGCGAGGTTTGCGCCGGGCGAGAGCCTGCTGCTGCACACCGGCTGGTCACGTCATGCCGGCAGTCCACAGCATTACCGCGACAACTTTCCGCGCATCGCCGACGACCTTGCGCGTTGGTGTGTTGAGAAGCGGGTGAACATCCTCGGCGTCGAGCCGCCATCCGTCGCTGACGTGAACAACCGCGAGGAACTCACGCGCATTCACAAGATTCTTTTGGGCGCGAATGTCACAATCGTTGAAGGCCTCGCGAACCTTGGCGCGCTCACACACGAGAGAGTATTCTTCGTCGCTGCGCCCTTGAAAATCGAAGGCGGCGATGGTTGTCCCTGCCGCGCCTTTGCCATCGAGCATGGGAGCGGCGGCATCCCTGCCGCCGAGCCTTCTGGGAAGGCTAAGCAAACCAGCGGCAGGGATGCCGCCGCTCCTAACGACCCGTTCGCCAACCTCGTCTTTCTCGACCACAAGGAAGTCGATATCCACGTCAACCGCCTGCCGCATTGGGGTCAGGACAGTGGGACTTATTTCGTCACCTTCCGTCTCGCGGATTCCCTTCCGGAAGAGTTGCTCGAACAATGGCAGGCGGAACACGAGGCGTGGAATCGAGCCAATCCACCGTCGTGGAACAAGGAGCAGGAGGCCGAATATCAAAAGCGATTTCCCGCACGTATTGAAGGCTGGCTCGATGAAGGCCGCGGCACCTGCGTGCTCCGTCGCGCGGAGTGCCGCGAGATTGTGGCGGCGGTATTGCGCCACTCTCACGGAGAGCGACACACCGTGCTCTCCTCGGTGATCATGCCCAATCATGTCCATGTGCTGTTCTCGCTGCTTCCGGAAAACCGTTTGGAGGATGTGCTGCACACCTGGAAGAGTTTCACCGCCACCGAAATCAATCGGTGCCTCGGCCAGACGGGCGCGCTATGGATGAAGGACTATTTTGATCGTAGCATTTGCAATCGCGAGCACTTCGCCAAGGTGGCGCGTTACATTCGGCGCAATCCGGAAAAAGCGAAACTCCGCGCGGGCGAGTTCACTTTGTGGGAAGGCGACCTTGTGGCGGACTTGCTTGACCGCAAAGGTGGATCGAGTGGCAATGCCAGGACCAGCGGTATCCCAGCCGCCTTTGGATCCAAGTCTGAAGAAGAAACCAGCGGCAGGGATGCCGCCGCTCCCATGGCATGATTCCTAAACGCTTCATTCTCGTTGTCCGCAGGTCCATGGCGAACCGACAGAAGCAGTCGGAGGGGCGGCTTCGAAGCCGCCCAGAAGAGTCGTGGTCGTTCTGCGTCACCATCGGCTGCTGCCTGGTGGTAAATCCGTTCCGCAGACTGAAAGTGCCAACGTGAAACATCTCAAAGGCGTCCTCATCGGCGCGGGCTTCTTCGCTCGGTTTCAGGCTGAGGCGTGGAAGCGATTAGAGGGGCGGCTTCCCAGTTGCCCGGAACAGACAGGACCAGACTCGGTGGCAGGAATGCCGCCGCTCCTGGCCGCGGTGGCGGACTCTGCTCCGGGGCGGGCTCAGGCGTTTGCGAAAGAGTTCGGTGTGCCGCGCTTCTACGATTCCGCCGAGGAAGCAGTCATGGTAGAGAACCCCGACTTTGTGGACATCGCCACGCGGCCGGACACTCATCTGGCGCTCACCCGGTTGGCCGCAGGCCGCGGCATCCACGTCATCTGCCAGAAACCGATGGCACCAACCGTTTCGGAGAGCGTGGCGATGTGTGAGGTCTGCGAAGCTGCGGGCGTGCGCCTACTCGTCCACGAGAACTGGCGCTGGCAGCCGTGGTACCGCGAAGCGCGGCGGCTCATCGTCGCGGGTGAACTCGGCACGGTGAAACGATTGACGTTCGATTGGCGCACGGCCGACGGCACGGGCTCGGAGCCATACGCCGCCCAGCCTTACTTCCGGCAGATGCCGCGTCTGCTGATTTTTGAGAGTCTCGTTCACATTCTCGACACCTTCCGTTTCCTCGGCGGAGAACTGGAAGTGACGGCGTGCGAGACGCGCAAAGTGAATCCCGTTATCGCAGGAGAGGATTGGGCGGAGATCCATGTCCAGTTTGTCGGCGGCGCGGAAGGGTTCATCCATGGCGATCGCCACACCGGCCCATTACCGTCGCCGGTGGCGATGGGTGGTTTGGTCATCGAAGGTGAGCGTTCGACCTTGCGCGTCGCGCCGGACGGCTATCTGGTTCTCTCGAATCGAGGCGCCCCGGAAATGCCTCTCCCATTCGAGCCGACCGCTGCCGGTTACAAAGGCGACAGCGTTTTTGCCACGCAACGACATCTCATCGACTGCCTGCGCACCCACCAGCAGGCCGAGAGTGAAGGTCGCGCTTACCTTAAGACCATCACCCTCGTCGAAGACTGCTACCGGCTGGCAGCGCAACTTCAAGGGTAACCCTCGCGACGCATCAGTTTCGACCATCGCGCCATCCCAGATCACTTGAAACTCTGAGGCGATTCTCCATTTCCATTCGTCGCCGGACGTTCTCCGCGACGCAACTCTCGCCGCTGTTCCGCCGCGAGAAAGTATATCCCCATCACCTCGATGCCCGGTGACAGCCTTGCGGTTGATTCCGCCGCCGCTGCCATCGGGTCTTCCTCGACGTCCAGCAAATTCACTGGCACGATTGAATCCATCACAATCGAACTCAACGCAAAATGAAACTTCACACCTGCCTGCTAGCGATTCTCACGATGCTCGGCGCTCGATCCGCCATCGCCGCCGACGCACCGGCGCGGCCAAACATTCTCTGGCTTATCGCCGAGGATTTCGGCCAGCACCTCGGCTGCTACGGGACCAAGGAAGTCTCGACGCCGAATCTCGACGCGCTGGCAGCGGCTGGGATGCGCTTCACGCGCTGCTTCACGACTGCGCCGGTGTGCTCGCCGAGTCGCTCCGCCTTCATGACGGGCATGTATGCGACAACCCTCGGCGCGCACAACCATCGCTCGAATCGCGACGGCGCCCATCCGTTGCCCGAAGGCGTTCGTCTCGTCACCGACTGGATGCGCGACGCCGGTTACTTCACCGCGAATGTGGCGAAGCTTCCGCCCGAACTGGGCTTCAAGGGTACAGGCAAGACGGACTGGAACTTCACAGCACCAGCGAAGCCCTTCGATGGAAACGATTGGAGCGCGCTGAAGGGACGCCAGCCATTTTTCGCGCAGGTGAACTTCCAGGAAACGCACCGCGACTTTCACGCGCCAAAGCACGCCGATCCGGCGAAGGTCGAGCTGCCGCCGTATTATCCCGACCACTCGGTGGTGCGAGCCGACTGGGCCGAGTATCTCGATGCCGCCACCGAGGTGGATCGCAAGATCGGTCTCATCCTTGCGCAACTCGAAAAGGATGGTCTTGCGACCAATACCGTCGTCGTCTTCTTCGGCGACAACGGCCAGGCCCATGTGCGTGGCAAACAGTTTGCCTACGACAGCGGCTTGCTCGTGCCGCTCCTCATCCGGTGGCCGCGCGGAGTGCCTATGCCGTCGGGCTTCGAGGCGGGGAAAGTGAGCGACCAACTTATCGCGGCTATTGATTTTGCCCCAACGATGCTCTCGCTCGCGGGGTCAAAGAAGCCGACGAAAATGCAAGGCCGCGCCTTCCTCGGTCCGCTCGCCGAACCGAGGCGCACGCTCGTCTTTGGCGCGGCGGATCGTTGCGATGAAACTGCGCGCCGCTGCCGGACGGTCCGCGACGCGCGCTACCGCTACATTCGCAACTTCACTCCCGAGGTCGCGATCTTCGCTCCGAATGCGTACAAGGCGAAGCAATACCCATCTTGGAACCTCATCCAGCAGCTTCACATCGAAGGCAAACTCAACTCAGTGCAAGACGCGCTCTGTGCCGCACGCATGCCCGATGAGGAGCTCTACGACACGTTCGCCGACCCCCATGAAGCCAATAACCTTGCCGCCTCCGTCAATCCTGATCATCAGGCCGCGCGGAGGCGTTTGCACGTCGAGTTGGAGATGTGGATCGAAGAATCGAATGATCAGGGTCGTTAATCTTATGGAAAATATTCCCGATCCCTTTCGCGAGGCCCGAAACAAAGACGGCGGCCTGAAGTGCCCATTTCAGGGCGAAATGGTGCCGATGATTCTGCGCCACGAAGACGTGCGCAAAGCGGCCAAGGATTGGAAGACGTTCAGCTCGGATGCGCCGTTTCGCGTGCCGATCCCTTCGGAGGAGGAGGTTCGAACGATGCGGCAATTGCCCATCGAGACCAATCCGCCGGAGCACACGGAGTATCGCGCCATCGTCGAGCCGTTCTTTCAACGCGCCAAGCAACCCAACGTGATCGCGAAGGTCGAGGCGTTGATCTCGGGAAGAATTTTCGAAGCGCTCGGCCGGGAATCCGTCGAGATCGTGAATGAGTTTGCGCTGCCGGTGCAGTCGCGTGCGCTCGCCTACCTGCTGAATGTGCCCGAGTCGGAGGCGGACACGTGGATCGGCTGGGGCATGCACGTCTTCAAGGTCACGGGCGGCGCTTTCAAGAAAGGCACGTCGCTCGAAGCTTATCTGAGCGCGCAGTTCGACCGCGCCGAGGCGAATCCGGGCGAGGATTTTTTCAGCGCGCTGACGAAGGCCAGCTTTCGCGGACGGACGCTAACACGCGAGGAGATGATGGGCTTTGGAAATCTCACCTTCGCCGGAGGACGCGACACGATCATCCACAGCATTTCTTCCATCATCGCGTACCTCGGCCGGAACCCCGCCGCCCTCGAATCTCTGCGGGAGGATCCAAAGCGCATCGTTCACGCGGGCGAGGAATTCTTCCGCGTTTTTATGCCGTTGACGCACATCGGGCGCGTGTGCCCGGTGGAGACCGATGTCCACGGAGTCACTGTCCCGGCAAACGGACGCGTGTCGCTGGGCTGGGCCTCGGCGAATTTCGATGACGCAGTGTTCGAGGCGCCGGAGGAGGTGCGCCTCGATCGCAAGCCCAACCCGCACATTTCCTTCGGGTTCGGAACACACCTCTGCCTCGGCGCGCCACATGCGCGATTGATCGTGCGCAGCCTGTTGCAGGCCCTCACCGCGCACGTCGGGCGTATCACCGTGCTCGATGCGAAGGAGCACATCGAAAACGAGGCCCGCTACCAACGCTCCAACGGCTACGAGTCGCTGACCGTGAAACTGACACCGCGACGCCCGCAAGCTCATGGCTGCGATGACGGCGGCGATTCCATGACGCTATGAAACTGAACTGCCTCGCTCCGACCGTCGAATCCGGCGCTGTGGTCACATCCCGCCACACGACGACAAACCGTCGGTCGAAGCGAGTGACGCGACCCAACATCGGCCACGATGGCAAAGTGTGGGAAGGACTCGAACTCGACCGCAAATGGGCGAGTCCAGAAAGATTTCTAAATTCCAGAATTCAAAAACAAAGGTAGAATAATGATTCCACGCTACATCCAACAAATCTTAATCCTCGCCTGTGTTCTTATCGCAGCGACCGCACCCAACTTGTCCGCGGCCGACCGACCGAACGTCATCGTGTTCCTCGCCGACGACCTCGGGCAGCGCGACCTCGGCTGCTATGGCAGCACGTTCTACGACACGCCAAACCTAGACCGCATGGCCAAGGACGGGATGAAGTTCACCCAGGCGTATGCGGCCTGTCCGGTGTGCTCGCCCACGCGGGCGTCGCTACTCACTGGCCGCTGGCCGCAACGGACAGGCGTGACGGATTACATCGGCGCAGCCCAGCCAGACAAATGGAAGCGCCCGACGAAGATGTTGCCTGCGCCCTATTCAGAGCAGCTCGCGCTCGAGGAGACAACCTTGGCGGAGGCACTGAAGGCCGCTGGCTACGCGACGATGCACGCGGGGAAATGGCATCTCGGCGGACCGAACTTCCTTCCCGAGAACCAGGGATTCGACGTGAACATGGGAGGGTTGGATCGCGGTGGACCTTACGGCGGAAAAAAGTATTTCTCGCCCTACGGAAACCCAAAGTTGTCTGACGGCCCGGACGGCGAGCACATCGCCGACCGGTTGGCGGCAGAGTGCGGGAAGTTCATCGAGGCGAACAAGGACCGTCCCTTCTTCGTGAGCTACTGGCTCTACGACGTTCACACACCGCTGATGGGCAAGCCAGAGCTGGCGAAGAAGTACGAGGAGCGCGCGAAGGAAATTGATGCCGATGCATGGGGTAGGGAAGGCGAGCGCAAAGTGCGACTCACTCAGAATTTCCCTGTGTATGGGGCGATGGTGGAAACAATGGACGGCTCGATCGGCGCCGTGCTGGCCAAGCTCGACGCGCTAGGTCTGGCGGAAAAGACGCTGGTCATTTTTACCAGCGACAACGGCGGCTTGAGCACGAGCGAAGGCTGGCCCACGAGCAATGAGCCCTTGCGCGCTGGCAAGGGCTGGCTCTACGAAGGCGGGGTGCGCGAGCCCTTCATCGTGCGCTGGCCTGGCAAGGTGAAGCGGGGCGCGATCAGCGACCGTGTCATCAGCACCCCGGACATCTTCAGCACCGTCATGGAGGCCTGCGGCTTGCCTCCCGTGAAGTCGGCGCAGGACAGCGTGAGTCTGCTCCCTACTTTGCGCGGCGATCCGCAACCGCCGCGAGGACCGATTTTCTGGCATTACCCGCACTACGGAAATCAAGGAGGCTTCCCTGGCGGCGCGATGCGGGATGGCGACTGGAAACTGATCGAGCGATACGAGACAGGCGCTCTGGAATTGTATCACCTCGCCAACGATCTGAGCGAGCGGACGAACCTGGCGGAGAAGGAGCCGTCGCGTTCCAAAGCCATGCAAGCGAAACTCCTCGAGTGGCGCAAAGATGTCGGCGCGAAAATGTCCACCGTGAACGCAAGCCAAGAAGCGAAGTGACCAAGCGAACCATGACAATCTCGAACCTCAACTCAGCCCTGATTTACAGTTTCACGGTCATGTAATATGAAACGTCTTCTTACACTCGTGTTGATCTCTGCGTTTTGTGGCGTGTCCCTCGCTGCGGAGAATGCCCCCCGACCCAACATCATCGTCATCCTCGGCGATGACATAGGGTTCTCGGACATCGGCTGCTACGGCGGTGAGATCGCCACTCCGAACTTGGATGCGCTGGCGAAAAGCGGAGTGCGCTTTACGCAGTTCTACAACACGGCGCGATGCTGTCCCACTCGCGCGTCGTTGCTCACCGGGTTGCATCCGCACCAAGCCGGCGTGGGGCACATGATGGAGGATCACGGGCACGAGGGCTATCGGGGCACGCTCAATCGCAGTTGCCTGACCATCGCGGAGGCCTTGAAGCCGGCCGGCTATCGCAGCTACGCCGTGGGCAAGTGGCACGTCACGCCCGGGCAGTCCGACAAGGCGCTGGAGGACAACCGCAACTGGCCGTTGCATCGCGGCTTCGATCGCTTCTACGGCACGATTCATGGCGCGGGCAGCTATTTTGATCCGAGTTCTCTGGTGCGCGACAACAAGCTCGTTACGGTCGCGAACGATCCTGAGTATGAGCCGGGGGAGTTTTATTACACCGACGCCATCGCTGACCACGCCGTGAGATTCATACGCGAACACGGGCGCGATCACCAGGTGCAACCGTTCTTCCTCTACACCGCGTTCACCGCCGCGCATTGGCCGTTGCACGCGAAGGGGTCCGACATCGCGAAGTACAAAGGGCGATACGACGGCGGCTACGAACCGATACGCGCCGCGCGGCGGGCCAAGTTGAAACAGATCGGATTGCTCGACGATAGGTGGGGCGCGCAGCCGCTGTCTGAGAAGTGGGACGATGTGAGGAACAAGGCATTCGAGAGCCGCTGCATGGAAGTGTACGCCGCCCAACTGGACTGCATGGACCAGGGCATCGGGCGCATCGTCGCGGAGCTGAAGGCTCAGGGGCAGTTCGAGAACACGCTGATTCTTTATCTCCAGGACAACGGCGGTTGCGCGGAACTGAACGGGCGCGGAACGAACTTCAGCCCGCGCGCAGAGCGGCCAGGGCTTCCGCCGATGCACATGGATGATCGTCAGCAAGGCAGCACGCCGAAGCAAACACGGGACGGCTGGCCGGTGCGCTCGGGCTACGGCGTGATGCCAGGCGGGCCGGACACTTACATCGCCTACGGACGGAGCTGGGCGCAGGTGAGCAACACTCCGTTCCGCGAATACAAACACTGGACGCACGAAGGCGGCATCAGCACGCCGCTCGTCGCTCACTGGCCCGCGGGAGTCGCGGCGTCGCGCCGTGGCCGACTCGAATCCCAACCCGGCCAGCTCGTTGACATCATGGCGACGTGCCTTGATGTCGCGGGCGCGAGCTATCCCGGCGAATATCGCGGCGAGAAAATCAAACCGCTCGAAGGCGCGAGCCTGCGTCCGGTTTTCGCGGGTCAAACGCTCGTGCGCGCAAAGCCGTTGGTCTGGGAACACGAAGGCAATCGTGCGATTCGCGATGGCCAATGGAAGCTCGTCACGAAAGAAAGCAAGCCTTGGGAACTCTACGACCTGACCGCCGATCGCAGCGAACTCCGCGACCTTGCCTCCATCGAAACTGATCGCGTGAAAGCCATGGCCGCAACGTGGGATGCGTGGGCCGCGCGCGCCGACGTGTTGCCCCTCGGTGCCTGGCGCGGAAAAGGCGGAACGAACAGCCCGGGCTTGAGCCAGGAACGCCGCTTTACGTTGAAAGAGGGTGATCATCTCGATCGTGCCGAGGCTCCCGCCATCGCCGGACGTGCTTTCACCATCACCGCGAAGTTCGACGTGGGCGTGGCGAAGGATGGCGTTCTCGTCGCACAAGGCGGCAGCACGCACGGCTACGCGCTGTATCTCGCGGGCGGTAAACTGCATTTCATCGTCCGCAGCCGCGCGGGTGGAGCGACCGCGAGCACGCCCGGCGTTATCACCGGTGCGCACACCGCCATCGCGCGGTTCGACGCCGCTGGGGCGATCACGCTCAAACTCGACGGCCAGCCCGCAGTGAGCGCGGCGGGGCGCGGCCTCATTGTCGCGATGCCTGCTGACGGCCTGGACATTGGCTCCGACCAAGGCGGTGCGGTCGGGCCGTACTCGACGCCCAACAAATTCAGTGGAAGAATTGAATCTGTCATTGTTGAACTTACCCAGCCATGAAAAGAATTCTGTGCGCAATCGCCATCCTGTGCGGTGTGGCCGGCCAGGTCTTGGCCGCGAGCAAACCCAACGTCGTCATCTTTCTCGCGGATGATTCGGGCTGGGGTGACTACAGCTTCAGCGGCAACACCCAGGTTCGCACACCGAACATTGATTCCATCGCTCGCGGCGGGGCGTCGTTGGATCGCTTCTATGTCTGCTCCGTCTGCTCGCCGACGCGGGCGGAGTTTCTGACCGGGCGATATCACTCGCGCACCGGCGTGCGCGGCGTCTCGACCGGACAAGAGCGGATGAATACGGACGAGAAGACCTTCGCAGATGCGTTCAAGGCGGCGGGCTATGCGACGGGTGCGTTTGGCAAATGGCACAACGGCAGCCAGTGGCCGTATCACCCGAACGCACGCGGGTTCGACGAATACTACGGGTTCACCTCCGGCCACTGGGGTGAATACTTTGATCCGCCTCTCGATCACAACGGCCAGCCTGTGCGTGGAAAGGGTTATATCGCGGACGATCTGACCACGCACGCCATCGAGTTCATCGAGAAGAATCGCACCAAGCCCTTTCTCTGCTATGTGCCATTCAACACGCCCCATTCGCCGTGGGCGGTGCCGCAGGAATACTGGCAACGCTTCCGTAATCAGCCACTCGCGTTACGTGGCACAGACAGCAAACAGGAGAGCATCGACCAGACGCGATGCGCGCTCGCCATGATGGAGAATCTCGACACCAACGTGGGCCGCGTGCTCGGGCGGCTCAAGGAACTGAACCTCGCCGACAATACCATCGTGATTTACTTCTCCGACAACGGGCCAAATGGGCACCGGTGGAATGGCGGTATGAAGGGCACCAAAGGCTCCGTGGACGAAGGCGGCGTGCGCTCGGTGTTCTTCATCCGCTGGCCGGGCGGAGGCATTCAGCCGGGCACCGTCGTGAAGGAAATCACCGGAGCGATTGACCTGCTGCCGACGCTCACCGCGATGACCGGCGTGAAGCGCGTGGGCGACAAAGCGCTCGACGGGCGGAATTTTTCGCCGCTGTTGCTGCGCGGTCGGGAGGCTGGTTGGGAGCAGCGGATTATCTTCTCCCACCAGAACGGCAGCGTCAGCGCGCGGTCGCAGCAATACCGTCTCGACCAGCGCGGCGCTCTCTTTGACATGCTTGCCGATCCCGGCCAGACCAAAGACATCGCGACCGACCAACCGGACGTGGCCACCCAGATGGCCGATGCAGTGGCTGCTTGGCGGGCTGAGGTATTGCCGAAGTCCAAGGACAACCGCCCGTATCCCGTCGGCTACGAAGAGTTCCCGCGCACGCCGCTGCCCGCGCGCGACGGCGTCCCACACGGCGGTGTTAAGCGCAGCGCGAATGCGCCAAACAGTTCTTACTTCGTCAACTGGACGAGCCTCGACGACACGATGACCTGGGACATCGCCGTGAATACGAGCGGCACTTACGACGTGGAAATTCTCTACACCTGCCCCATTGCCGACGCCGACTCGACCATCGAACTGGAGTTCAACGGCGCGAAGCTCACCGGCCAAGTCACCCCCGGTTGGAACCCGCCGCTCTACACCAACCAGGACACCATCCCCCGTCCCAACGGCGAATCACGGATGAAGGAATTCCGACCGCTCGGCCTCGGGCCGATGCGCCTCGAAAAAGGCCACGGCCTGCTCACAATGCGCGCGCTGAAAATTCCCGGCCAGAGCGTCATGGATGTGCGCCAGTTGAATCTCACGCTGCGGAGGTGAAAGTCTTCCGCCCGTCGCACTGCCATTGAATTAAGGATTGTCAGCGTGATTCCTACTCGTAATCCTACTCTCACATCACGATGAAACTGTTCAGTTGCCTTAGCGGATTGTCGGTCCTCTGCTTTTTTACGTTCGCCCAGGAGCCGCCTGGATCTAAATGGACAACCGCCGAGCGCCTCGAAACTCAGCACTTGGAAGCGACCCACGAAGCGATACTCAGATTTGCCAAAGCCCGCAAAACCTTGGCCAACCTCGGCGTCTATGAGGACTTTCGCGCAGTGATTCACGTTCACGCCGAGGACTCCAGCCACACCAAGGGAACGCGCCCGGAAGTCTTGGTCGCCGCGAAAAAGACCGGCGTCCGCGTCGTGATGTGGACTGATCACCGTGGTCCGAAGGTGGAGACATGGCGCGGCCTGCGCGATGGAGTTCTCTTCATTGCCGGATCGGAGGATGGAGACGGCGTGTTGCGTTTTCCTGACTATGGCGCGGAGGGCCAGCCCATAACTGAGGGCGGCTTGCGATTCCTCTCGCACATCGAGGAGCGTTACGATGCTTTAAGCGACGGATTTGTGGGGATGGAAATTTGCAATCGCCACAGCGATGCCGTTCTAGACCATGGCTTGCAAACCTACTTGCTGGCGGCCGCGAGCGATCCCGATCTGTGGCGCAGAGCCGTGGAGAATTTCAAAACGTATCCGGACGAATTCTTTGCTATCGGCACTCGGCAACATATAGAATTCTTCTCTAAATGGGATAAGGAGACTCAGAAAAAACCGTTCACTGGCATCGCAGCCAATGACGCGCATCAAAATCAGATTTTCAAAGAGACAACCTTCGATCCTTATGCGGTGAGCTTTCGGAATCTTTCCACGCACATCCTGGCGCGCGAGCTGACCGAGCCCGAGATCCGCCAATCGCTCCGTGAAGGCCATGTCTATGTCTCCCACGATTGGCTTTGCGATCCGACCGGTTTTACTTTTGGCGCGATCAATAATCTCGGTGTCTTTACCATGGGCGATCCGGCGCCTTTTCTTGGCACCACCCGGCTCGTTGCTTTGACTCCAGTCGCGGCAAAGCTGAAGTTGATTCACAACGGATCCGTGGTTCGGGAAACATTTGGAACAAATCTGACCTTCGAAGCCAAGTCGCCTGGGACTTACCGCTTGGAAGCATGGCTCACGGTGGATGAGGAAGAGCGGCCTTGGATTTATTCGAATCCGATCTATCTGAAGACTCCGTCGTTGGATTCGCTTCGGCTGCCGTCCAACGAAATCTCACCGAACGTCGAGGTTCGCAAGAATATCACCTATGCCGAGGGACCTGACGAGGAGGCGAGTAAACACATGCTCGATCTTTACGCGACGAAGGAGAAGAAGTCAGCTCCGGTTTTCTTTTTCATCCATGGCGGCGCTTGGAAATCCGGCGACCGTTCCCAATATCCAGCCATCGGCAACCACTTTGCGAAACAGGGCGTTTTGACCGTTGTTCCTAGCTATCGGCTAGCGCCCAAATATCCCCACCCAGCGCAAATTGAAGATGTCGCAGCGTCTTTTGCCTGGGTAGTGCGCCACATTTCGGAATATGGCGGCGACACGAACCGGCTGTATGTGGGCGGCCATTCGGCGGGTGGGCACTTGGCCGCTCTGCTCACACTCGATCCTCACCATCTGGAAAAGCATCTGATTTCTTCGAAAGCCATTCGCGGCACAATTGCGCTCAGTGGGGTCTATAATTTCACCGAAGGCGACGGCCAGCCATCGGTGTTTGGCAAAGACCCTCAAATCCGCCGGGAGGCTTCGCCTTTGTTTCACGTCAAGACAGGCGCGCCGCCATTCTTGGTCAGTTATTGTCAATGGGATTACCTCACGCTCCCGGCTCAGGCTCGAGAATTTCACGCCGCATTAGAGGCTGCCAACATCCCGTCGGTTATCCTTTTCGTGCCGCGTGAAAGCCATATTTCAGAAATGGTCAACGTCCCGAAGGACAATGATCCGACGGCTGCGGCGATTCTGCGGTTCATCCAGCATTGAGCTATTAAGAAATAAAGGTCTCAAGATTGCGCCGGAATTTTGGCCGCCGATTTTGCGCCCTTTTCAAATTGCCCTTGGCACCCAACATTATGGAGGGACCAAGGTGCCCAGCGACGCCTCCCCGAAAGGTGCAAGAGCAGGCAATTCGGCCTGTTCCGCCGCAGGCAAAAGAATGCCACTTCCGGTGCTGTGTGAATTCCGATGCTGCTACTTGGTGCCGCCGCTGATGTTGGTTTCGGGTTCCACTTCGGTTGAGACTCCGGCGGCGGCCATGATCTCCCGAAGGGCTGCGGCGGTTTCGGGTGAACTGCGCAAATTCATCCCACGATGAACACCGG